>JAWLEN010000129.1:0-6284 GCA_041686095.1 Candidatus Aminicenantota bacterium
TAAGTTATGACGAATGCAAATCATTTTAAGTCAACCACTATATTGTGTGTTCGAAGGCAGGGAAAAGTGGCCCTTGCCGGAGACGGCCAGGTAACCATGGAAAAAACAGTGTTGAAATCTAAAGCCAGCAAAGTGAGGCGGTTGTACAAAGGGAAAGTTCTGGCTGGATTTGCAGGAGCCACCTCGGATGCCTTTGCCCTCTTTTCCAGATTCGAAGGCAAACTGGAGGAGTTTCAGGGAAATCTAGCCCGCGCCGCTATTGAGCTGGCTAAAGACTGGAGATTGGATAAAGCCTTGCGCCGGCTGGAAGCCTTGATGATTGTTTCAGATAAAAATAATTCTTTTTTGATTTCCGGAACCGGCGATGTGGTGGAGCCGGATGACGGGATCATTGCCATCGGATCCGGAGGTGCCTATGCTCTTTCTGCAGCCCGGGCTCTCATACGAAACACTGATTTTTCTGCCAAAAAGATTGCCCAGGAAGCCATGAAAATCACCTCTGATATATGTATTTATACTAATAATCAAGTAACTATCGAGGAACTATAAATGCCTATAGAACTTCCCAACGGTTTCAAATTATTAAAAGGCGGGTTTGATGAGTCAGAGCTCACTCCCAAAAAGATCGTTGAAGAATTGGATAAATATATAATCGGTCAGGAAAAAGCAAAAAAGGCTGTGGCTATTGCCTTGCGGAATCGATACAGAAGAAGAAAGCTCCCTCCGGATTTAGCCGATGAAGTAGCCCCGAAAAATATTTTGATGATAGGCCCAACCGGAGTGGGCAAAACAGAAATCTCCCGAAGGTTGGCTCGATTAACATCCTCTCCCTTTTTAAAAGTAGAAGCCAGTAAGTTCACTGAAGTCGGTTATGTGGGCCGGGATGTGGAGTCAATGATCAGAGATTTGGTCCAGATTGCGGTGGGTTTAGTCAAAACAGAGAAAATGAACGAAGTTAGGGGCAAAGCTGAAGTTAACGCTGAGGAGAAACTGATGGATATTCTCCTACCCAGGTCTAGAGTCAGATCTGAGTCAGATGATAAAAGCGATGAAATAAAATATCAGGAGACCAGAGAAAAATTAAGAAGACAGCTGAGTGCCGGTCTTTTGGATGAACGCCAGGTACAGATTGAAGTCAAAGAAAAATTCAGCTCACCGTTTGAGATATTTTCTAACACAGGCGTTGAGGAGATAGGGATACAAATTCAGGAGATCATTCCTGGTCTGAAAGGAAAGACTAAGAGGCGGAAAGTTAAAGTCAAAGAAGCCATGAAAGTCCTTACTGAGCAGGAACAGCAGAGGCTGGTTGATATGGATCAGGTTTCCCGGTTAGCGGTAGAAAAGACAGAGCATTCAGGAATCATATTTTTAGACGAGGTGGATAAGATCTCAGGAAGAGAGTCTGGCCGGGGACCAGAAGTCAGCCGTGAAGGGGTTCAAAGGGACCTTCTTCCCATAATAGAAGGAACCACGGTGAATACCCGTTCAGGTCTTATCAAAACGGATCATATTTTGTTTATAGGAGCGGGCGCCTTTCATGTCACCAAGCCTTCAGATCTTATTCCTGAATTACAGGGCCGATTTCCCATCCGGGTGGAACTATCTTCCTTAGATAAAAATGATTTTATCCGCATATTAACAGAGCCTGAGAACGCTCTGCTTAAACAGTATAAAGCTCTTTTGGCCACAGAAGGGGTTAAAACCGATTTCAAACAAGGAGCTATTGAAAAAATTGCTGATATCGCAGAAAGAGTCAACAGCCTAAATGAAAACATAGGAGCCAGAAGACTTCATACAGTGATGGAGAAAGTCATGGAGGAAATATCCTTCAATGCCCCTGAGGATGTGGACAAAAAAATCATCATAGATGAGGATTACGTGGATAAACAGCTCAAAGACATCGTAGAAGATCAGGACCTCAGCCGTTTTATCCTTTGATGAAAAAACATTTCATTTCTTTTTTGGTTGTTATCGCTGTTTTTATCTCCCTCTTCTGCGGGAAAAAGGGGCCTATTATGCCCCCTATAAAAAAGATTCCTCAAGAAGTCAAAATACAAGAAGTGTTTCAACGTGGCGATAAAATCATAGTTGAATGGAAAAACCCACAATCTTACCTTGATGGAAGCCCTTTAACTGAAATTTCCAAAGCAGATATCTGGATATACCAAAAGCCTTATGAAAAAGAAAGCGAGCAAGTTGTTGACCCTAAAGTATTTAAAAAACAGGCTGTTCTTTATCAGTCAATCCAAAGTCCTGATTTTCCTGAATTTATAGAAACAGATGACAAGGAATCCCCGGTTTATAGATATGAGATCACCATAAAACCACCTGATTATGGAAATACCTTGTTTTTTTTGGGAATCAGAGTCGTTGACCACAAAGGCAAAAAATCAGAGATTCCAAAACCCATAGCTGTGCAGGCAAGAATAGTCCCTTGTTCCCCCTCTGGATTAAAAGCCCAAGCAGAGTTGAAAAGCGTGAAACTTGAATGGGAGTCCCCGGAGAAAAATACAGACGGTTCCTCTCCGGCTTGTGTGAAAGGGTATAATCTTTATCGGTCTTCCAATGAAAGTCATTTTAATCTAATTAATGACGAACTGATCAAAGAAACCAACTATGAGGATGAAGGGATTATTTTTGGAGAGGAATATGAATATTTCGTCAGGAGTTCTGCTTCGGAGGAACCGCCTTTTTTAGAAAGTGAAAATTCAGAAAGTGTAAGCGTGACAGTAAAGGACACCATTCCGCCTGATGCACCGGAAGATCTGATAATCATTGCTGTGCATGATCGAATCACTTTAACTTGGAATAGGGTCAAAGATAATGACCTCAAAGGATATAAGGTGTGGCGGAGAATAAAGGGAGATGAAAAGTTTATTCTTTTGACTTCCGAGTGTATTAAGGAGAATATATTCTATGACTTTTCTGTCAAAAAGGGAATTGAATATGAATATTGCGTCTCTGCTTGTGACAATGCCGATAATGAGAGTGAAAGATCAGAAATAATTACAGGAGTTCTGAAAGGATCTCTCCCATGAAAATATACCGTTTTAAACACAACAAAACCATCCGGTATGGATTGCTTGAAGAGGACAGACTTATTCCTTTACAGAGATCTGTATTAGGAAATTTAAGGGAGAAAAAACAGAAGATACCTATCGGAGACGTCATCATACTTCCACCTGTTCTCCCTACAAAAATAGTGGGCATAGGCCGAAACTATAAGGAACATGCTGATGAGAGAGGACAGAGGGTTCCTGAAAGACCTTTGATTTTTTTAAAGCCTCCTTCAGCTGTGATCGGGACAAATGATATTATCATTTACCCAGATGACACTAAAAGGCTTGATTATGAAGGGGAATTGGCTTTGGTGGTGGGAAAAAAGGTTTGGAAGCTTGAAAAAGATGCTCCTGTGAAAGATTTCATATTGGGTTACACCTGTTTGAATGATGTGACTGCCAGGGACCTCCAGGATAAAGACGGCCAATGGACTCGAGCCAAGTCTTTTGATACTTTTGCTCCTATAGGCCCTTGCATAGCCATGGATTTGGATCCTTCACGGCTAAAAGTAAAAACTTTTTTGAATGGTAAGCTCAGGCAGTCAGGAAATACAGCCAATATGATATTTCCTGTTCCAGAACTGATCCGATATGTTTCACAAATTATGACTTTAATGCCTGGTGACATCATAACCACCGGAACTCCCTCTGGAGTCGGTCCTATGTTTCCGGGGGATCGAGTGGATGTTCAGATAGATGGAATTGGGACTCTGTCAAATACAGTCATGAGAATCAAAAAGTAGCGGTGAACTGACTGGACATACAAGCCAAAATAATATAAAAAGATGACATGGCGTTGATAAAAACCCGAAATGGAGGGAATAATGAAAATTTTTTTAGACACAGCCAATCTTGAACAGATAAAGGAAGCTGTCTCCTGGGGAATCATTGATGGAGTCACCACAAATCCCACCCTGTGCTCCAAGGAAAAAGAAAACTTCAAGGACCTGATAAAAAGCATTTGTGAGATTGTTCCCGGCCCTGTGAGTGTGGAATGTGTGGAGAGTCAAGCCGAAGGAATCATTAAAGAAGCAAGGAAACACTGTGAGATTGCCGAAAATGTCATTGTGAAGATTCCCATCTGTGTGGAAGGGCTTAAAGCCACAAAAACCCTGTCTGCTGAAGGGATCCAAGTCAATACCACCTTGGTGTTTTCTCCAACCCAGGCATTATTAGCGGCTAAAGCCGGAACCCGATATGTGAGTCCTTTTGTGGGGAGATTGGACGACATCTCAAGCGATGGGCTGGCATTAGTGGAGCAGATGATTCCTATCTTTAATAATTATTCATTTGAGACAGAGATCATTGTTGCCAGCATCAGGCATCCCATGCATGTGGTGGAAGCTGCCATGATGGGGGCTGATATTGCCACTCTTCCTTTTGATTCTTTGGAAAAGTTGGTAAAACATCCCCTGACAGACAGAGGAATTGAGCGTTTCTTGAGTGATTGGGAAAAAGTAAAAAAATCTATGGGCAAGAAAGAAAAATGACTATAGAGAAGAAATTAGAAGAAATCAGAAAAAAGGAAAAACTTGCTGAACAAGGCGGAGGCGCGGAAAGGATCAAAATACGCCATAAGGAAGGGCGTTTAACAGCAAGGGAGAGGATTAAAATCCTGCTTGATGAAGGCTCATTTCAGGAAATGGATAAATTTGTTGTTCATCACTGTACAGATTTTGGCATGGAAAAAAGGCGTATTTATGGAGATGGAGTGGTCACAGGTTACGGCACTATTGAGGGCCGAAGTGTGTTTGTTTTTGCCCAGGATTTTACTGTCTTCGGCGGATCTCTAAGCAGGGCCAATGCTGCAAAGATCTGCAAAATAATGGATCTGGCTTTAAAGGCCGGTGTGCCTGTCATAGGTCTTAATGATTCAGGTGGTGCCCGAATCCAAGAGGGAGTCTCAAGTTTGGCTGGATATGCGGACATATTTTTAAGAAATGTTTTAGCTTCTGGGGTGATTCCTCAAATATCCGCCATCATGGGGCCATGCGCTGGGGGCGCTGTTTACTCCCCAGCCATCACAGATTTTATCATCATGACTGAGGGAATAAGCAGGATGTTCATCACAGGTCCGGATGTGATAAGAGAAGTGACTCATGAACATGTTTCAATGGAGGAACTTGGAGGAGCTGAGACACACAATAAATTGAGCGGAGTGGCTCATTTTTCTGCGGAAAATGAAGAGCAAACTTTGGCTGTTATCAAAGAACTTCTTTCTTTTATTCCTGACAATAATATGGAAGATCCCCCTGAGAAAGAGACGTCAGATCCTTTCGAAAGGGTTGATGATAAGCTGAACATGATGGTGCCGGATGATCCCAATCATCCCTATGATATTCGAAAAATAATCAATAGTGTATTGGATGACAATTATTTTTTTGAAGTTCACAGAGATTACGCAAAGAACATCGTGGTCGGTTTCGGACGTTTGGGACGAAAATCTGTGGGAGTGGTTGCCAATCAGCCTGACCATCTAGCTGGTGTCCTTGATATAAATTCATCGGATAAAGGCGCCCGATTTATAAGATTTTGTGATGCTTTTAACATCCCTCTGATTACATTTGAAGATGTGCCCGGATTCTTGCCGGGTGTGGCGCAGGAACACGGAGGGATCATCAGACACGGAGCTAAAATTCTTTATGCTTTTGCTGAAGCCACAGTTCCTAAAATAACATTGATCACCAGAAAAGCCTACGGAGGAGCTTATTGTGTGATGGCGTCAAAGCACATACGGGCTGATATAAACTATGCCTATCCCACTGCTGAAATCGCTGTTATGGGTCCCAAGGGCGCTGTGAGGATTGTTCATAGAAGAGAGCTGAAAAAAGCTGATGATCCAGAGGCTTTGGCCAAATTAAAAACTAAGGAATTTAGAGATAAGTTTGCTAATCCGTCAGTGGCAGCTGAAAAAGGCTATATAGACGAAGTCATTGAACCCAAAGACACTCGGCCCAAACTTATTGCAGCACTTAGAATGCTGGAGAACAAAAGGGATGAAAACCCTCCCAAAAAGCATGGAAACATCCCCCTCTAACCTATTGAAAGAGATTCATAAAATCCTTAATTTTCTTAGTCTATAAAGTTAGTATTTCTGTTCTTTGATAGATGTTATCTTTTAGGAAAAGGGCAAGGGATGAGGAATCCCCTTGAGGGCTGAGCGGGCATGGTTCCTCTTTAGAGGAGAGCGAAGCCCGAACGGGAGGGAGATTCCACGCTGGGGAA
>JAWLEN010000025.1:0-26568 GCA_041686095.1 Candidatus Aminicenantota bacterium
CCATAGGATCGAGCCCACCTGCTTATAGTTCAATGCATTCTTTCGCTAATGCGTGCTCATTTTATTCGCTCGACTAACGAAAGAATCTTATCCATTACCATGGGGGGTGCATTTCTGTTTACCATTTCCACTCTGCAATAATCTAAAAAAAGAGTTAGTCACAAGCGCGCTGAGAAAAGCTCTGCTTAAACGCAGCCCTAAATCCGGGCTTATTCCATTCTGATAGAGGAAGCCAGTATGGAAGCAAAGAGATAGTGAAGATACTAAACGCCTGGGACATCCGCCAAAGCATGAGTAAAAGTTGTTATAAAAACGCCATGATGGAGTCGTTCTTCCTCAAACTTTTTAGGGTGTCCGTATTTTGGGGGGAAGGTCACCTTTGTGAAGACAATTTTACCACTGTCGCTAATCTCTTCCAGTGGCCGCCTTCTAGATGATTATCGCACCATGATATCTTTAGATGGTTCTCTTCCATTTAGTTTAACTTGTTTTCAATAATTTAATTAAATTGGTTAAAAATTATCAATTGACTTAAATGTTTAACTTGTTTTAAAATAATTACCTAGTATATTTAAATATTGTAAAATCAATTAAATGAATATGTACAAACTGAAAAAATTATCAGGACTTGAACAGAAGCTTTATTTCCTCCTTGAAGCGGAAAACCTGAAGGTGGTAAGCGCTGAAAAAGCCATGGAATTGCTGGGGATATCGCGAATGCACGCCTACAACCTTCTCAAGAACATGAGGAAAAAGGGCGCTCTGGACAGGGTGAAGTCCAATCTGTTTGTGAGAATACCTTCTCATATAGTTCATGACAAGGGGAAGTACGTGGAAGATCTCATCCTGGTCGGGAGGCACCTGACGAAGCCTTATTTCTATTCCTTCTACACAGCCCTATATCTTCACGGGCTATCCCAGCAGCCGGCCAGTCATTTTTACCTGTCCACTACAAACCATGTCCAGAAGGTAGATTATCACGGGCTTGTTTTTCATCCGGTAATACTGACGAAAAAACGATTCTTCGGTTTCAAGGAGATAAAGTACAGGGAAGAAAATGTGGTTGTCTCTGATTTGGAAAGAACCATTGTTGACGTGATGAACCGTCCGGAATATGCTGGAGGATATGAGGAAATAATCAGGTCATTTCAGGACTTGGAAAAGGTCAACTGGAAGCGGCTGCTCAAGTATCTTGACAGGATGGAAGAGAAAATACTTTTCAATCGAACGGGTTTCCTATTCGATATGTTGGGAAAATTAATAGATACTCCTGAATGGCTTCTTAAGGAGCTGGAAAAAAGGCTTTCCGGTAACATCTACTACTTTGAGAAGGATAGGAAAGGTACTTATGTAAAAAAATGGAAGATAATAGTCGATAAGAGGCTTGAGAATGTTATCGAGGGTGGCTGAATGGAATTGACTCTCAGAGCTCTACAAAAGCTTCAGCGGGATACAGGATTCAACCCCGATTTACTAGAGAAAACCTTCCATATGACAAAGATTCTTTCCGGCATGTACAAAGAGAAACAAATCGGTACGGACTTTACTCTCAAGGGTGGGACAGCGCTCAATTTCATTTATCTTGATGTTCCCAGACTTTCTGTTGACCTGGATTTGAATTTTACAGGTTCCCTGAGGAAAGAAGAGATGCTAGCCAGGAGAAAGGTTATACCTAAAGAAATTGCCGGCTTGGCTGATTCATTAGGATACCGGATGACAAAGAGACCCGGTTCTTACATCATGGAAAGATATATTTTGAGATACAAAAGGCTCAGCGGGCTTCCCGATAGTATAAGGCTTGAGTTTAATTTCCTTGAACGAGTCCCCTTTACCAGGATTGTTCGGAGAACATTTGACCACCTCTTTGAATTTGAAAGTTTCAAAATTAACACTTATACAGTTGAAGAAGTAGCAGCGATGAAGACCAAGGCTATAGTGGAAAGGCTCTACGCCAGGGACATTTTCGACATGTACGAGATTTCGAAATTGAAACTGAACGAGAATGTCCTGAGAAAACTGATGGTTCTTTATTTGTTGATGGCGGGGAGGGAGCCAGACGTGGAAGACATTATTTCCAGAATTAAGAGGTACAACAGCAAAGAGATAACGAGAAGCATGAGCCAATTCATCCGAAAAAGCCGAGGAAAGGATTTGAATCCATTGCTTATTAAAAGGTCAGTTTCGGATTTTTATAAGAGAGTGTTCGTTCTGAATGATTCAGAAAAGCAATTCATTGAATCAATCAAATCAGGGAAGATTGATTTGAAAATTCTGTTCGAAAAAGAGTACTTCAATCCACAAGCGGAAAATCATCCAAGCCTGATTTGGAGCTTGGGTTTGAGCTGAGGGCAGATATTTCCAAACTTCTTAATCATTTCTTCTTCCCGGCATATTTTTTGAATCACTATCCCTGTCATGAGCAGGGTTTACTGCCCACGTCATACAGGATTCAATGTTCACAGTATCGATCCCCTTATCTGTCCCAAATGCGGGGGAAGCATGCGGATTGTCTCCTTTATTGAAGATCACAAAGTCATAGACAAGATCATCAAACACCTTAATCTGACCTTTAAGGCCACCCGGTCCCCGCCTCCTCAGGCTCAGCTCTTGGCGGCTGAGGAACTATCAGGGTATTCGTGATATTCTAATCCCCTTGTTCAGGGACAAGGAGGATCTCTATCCTTTTTGAGCCTCTATTCCGCTGATTTTCTGATGTTCTCTCTTTTTTGCAGGTTTCTTGTTGACTTGTCATTTATTTTATACGTACGATAGTTGATGAAGCTTCAGCTGGAGTGGTTCACTCAATATCTCCACTGACGGGTGTTCTCTCCAGGAGGAGCGTTTCGGGCCATGTGATCAGCCATAACCCGCTCCAGTTCTCCGGAAGACCGGTCATAGGGAGACCATCCGTGTCCTTTTCGGGGCCGTCCGTACTGAAAAGAGCCCTGGTAATATGGATCGGTGGTGCTTTCCAGAAATTCTTCTAATTCACACACTGGTTCGTTCAAATAATAGTTATCCATATCCCCGGTGATCAGATGGAGCTTTCCCTTTAATTGGGGTCCGATTTGGGGCCAATTTTCCTTGATGTACAGATAGAGGTCATATTTTTTAAAGTGCCGAGCCACTTCAGGATCAATCTCACCGGTTCTTTTGTCCCAGATAGTTTGGGGATAGCCGTCTTCACCCACTGGAGCGTAGACCGCCTGCCAGATATCCAGCTGCTGTCCGGACCGGCCGTGGGTTCCCAGCACAGCTTCCAGCTGACTGAGCTGTTCCATGGTCACCATAACCTGTCCGTGAACATCTCTCATAAAAGGCCGTTCATAGGTCATCCATCCTTGTTTTTTGTAAAAAGCATTTTTGTCATTGTAAATATTGGTCAGGATGTAGTACCGGAAATCAATGGGATCCGGGCAAAAGCTCCAGGTGCCTCCGAAAAAGTCCGGATGAAAGACCTGAAGAGCCAGAGACTCCCACCCTCCGGTAGAGCCTCCGGAAAGGACACGGGCATAGGGTTTGGGGATGATCCGGAAATTTTCTTCCAGATAGGGGATGAGTTCCGTGAGTAGTGCGTCTCCGTAAGGGCCGCAGTTTTCAGAATTGACCGCATAAGAGTCGTCAAAATAAGGACAGGGATGCTGGAAAGTGATGACAAACATCCAAGGAGGTATCCTCCGGGACTTTTATGGGAGGAATGACCTGGTCCATGTTCAGCTCCACCTGATAGTCTTTATCCGGATCCAAATGAACTTTCTTGACCTCGCTGCAGAGATTCCCCGGAGAGCGGTTGAACTGCTGTCCTTCCCATTGGTCCATGTGAGCCCAAATCACATGTCCGTCAGACCGTTCAAATCGGGTGTAGATGTTGACCAAGGCTTGAACATAATATTCGCCTTCAGGGATTTCCTGGAGGCTTTCAGTAGGATAGCCTAAAATGTTTTCATCGATCAACACCTCTTGACCGGGTTCAAGGTCCTCCACATCTTTACCAAAAAACGGTGCGCTGTTCCTCCAGGAACCGGCTTGGAGCCGGGGTTCCCGCTGGTCGTCTTCAGAAACAAAGACAAACACCCGTCCGGTGATGTTTTCAGAATGCGCTGATGAAGAAAAAGAAAGGGCAAACTGAAGCTTGGATGGGGGAGCCTCCTTACAGACATTTAAAAAGACCACTGAAAAGATCAACAAAAAGATGGCAGCCAGTAATTTTTTATTTTTCATTTTGTTTTTCCTCCTTACATTCCATTCTATACCTTACATTCCATTCTATGAAGTTCCGACCAAGAATGAAAATTTATTTGTTTTTTTTAAAATACTGGATGACCTTAACCGAACCTGAGGGAAAGGCATAATTCTCAAATTCTTGAAGGGATACCCAGCGATGCTCACTTGAATTCAGGTCTGGTTTTCCCTTTAATCGGCACTCATAGGCATACAGAGTGACCCGGAATTGGGTGTAGGAATGGTTCACTTTAGTGAGGAATTCTTCCTGAGTGATTTCTTGCCCCAATTCTTCCTTGATCTCCCGGTGAAGAGCCTGGACAGGAGTTTCTCCCGGTTCGATTTTTCCCCCTGGAAACTCCCATAGGTCGGCCATGAGGCCTTCCGATGGCCTTTTTTGAATCAAATAACGGCTGTTCTGAATGATGATTCCAAGAACAGCTTCAATTTTATGAGATTTTGTTTTTTTGGGCTTGGGAATGATTTCCTGTGTTCCGGCTTGAAAGGCGTTGCAGTGTTTTTGGATGGGGCAGAGTAAACAGGAAGGATTCTGAGGCCGGCAGATCAAAGCTCCCAGCTCCATGAGAGCCTGGTTGAAGGAACCTGATTTTTTGGGGACAAACAAAGATGTGAGGAACGGCTTGAGTTCTTTATCAACTGAAGGAGACGCCTCTCTGGGCAGGCCTTTGAGTCTCAGAAGGATCCGCCGGACATTCCCGTCCAGCACAGGATAAGGCTGGTTAAAGGCAAAACTGAGCACAGCCGCGGTGGTGTAGGGACCAAAGCCCGGAAGTTTCCTGAGCCTGGAAAAGTCTGAAGGGATCTGTCCCTGGTGTTTTTCCACCATGATTTTGGAGGCCCGGTGAAGATTTTTAGCTCTCTGGTAGTAACCCAGTCCCTGCCAGGCCTTGAGCACTCTTTGCTGGGAGGCTTGACTCAGGGTGTGGATGTCTGGAAATATTTCAAGCCATTTTTTGTAATAGGGAAGAACAGTCTGGACCGTGGTCTGCTGGAGCATCACTTCTGAAATCCATATTTTGTAGGGATCCCGGGTCTCTCTCCAGGGAAGCTTCCGTTGATGACGCAGGTACCAGTGAAGCAGTTTTTCTTGAAAATCGATTCGGTCTTTTTTTTGAAGCATAATGTGTTTCTTTTCTATTTTATCCTAAAGGAATTCGATTTTTAAGATTTTTGATTCATTCTATCCTGATTAAAATCCAATTATACGAATCTCTTGACAGAATTGTCATTACTTTTAAAAAAATCAGTCTAATCCCAAAGAGAGAGTTCTCAGACCATGGCTAAAATTCACAAAAAAACTGTTTTGTTTTCTTTGGGTTGGAGGAGATGACTGTGTTAAGATAAGTGTGAATCAATTTATTTGAGGAGGATTGTATTGAAAAAATTCATCCTGATTTTTTTACTTCTCTTTATATTCACTTCAACAGCCTGTGTGCCCTCGAAAGAACCGAAGTCACTTGTTGAGCTTAGAGGAAAGGTCGTGGATGTGATTGAAAAAAGAGATTCAGAAACAGTGCCGGATTTTTATTTAAAGATAGAAAAGATGGACTCAAAGAAGCCCGATCTGGACAACTATTATTTTCTGGATGATTTTTTTATTGTTTATCTCATAGAGAACGCTCACAGCCTCCTCTTCTCTGATTATCTGTCTAAGGATATTGCTGAAGAAAAGATAACGATCAAATTAGAGGATGTGTTGGTTGAAGAGAAAGACGTGAACGGAGATCTCGAAAATGTGATCACAGCAGTGGATAAATTTTATCCCGATTATCCGGAATCAGAGGAAAGCTATGAATATAACGAAGTGAATCCAGGTTGTCCGGAGCCAGATTATTATCACAGATACATAAGAGTCCCCCTATCCTATGATCATCCGGAGTGGGGCGAATTTGAATTGTACTATGAACTGTGCAGTGATTACCAGGAAGGAAAATCAACTCTTCTGGTTCCCACAGATGGACAGCGCACTTTTCCCCAGGTGGGTTGGGCTGATAGGTACAAACAGATATTCAATACTTCCTTGAATGTGGTGACCTATGAATATCGGGGGATGTATTGTTCCGACATTCCCGGCTTTCAAAAGAAGAAAAAAGACTGGGTCCGGATTTATGAATCTTTGAATTCGGATAATGTGATTGAGGACATGGAGAACATAAGGAAGGACCTGCTGGGTGATAAAAAAATAAACATCTTAGGTGGTTCCGGCACAGCCATGATCGGCTTAAAGTATTTATCAAAATATCATCAGAATGTTGAGCGAGCCTATTTGATGAGTTTTTTCAAGGATGCTCAGGGAAGCAGTGAATCCGGAATTAAATTTTTTAATGAGTTTCTTGAGAAAAATAATTTGGAAAAAGTTTATTCAGAGATAGTCCAGAAGCAAAAAGTAAAGATCGAGCAGCTTTTGTTTCTGATACAGAGGCTCCTCTATTATGATCAGGACAAGGCAGTCCAGTTGATTGAAAAAGTGAGTCAGGATGACTTGACATTGTATGATCAGCTGACCGATCAATTGGGAACAGTCGATTATTTCATCAGCTCAGCCCAGAAGTACAAACCCTGGGCCGTGGTTTTTATGTTTGAAACAAACATCAAGACTTCAGAAAAAGGAACACCGGATATCAACTATCCTTTTTATAAAGAAGCAGAACCTCTGAATAAATTGGCTGGAAAAGGAGATATTCCTAAAAAGAAATTTGATATCCAAAATTTAGAAAACATCAGCACTGAAGTGTTTTTATTGGCCGGGACACAGGATCAGGTGGCTCCTGTTGAAGAAACCCTTAAGATTCACAAACAGCTTCCCCATTCAAAATTAGCTGTTTTTAAGGCTTATCACTGCCTTGAAGGTCCTCCCGAAACTAAAAAAGCCAGGAATGATTTGGTGGATCTGTTCTTTTTACACGGAAGTGATTCAAAAGAATTGAATGATTACTTAAAAAAGAAAGCCGAACAGATCCGTTTTCAAGGATTTGTGAACAAGTGATTCAGCTCGATCGGTTCCTTTTTATGATTTCCGGCGCATAAAGTTTGTGAAGACCAGGACTAAAATAATCACCAGAAATGCGATCACCAACACCAAAACAAGAGAAATCCCTTCTTGTTCGCTGATTTTAATTTTTTCCTGGAATACGGGAAGCTGAATATGTGAAGGATAGTCCGCGTTTCGGTAAACAATATAAGTGGGGGGCGGTTCAAGGACTTGAGTGGCGGCATTGTCTTTGTCCGCTCCGGTCAGAGTGACCCTTATGCGGTGACCGGCATTAAAAACATTGGAGACAGGCTGCATGTCAAAAGCCAATTGCACCACTTTTCCCGGAGTCACTGGCTCCACATCTTCCTTGAAACTTCGGTGATAGGGAAGTCCAAAATTGTCATAGGGAGGTTCACTCAGAACTCTGTGGGATAATTGCAGAACCCCTTCACTCAGGTAATGGGAAAACCCACTCTCATCCACTTCTTCCAGATAAACAAAGATATTTCCATCTTTGTAAGAGGAGCTCAGCCATAAATACACCACAGGATGGCCTATGAGTGTGATGTCTTCGGTCAAAGGGAGAGTGGTGTAGGTCAGCCCTTTTTCATCATTGGGCGTCATATCCGGATAATCAAATTCTCCTCCTACGGCATTATCCCACCGGGTCGCGGTTCCGGTGGTGGTGGAATAATCCACAGGGTAAGGATCTGAAGCAGACTCTGATTCAGGAGCTTCCCTGTTTAAAATTCCGTCATTCACAGATTCCACACTTCCGGAGGGCCCTTCAGAAAAATAATAACTCACAGAGTCAGATTGAGGAAGAGGCCATTTTTGAGCGGTTTTCCATTGGTTCTGACCTCTGTCTTCCATCAGATGATATCGGATAGGGGGTTCCTCCATGATTCCGTTGTCGATTCCCTTAAGCCAGTAATCGAACCACCGGAGCTGCTCCACAGCTAATAAATTGAATTCATTATCCCTGATTTCTTCATCTCTGGGGGAATGAGGCCAGGCTCCGATCAGAAGTTTGCGGGGGGTGGTGAAATTCTTATAGATCAAAAAAGTATCTTTGGTGAAGGAATCAAACCAGCCTCCCCAGATGTACATGGGAATTCCCGAAGCATTGATCTCCTCAATAAATCCGGCCGGATGCCATTCCTGGAATGGATAGGCTCCAGTGACCGGATCCCGGTCGTCTCTGTATTTAAGTGAAGCCATGATTTCGACAAGAGGGCGGTTCATCTGGTGTTCCTTCAGAGCTTTTTCCAGCATCTGGCCTTTGGGATCTTCATCCACAGGCATAACACCCGGTTGAGTATCCAGCATCTCGGTCAGTTCACTCCAGGTGCGGAGGAAATCGTTGCGCAGCACTCCTCCCGGAGAGCCGATTTCATAAAGGTCAAAAAGCGCCACCATGGGGAATATGGCTTTCAGGTGCGGGGGCTGGGTGGATGCAGCCATCAATTGGGTGATGCCCAAATAGGACCCCCCGAACATACCCACGTTTCCGTCGCACCAGGGTTGGCTAGCCAGCCATTCTGTGATCTCATAGGCATCCTGAGTCTCTTCTTGAGTGAATATCCCGGGCCATGTCCCGAACGAAGCTCCGGAGCCCCGAACATCCGCTGCTGCTGTGATGTATCCGTGTTTGAGCAGAGGCTGGAGATAAAAGGACTCGGCAGCACTGTGAATATTTCCCTCATCATCCTGAGAAGCCCGGCGGTACCGGGTGTGGGTCCATACAACAGGAAGAGGTTCTTCCACGGGTTTGTCATCCACAGCCGGTCGTATGATGTCGATGGCTATTTTGGTTCCGTCCCGCATGGTGAGATACTGGGAAAAGCGAACCCAGGAATCATACTTCTCCTGGGAATATCCCTGATATTTTCCCAAAGATGAGATTTTTTCTGGCTCTTGACCCAGGACTGTTCCTGAGGCAATGAACACAAATGCCAAAGCCAGGATAAATACTTTTTTGATTAAAAATAAGTTCAGCTTTTTGATGAGCATGACACAACTCTCCTTTTTTAATCATTTTGCCATAATACCTCAGTAATCATAATTAGGAAAATCCTGTTCTGTCAATTAAAAATTAATTTTGGATTCCTTAATAGGAAATTTTGTGTGCACAGATCTCATTTCACAGAACAATCTAGCGAAGGTTAGGATAAAATTTCTATTCAGTTTTTGAATTGAAACGCAGAAGGAGAATTTGTCCTTTTTTGATTTCCTGGGGGGCTTTAAAAATCAATCTGTGTTGGTCCTGTTCTGAGAGAAATCGGCACTCAATGTTATCAGAATCTAAGACACAGCTCTGTATGGATTCCCACGAATAGGAGGAGGGAAGAGACAACTCCTTAAGCCTTAGACTGCCAAACTGAACTTTGAGTTCAATGCCTTGGGAATCCATGGCACAGCTTCCCCAGCCGCTTCCTGTTGACCAGAAGGTATAAAAATTCTTGTGGTTGATTTTTGGGGAAAAAGCCATGGTGTGATTCACTCCATGGTGATGAAATCCGGAAAGAGCCAGCATCACAGCCCAGGAAGCCATGGCTCGGGCATAATGATGGCCGCATTCCAGTTCATCCCAGGGATTGCGGTTGAATCCTCTGTAGCGCTGCCTGGTGGACTCAACGATTTTCAGGCCTTTTTCCACATGACCGGCATAGATAAGAGAAGCAGCGACCTGATATTCAATCCCGGTCCAGACTTCGTCTGAATAAACAAAAGGAAGGGCGGGGCGGTTTCCTTTAGGCCATGAACAGAGTAAAAGTCCGGCTTCTTCATTCAGTGCGTAAACCCGCTGGACATTGGAAAATTGGCTCAGGTCTTGACGGAAATTGTACTCGAAGATAGAAGACAAAGCTTTATCCACATGGGGCTTCTCCAGGACATAACCCAGGTCGGTGACAAAAGCCAGATACTGACCCAGGAGCTGATCAGACAGACATCCAGAACCGTACTGATACTTGGGATAGGATTCTTCTTTTTCTAAAGCAGGGGATTTCCCTCCGGGGGATTTTTTGCCCGGGCATTCCGGATCCGGACATTCTCTATCCGGTGACTTGAGATGTTCAGGAACAGTCAATCCCTGGAGCACATTAACGTTCTGGATGTAGTATTCGCCGTTCCATAAAGTCTCATCATATTTTTTTGACCCCTGCTTATAGAGTTTGTCATAAAGATTGGCGACATTTTCTTCTTCCAGGGCTTCAGCCATTTTTGAGGCTGCTTTGAGTGCGGCTAAGTATAGAGAACCGGTCATGGTGTTGGGTCCATAATATTCAATATCATAAGTGTTGTGCTGTTCAGCCTCCATGACTCCGTCTTTATCCGGATCCCAGGGCATTTTCAGCATTTCCTGCTGCCATTTGTTTTTATCCTCCACATCACTCACTCCCTTCCAGGCAAACTCAAGGGCTTTTTTTACCTGAGGCCACAGCTTTTTAAGCCATGCGGTATCCCCGGATAGCTTCCATTCCCGGTAGACTCTCACTATATTTCCCATCTGCCCGTCCGCGCAGGGTTTGAATTTCCACCAATAGTCTCCCAGAGGCATCAGGGTCCTGAAAACCTGGTATCCATTGTCAAAGGTGTTGTGCAGGAAGTCGGTTTCTCTGAAACTCCGCTCCAGAGAGGGAAAGAGATAAGCCATGGTGTTTTCATAATTCCAGACATGAGTGCAGTTCATAGGACAGCATCCGCTGCTGTCTGTGAGTCCTTCAAAACCAAAAGCTTTTCCCTGATCGGTGCGCATTAAAAGATTGGTTTTGAGAGAGGATGTCTGTGAAGAAAGAGCATCGATGACATAAGGGGGATAGGTGGAAGAGAACAGGATATCATGAAAAGCCTTGGTGTCAGCATAGAGTTCAGAGATATTTTTTATCAGATAGTCGGCTGCGTCCAAAGAGTCCTGGAATTGAGTGGAGTAAAAGTTTCGAAATTTTTTCCCCTTGACTTCCTTTTCTCTGTTCCAGTAATTTTCACGGTTAGGAAAATACCAAGTCAGATAAAAGGGAATGGTTTTTTCCTCTCCGGGTTTCAGTTCGACCTGGACCAGCAGAGAGGACACATCACTCCGTCCTTCCGGAGATTCCTGAGCATCTATGATTTCTGATATTTTGCCGTCATCAGAAAAATCATCCCAGAAAACATGGGCGTTGTCCCACCATCCTCCTCTATACCATCGGGTCTGGGCAAGGGTATTTGGGTCTGTGGTGGCAAAAGTGATGCTGCCGTACTCCAGTGAATCCGGTTCTGCCCGGTTGGAGGTCATACGGATTCCGCGGAAACCGTGTTTTTCAATAGACTGGTTGAGGTTTTTTCCGTATGTTTTGATTCCGTTTTCATTTTTGGTCTGAATGGGATTCTGCATGCTGAAGCAAAGGGAGGCTTTAACCTTGAAATCATTTTCATTAAAAAGCTTCCAGTTGAACACAGCCCCCGGGATCCCGCTCCGTTGGGTATCCAGCGGAATGAAAGGATTATAGGTCTCCAGGATTATTTTCAAGGGAACCTGCCTGTCCTTGAATTCAACCCAGGCAAAAGGATATTCACCTCTGAAAAAGACTTCATCAAATCTGGAGACTCCGGGGAGCTGAGTTCTGGGGATACCCATCCACGCCACATAAGGAGGAAACAGCTTCCTTTCCAGTATTTTAGCGGTGGGATTTTTTCCTTCAGGTTCCACCCATATGGAGAAAAAAGTAAGGTCTGGATGAACTCCTTTTGCCGGGCGGTTAAAGATTTCTATTTCACGGATTTCCCCTCTTCCTCCAATGGTGATGTTCCCAGTGCCCAGTCCACCCACAGGAAAAGCTATGGTTCTCAATTCCTCACCGGTATAGATTTTCATATTAAGTTTGCGGGCATTTTTTTCTTGAAATGAGACAGATGCGGTGTTTAAACATCCCAGGGTTATAAAAAAGCAGGATAAAAGAATGAATAGTTTTTTCATTTTTCCCCCTAAAAGATGATATAATGAGCATACAGATATGCTTATATCAGAGGGAATCTTTTGTGTCAAAACAATAATGATATATAGGCAAGTTCTATGAAAGAAAAAATAGATCCCATCACATCGGAAGTGATTTTAAGCTCATTTCAAACCATTTCCGACGAGATGAGCACTGCTTTGGTGCGATCCGCTTATTCCACCAATATCAAAGAGAGAAAAGACTGTTCTTGCGCTATTTTTGATAAAAAAGGAAATTTAATCGTACTTGCTGAAAATATCCCTATCCATCTGGGTTCCATGCAGGGATTGATGACTCAAATCGGAGAAAATCTAAATGAATGGGAATTTGAATCTGGGGACATTCTGATTGCCAATGATCCTTATTTGGGAGGAGGTTCCCATCTGCCGGATATGACTTTAGTCAAACCCATATTTAAAGATGGGGATCTCATTGGATTTACAGCTAATATTGCTCACTGGACTGATGTCGGCGGGCGTTTTCCAGGAGTAGGAACAGCAGGCGATTCAACAGAAATTTTTCAGGAAGGAGTCCGCATCCCTCCATCCAGGTTGGTCCAAGGAGGAGATTTCCAGCAAGATATGCTGGATATTCTTCTCTCCAACATGAGAAACAGAGAGGAAAGAGAAGGAGACCTCAGAGCCCAGATCGCTTCATTAAAACTCGGAGAAAGAAGGCTGAAAGAAGTGTATGAAGTCCATGGGAAGAGTAAAGTCACAAAAGTAATTGAGGATATCTACGGGTACAGCCAGAATTGGTTGGAAAAATCATTGTCTGAGATTCCTGAAGGAACTTATTCTTTTGAAGATGTGATGGATGATGATGGAGTGGATAAAGAAAAACTAAAAATAAGAATATCCATAAAAATATCTCACCAGCCATCTCCCTCTATTGAATTTGATTTTTCTGGAACAGATGACCAGGCTTCAGGGGGAATCAATATGGTCTGGCAGGCGCTTCAGGCTACGGTTTATTATTCAGTTAAAGCCATTATTGCTCCAAAAATTCACATAAACCATGGCTTTATGAGAAACATACGAATCAAAGCTCCCAAGGGGAGCCTGGTGAACGCTGAGGAGCCAGCCGCGGTAGGAGGGAGGACAGACACAGCTCAGAGAGTTGTGGATGTGATAATGGGAGCTTTTTCCAAGGTGCTTCCTGAAAAAGTCATAGCCGCTTCTAATGGAGCCACCACAGCAATTATTTTTGGAGGAACCAAAGCTCTATCCGGGAAGGATTTTGTGTATGTAGAGGCTCTTGGAGGAGGAATGGGTTCCCGAAAGGAAAAAGATGGCCAGGACGGAGTCCAGGTCAATATAACCAACACATCCAATCTCCCTATTGAGGCCATGGAAATGGAATATCCTCTCCGGGTTTTAAGCTATGGGTTGGTTCCGGATTCCGGGGGTGCCGGACGTTTTAGGGGAGGGCTGGGGATCCAAAAGAGTATTCAGGCACTGGTTCCTTTGACATTTTCCGCTCACTCGGACCGGCATAAAGTTTCTCCTTGGGGTCTATTTAATGGAAAACCAGGTGGAAAAGGGAGTTTTATTCTTCATAAACAATCTGGAGAAAAACAAACCTTAAGGTCCAAAGCTTCAGGTATATCCATAGAAAAAGATGATGTGTTGAGTTTTAAGACTGCCGGCGGGGGAGGATACGGATCACCCCTTAGAAGAAATGTGGATCTGGTCAAAGAGGATTGCATCAACGGGAAAGTCACAAGGGAAAAAGCCCGGTCTGAATATGGAGTGGTGATCACCAAACAAGGGAAGGTGGACATCCAAGCCACTAAGGAATTAAGGAAAAAGAAAACTAAAAAGAAAAAAGAAAAAGAAAAATAATGAAAATAAGGGCAGCAGTTGATATCGGGGGAACCTTTACAGATACCATTCTTTATGATGAGGATAATGGGAAATTTTGGAAGTCTAAAGTGCGTTCATCTCCGCAGACACCTGAAGAACCTTTTATCAATGGACTCTTAAAGACCCTGGAAACAGCAAAAAAAGACGTATCTGACATAAAAGTCATTGTCCACGGAACCACTATTGTGACCAATTCTCTGCTGGAGGGGAAAACAGCAAAGGTGGGATTGGTAGTGACCAAAGGATTTAAAGACATTTTGGAAATCGGGAGACAGCAGCGTCCGGATCTGTATGATCTGATGAAAGACAGAAAAAAACCTCTGGTTCCCAGGTATTTGATAAAAGAAGTGGAAGAGAGGATCACGGCTCAGAAAAAAGTTTTGACTCCTTTAAACAAGGATGAGGCTGAAAAAACACTCAAGGAACTGGATGATGAAGAAATCAAAGCTTTGGCTGTGGTGCTTGTTTTTTCTTTTCATAAGCCCGAACATGAAATAGAGGTTAAAAAAACAGCCCAAAAAATATGGAAGAAGAAACCGGTGTATTTGTCCAGTGAGGTTTCCCCGGAATTTCGTGAGTATGAAAGAGCCTCCACCACTGTGATTGCGGCATCAGTGGCTCCCAAAGTGATCCAATACCTAAGAGCTGTTGAAGAAAAATTGAAAGAGGCTGATTATAAATCAGGAGATCTTGTTGTGATGCATTCCGGGGGAGGGATATCCACCCCAAAACAAGCCAAAGAACAACCTCATACCATGATAGAATCAGGCCCTGCTGCAGGTCTGATCGGGGCATCAAACCTTTCTCAAATAATGGGGATTGACAAAGTCATTGCTCTGGATATGGGAGGGACAACAGCCAAATCGGGCATGATATTGAACGGGGAGCTTGTTTATACTCCAGAATATGAAGTGGGAGGAGATCTTCATTTTTCAGGAAGACAGAAAGGAAGCGGGTATACTGTGAGGACTCCTATGATCGATGTGATCGAATGCGGTGCCGGGGCCGGAAGCATTGCCTGGGTGGATAAAGGAGGTCATATAAAAGTAGGCCCTCAGAGCGCTGGAGCCGAACCAGGACCTGCCTGTTATGGAAGAGGAGGAAAAGAGCCCACAGTGACCGATGCTCATCTTATTTTGGGAAGGCTTTCAGAAGAAAATTTTTTAGGCGGAGAAATGAAACTGGATAAAAAAAAGGCTATTCAGGCTGTTAACAAAAAGCTTTGCGGCGCGCTGGACATGTCTGAAAAAGAGGCGGCATCAGGGATCATATCCATTGCCAATGCCAGCATGCTCCGTATTCTCCGGATTTTATCTATTTTTAAAGGATATGACCCAAGGGAATTCACTTTAATGGCTTATGGAGGAGCCGGTCCTCTTCATGCGACTGAGCTTGCTGATGAAATGTCCATCTCCAAAGTAATCATCCCAAGAATGGCCGGGCTTTTTTCCAGCCTGGGGCTTCTTTTTGCAGATATGAGCGCTGACTTTGCTGAGACCGTTATGGTTTCACTGGAGAAAGACAGAAAAAAGATAAATGAAGTTTTATCTTCTCTGAAGAAAAAAGCTGAAAAATGGTTTGAAAAACATCAGGTTTCAGAAAAGAATCAAAAAGTCACAGCCAGTATGGACATGAGATTAGTCAGACAAAACTATGAACTGAATATAAGGCTGCCTGATTCGAGTTTGTCTGAAGCTGATCTAGAAAAAATAAAATCTGAATTCCATGATGAGCACGAAAAAACTTACGGACATAAAGCTCCTGAAGAAGAGATCCAAGTTGTGAACTTAAGGATGAGAGCTTTGGAAATAAGAAAAAAGCCGGATATCGCTGAATTTAAAAAAGCAGGAAAGCATACACTCTCTGAAGAAGAAACCAGGAAAGTCTGGATTATAGATAAACAAAGAGAATGCAAAGTCTATGAGAGGGAAAAAATGCTGTGGGGACATAGTGTGGAAGGGCCGGCAGTGATCACAGAAAAAGAATCAACCACAGTGCTTGGGCCAAAATGGAAAGCTG
This sequence comes from Candidatus Aminicenantota bacterium, assembly GCA_041686095.1. GTDB lineage: Bacteria > Acidobacteriota > Aminicenantia > Aminicenantales > Aminicenantaceae > WJMT01. The sequence goes on from JAWLEN010000025.1 coordinate 16,080, forward strand.
AAGTCGGTAAGCTAGGAAATTTAATTTTAACCAAATAAAAAAACTAGGTGGTTAAGATGGGAGAAAAGAAAACAAACCAAAAAAAAGAATTCATAGAACAGACTGCGAACACATCCATAACTGGGCTGGTCAAAGATAAACCAAAAAAGGTTTTCCTTTTTTTTCTTTCGGGACCGCTTCAGGGTCATTTATTTCCTCTGTCAGAAGGAACCACTCTATTAGGAAGAAGTCAAGAATGTGATATCGTGATCAATGACAATCGAATTTCTAGAATACATCTGAAATTCAAACTAGAGGAAGGAAAAGCTGTTATCGAAGACCAAAACAGCACCAACGGAACTTTTGTTAATGGAGAGAAAATAAAACGCAAAGAATTAAAGTTGAATGACAAAGTCAATATGAGTCCCACAACAGTTTTTAAATTCTCTTTAGCGGATGAAGATGAAAAAGTTGCCATCGATGAACTTTATGAACTTGGGGTTAACGACGCTTTAACCGGAGCTTATAACAAAAGATATTTTATTGAGCGGTTAAAAGAGGAGATAAACCATTCTAAAAGGTTTGAAATTCCCTTATCCCTAGTCATGATGGATATTGATTATTTTAAAAAAATAAACGATACCTATGGACATTTAGCTGGAGATCATGTTTTGATAAAAGTGACCGAGCTAGTGAGGTGCATATGTCGTAACACCGATATTTTTGCCCGTTACGGGGGAGAAGAATTTTCAATAATTCTAAGAAATACTGGCGAAAAAGGAGCTGCTGTTCACGGGGAAAGGATTCGAAAAAAAATTGCGAAAAAAACTTTTAATCTGGAGAAAAACAAAATCAAAATAACAGTCAGCTTAGGAATCGCCAGCTATCAAGATCCCTCACAAATTAAAGATGAGAAACAATTTATAGAGATGGCAGACCGATGTTTGTATCATTCAAAACAGAATGGAAGGAACCGCATCACCAAAGCCTCGGAAATCATAAAAATATAAATCCCTCATTACATGGCCTTTCTCTTCAATAAACAATATATATTTTAGTATTTAAGTTCTGACAATGATGAAAAAAATCTTGACAAGAGAGGAAATTAATGCAATAAATTAACCAAAAGGTTAAACCAAATGGTTGGTTAAAATGAAAAAACAAAAAAATACAGCCAAACAAAGGATATTAAGAAGTGCTGTGAAGGAATTTGCAGACCATGGGTTTTGGGGGGCTCGTGCCAGCCGAATTGCCAAAGGAGCGGGAATCAACAAAGCCATGATTTTCTATTATTTTTCATCCAAAGAAAATCTATACCGAGTGATCATTGAAGACACATTCAAAGATTTAATTGAAGAAGTACAAAAGTCAATGGCAAAGTCGGATCATCCGGAGAAGTTATTTGAGACACTTCCCGAAGTATATATACGATTTTTCCGTAAAGATGAATTTATGGCTAAGATCATTATTCATGACTTGGTGCAGAATCCGGATCATATTTCAAATATTATTGGTCAACTCTTTGAAAAAACACCTTATAAGCCCCAGAAAATATTTCAAGAAATGGTTCATAAGTGGCATAAAAAAGGACTCCTCGCTGAGTCAGATCCGGTCCATGTCATTTTGAACATTATTCCTCCATCTCTTTTTTGCTTTATAGGTCTTCCTATGGTGGAGGCTGTTTTAGAAAGAAAAATCAAAGTAGATGATAAATTTATTGATGAAAGGATAAAAAGCGTGGTTAATCTTATAAAGAGAGGGATGTTAAAATGAAAAAAATATTGTTTGGGTTGTCAATTTTTCTTTTTTTATTTCTATCCCTGAACGCCTTAGAAAAAATAAGCTTAGAGCAAGCCATTGAAGATGGATTGAAGACGAGTGGTTCTTATAAAAATCGATTTATTTCTCAAAAACAAGCAGCCATCAAAAAGAATCAGTCTTCGAAAAATAAACTGTTCAACTTAAATTTCAATGCTAATTATTTGTACAAATCTGAGACTATAACACTCGAGTTTCCAGGAGCAGAAATTCCAGGATTGATCTCAATGCCAGGACAGAATATTGAAGCAGGTCTTCATCATAACTATGATTTATCTTTGGCTCTGAACCAACCTCTTTTTACAGGAGGAGTCCTTTCACGTATGGTGGAAATGGAAAAGATCAGGGAAGCTGTGGAGGCAAATCAGACTGAACTGGAAAAAAATTATTTGGTGGATACCATCAAATCTGCTTTTTTTGATTTCCGGATATTGATAAGCCAAAAGCAAGCGGCTCTGAGCCTTCAAAAAGCTCTTCAACTGCACTGCGAGAAATTAGAGGATCTTTTTGAAGAAGGACTGATTAAAAAAACAGATCTGCTGGAAACAAAAACCAGTCTTGAACAAACAGATATGAATTTGAGTGACCTCAATCGGGCTATTGATAAAGTCAGAATAGGTTTTCACCGAATTTGCGGGCACTATCCTGAGGAAATTGACTTGAAGTATAAGGAAGAAGAACCTGGTAAAGAGCAGGCTATGGAGTACTTTAAAAACAACCATCCTGTGTTAAAGACCTTACAGGACCAAAAAAGAATCCTTGAAATCCAGAAAAAAATAGCTTCGGGAAAATACCTCCCTAGTATAAATGGATTTGCAGAGCTTCACTACGGAAAACCAGGAATCAATTTTTTTGAAAAGGAATGGTCTGTTTATTTTCAGGGAGGGGTGGTTTTAAATCTCCCGATATTTGACTGGAATAAAGGGACTGATGAAAAAAAGATATTGGATCTGAATATACAAAAATTGGAAAACCAAAAAGATGACTTTATTAAAGAAACCGAAAAAAGTTTGGATCAGCTTTATTCAGCCATAGAATCGTTGAATCAAAAAAAAGAAAATATAGAAAATATGATCGAGTACTCAAAAGAGGATACAGAGCTTAAAAAAGGTCTTTATGAGGAAAAACAAATCCCTAATAAAGATTATTTGTCAGCGCTTCAAGCAGAGAGAAAATATAAAGCCATGAAAAACGAGATATCACTGCAGATTGAGAAAATCAATGTGAAAGTAAACACTTTAATAAGCCGGACAAAGGAGTATGGATCATGAGAAAAAAAAGCATCTTAATACTTATGGTTATCATTTTTCTGTTATTAGGCTCCTGTACCGAGAAAGAAACCGGGCCTATCAAAGCAGCTGCAGTGGTGGACGGTGATGTCATCACAGTAAAAACTCTGGTCGGAGGGAGTGCTGGTAAATGTAATATCAAGGAGGGAGCTCAAGTTGATAAAGGTGATGTTCTGATGGAAGTGGATGCTGAAAAGCTTTTAATACAGATGCAGGGTTTGGACATCAAAGAAAAGGAAATCAGAATCAATAAGAAAAAATTGGAAAACAGAAAAGATCTGCTTAATTCCAATCTTGGTTACTGGGAAGACCAGGTTAAACGTCTGCAAAGGCTGGCACAAAAAGAATCGGTTTCTAAAGATGATCTGAGAAAAGCTGAGCTGAAACTCAAAGAAATCCAGACATCTCTTTTGGAAGTGAAACAATCTTTGAATGAACTTGGGATCCAGGAGGAGAGTCTTAAAAATCAAAGAGAACATTTAAAACTTCAAATCAAAGATTATACGGTCACTTCTCCGGTTACAGGATTTATTCTGGAGAGATTTGTATCCTCACAGGAAACTGTATTCCCAGGTTCAGCTATCGCGGATGTCCTGGACCTTGACAGTCTTTTTATTGAGACTTTTTTAGAAGAAAAGGAACTAAGCCGGTTAGAGCTGGGGCAAGAAGTCATTATTCTTTTGGATGGGGAGTCCACTGAATTCAAGGGAGAGATAATAAACTTTGGAAGAGAAGCTGAGTTTTCACCAAAATATATCATTTCCGAAAAAGAAAGGAAGTCGCTTCTTTTTAAGGTGAAAATTCGGATTAAGGAAAATAAGGAAAAATTTAAATTAGGAATGCCGGTCACAGTCATTTTTCAGAAATAGAGCGTCCTAACATGCTGAAAGTCAAGAATCTCACCAAGTCCTTTGGTCCTATCAAAGCAGTCAGAGATGTATCATTTTCAGCAAGCAAAGGAAGTATTTCCATCATAACAGGAGCAGATGGAGCAGGAAAATCAACTCTTTTTAAAATGATCCTGGGCCTTATCAAAAAGGATTCAGGAGAAATTTATATTGAAGACACTCCCATCCTTGGAAATCATTCTAAAGTGACTTGTATCACAGGATATATGCCCGAACGTTTTTCACTTTACTCAGACCTTACTGTGGAAGAAAATTTAGATTTTTTTGCTGATATCCAGCAGGTTAAATCACAAAGAAAAAATAAATTGAAACACCGTCTATTAGAAAGAACCGGGATGCTTGCATTTCGAAAAAGACGGGCAGGAGCTTTGTCTGGGGGGATGAAACAAAAATTAGCTTTGTCCACCATTCTTTTATCTTCACCGGAAATGTTGATATTGGATGAACCCACCACTGGAGTCGATCCTCTTTCCAGAATTGAGTTTTTTAATATAATGGAGGATCTAAAAAAAGAGGGAAAAACCATTATTATGGCCACTCCCTACCTAGATGAAGCTGAAAAAGGGGATTATATCATCTTTATAAAGAAAGGCGCTCTCATAAAACAGGATTCCATAAAAGACATCAAGCATGACTTTCCAGCTAAAATGTTCCGGATCCTCCCCATTGGAAATATTTTCGAGACAGTCAAGGAATTGAGTTCTAAAAAAGCTCTCAAAGGCGATTTCTATATAAGGGGCCGGTATATAAAATGTTTGTGCAGAGGGGATTCAAGCTTTTTATCTCAAATAAAGGCAGAGGAGATCAAAGAAGAAAAACCCACACTTGAGGACATTTATCTTTTTTATGAAAGAGGATTTGAGGATGACTGATCAAGATATTCGCTCTGTGGGAGCTCAGCTCATCACAGCCAGAAATCTGACCAAAAAATTCGGTGATTTCACAGCCGTGGATAAAATAAATTTTAACATAAAAAAAGGGGAGATCATGGGATTTTTAGGTCCCAATGGAGCGGGAAAAACAACCACAATTAAAATGATGACCGGTCTTTTCCGCATCACATCAGGGGATGTTTGGATCAAAGGTCTTGAGGTGAAAAAAGATATCAATCAAATAAAGAAATTTATCGGATATATGTCTCAAAAATTCTCTCTTTATCCGCTGTTGAATGCTTATGAAAACATTGAATTTTGGGGAGGTGTTTCAGGATTATCAAGAAAAGTTATCAAGGAAAAAAAGGGATTGATTTCCAATGAGATACCTAAAGAAATACTGAACCAGCAGGTCAAAGATATTCCTCCGGGAATAAAGCAGCGGATAGCCCTTTTTTCATGTCTGATATCAGATCCAGAGATTATTTTACTGGATGAGCCAACATCCGGAGTAGATCCTGAGGTCAGAAGGAATTTTTGGACAAAAATCTATGAACTAAAAAAGCAAGGAAAGACCATTCTGGTCACCACTCATAATCTGGATGAAGCTGAATACGCAGACCGAATACTCATTATTCACCAGGGCCGGATTATTTTAAAGGGTGAACCCTCTGAGTTGATGAAAGCCAGAAAAACAGATTCTATGGAAAACCTTTTTAAAAGAGTCGTGACGAACCATGAAACGAATTAAAGCCGTTGTATTAAAGGAAGCTTTTCATATTTTAAGAGATCCAAAAAGCCTGGCAATCCTGTTTTTACTTCCTGTGGTTATGATTTTGGTCTTGGGTTATTCGCTTTCTTTTGATTTAAAAAATATTGAGACTGTGGTGATCGACTATTCACAAAGTGAGCTGTCAAGGTCACTTATCCAAAAATTTTCTCATAATCAAACCTATTCTGTAACTCAGATGGTTAAAGGAGAGGGAAGTCAAAGTCCTGAAGAAACAGCTGAGGAAATGCTGAAGTCCGGAGAGATCAAACAGTTTATCATCATCCCACAGGATTTCTCTAGCCGGATTAAAAAAGGACTGATTTCTCACATTGGAGTGGTTATTGATGGAAGCGATTCAAACATCGCCAATATCGTCCATCAGTATAATGAGATGCTGACCTTTGGTTTCATATCAGAGCTGAGAGACCTCAAAGACATCTTTCAGATAAGCACCAAATTATATTTTAATCCAGAAAACAAAAGCGTTTTTTACATCATTCCAGGATTGGTGGCTGTGATCATGATCATGATATCCGCGCTCTTAACTTCTTTGAGCGTGTCTAGAGAAAAAGAAACCGGGTCCATTGAACTGCTCTTTATATCGCCTCTTCAATCCCATGAGATTGTTCTAGGAAAGACAGTGCCTTATGTCTTTATTGCCTTGATTGAGGGTGCTTTGATATTGGCTTTTGCCAGGGTCATGTTTCGTATCCCTTTTCGAGGAAATCTTTGGATATTGTTAGTATTTTCTCTGGTGTACATTGTCACAGGTCTTTCTCTGGGCATCACTATTTCCACTATGGCGTCCTCCCAGAAAGTGGCTATGATGGCCACTCTTCTCATCACTCTGCTTCCTTCCATCCTTCTTTCTGGTTTTATTTTTCCCTTGGATTCCTTATCTCCTATATTAAGAGCTTTTTCTTACATTGTTCCGGCCACTTATTTTCTGGAAGTGATACGGGGTCTCATTCTCAAAGGAGCGGGATGGAAACATTTTGCCTCACAGGGATTGATTCTTATCGGATTCAGTGTGTTGTTTTTGGTTATCGCCTCTGTAAAATTCAGTCAGCAGAGAAAGGCAGGAAAATGAGGATTTTTTATCTTTTTAAAAAAGAGCTGATTGAAATTTTAAGGCAAAAAGAAATGTTGGTACTTATATTTGTAGCACCTATTCTTCAGACTATTGTGCTGGGATATGTGGTCACTACAGATGTGAAAAACATACCGGTTCAGGTGGTCAATCTTTCTCAAACTCAGGATGCTTACAGGATAGTGAATCGAATCAACCATTCTTCGCTGTTTGACGTGAAAAAGATCTCTCATATTCCTGAAGATTATATTTCGATATTTAAGAAAGGCACGGCAAAAGCCATTATTATTTTGAGGGATGGTTTTAATGAAGGGAGAAGAAACCTGAATTACCCAGAGGTTCAGATCCTTATGGATGGGATAGACGCCAACACATCTGGGATTGCAGCTGGTTATTTCAACGGGATCGTTAGACATTACATTATGACTGATATTCAAAAAAAGGGAATTGAATTTCCCTTAAAAAACAAGACCGTGATCCGGTTTAACCCAAACCTTGAGAGCATCAATTATATGGGGCCTGGAATTGTGGCTCTTCTTCTGACCATTATTTCTATGTTTTTCACTTCCATTGCCATTGTTAGGGAAAAAGAGCAGCAGACTATGGACACTCTGTTGATTTCTAGGCTCACTCCCATAGAAATTTATACTGGAAAAGCACTCCCTATGGCTCTGTTGGGTCTTATAGAGATGGGAATCGGGATTTTGGTGGTGGTCCTGGTTTTTGGAATCTTTATAAGAGGAAATCTGGGTTATCTTCTTTTAGCTGCCGCCATATTTTTATTTGCCAATCTTTCCTATGCTCTTCTTATTTCAACTCTATGCACCAGCCAGCAGCAGGCTTTGTTTTTTTCTTGGTTTTCTATGGTTCTTTTTCTTCTGCTCTCAGGACTATTCACTCCGGTAGAAAATATTCCTTCCGCCTTTCGATGGTTGGCCGATATCAATCCTCTCAGATATTTGATACGGATTATCCGAGAGATATTCTTGAAAGGGAATGATATCACTTATTTTATCAATGATTTATTGATTATGTCAGGGATCACTGTGGTTATTCTGTCCTTGTCTCTTTTTAATTTCAAGCGTATGGTCTCAAAATAAAATAAGATATTAACTTTTGAGCTTGGAGAGGAATTTTTTTGTATTGATGATGTATCTTTTTATATCTCTCCCTAAATTTTAAAAATTACTTGAATTATCCAAGAAAAAACTCATGAACCCAATATAGCAAATATTGCCCAATGGAGGAAAATATTTTACGAGCCTATGGAGGTGACCAGCAAAAGTAGAAGAATGATCACGCCCACCAGTATCCAGCTTCCTCCAAAACCCACGTAGTCCATTTTATTGAATTTTAATATTTCCCAATTTGATCCAGGCCATATTTTTTGTTTTTCAAATTTTTCAGGATTTCTGTAGGATTCTTCCAGAGCTTTTTGTTCTTGTTCAGGTGTTTTTTGAACTGGAGTGTGGAGTTTAGCATAAAAGCGGTTCAAATACTTTTTGGGCACTGGCTTGGTGAATAGCGAAATGATGAAAAGAAGAACAAAAGGAAAAGCTGCATCAAAAAAGAATCTCACAGCGACCAGCTGAGCTTTACTGAAATTAGAAAAATTGATACCGCACAGGCTCAGGACCCAGATTTCCGCATGAAACCTCCCTAATCCCAGTTTTGGGGAATCTAGGTCATTGGGATCAGAAAGGGCTACTTCTTCAAAAAATATTCCTGTTGGCTCGATGATATGGGATTTTGTTATTTCTTCACCTACTTGACCAGCTCTGCCTTTTTTCACATCTTCTTTTAGAGCTGATGTGGTTACAGTCACCACACGTGGTTTGGTTTCTTTTAAAAAAGATTCATGGTGGCGGGCCCAATCCATGGATTGAAATAAGTTTGGAAGAACAGCATAGATAATGATACAGATGAGGACTTGGAGAATCACAGCTGTTTTGGAAAGTTTTCTCCATATAAAACCCAGCCATATAGCAGCACCATAAATAGCTGGGATAGAGATCATGTATTTAAAAAGGACCAGAAGATTATTCACGTACAGAGCTACCCAAATACTGACAAGGAGAATAAAGGCGATGGTGAGTTTGCTTATCACCAGATAGTGCTTTTCAGTTTTGTGAGGAAAGAGCGGCTGGTAAAGATTTCTGATGAACAGAGCTGAGTAAGATACTGAGCCAGCATCCAGAGTGGACATGTTGGCTGCCAGGATTCCCACCAGCATCAATCCCACTGCTCCGGGAAAGAGGAGGTCTTTAGTCATAAATCCCCATATGAGATCAGGGTCATGGAGCTTTCCTGCATAAAGGCCGATGGCCAGAAGTCCTGCCAGGGCCCAGAATATCATGATGAATCTTTTGAAAAACATCCCTCCGATCATTCCAAATCTAGCGGTGTTCTCGTCTTTAGCAGATCCAGCTGTGGCCATACCCGGAGCCACAGCAATGATGGATACCAGATTGGCTAGAATCATGGCCAGGATGGTGTACCAGGCGTATTCGCTCAGGGTGACTGAACCGAAAAGTTCAAACATATAATCGGGTACAGAGGCATGAAGCCCTGAGAATCCTCCTATTTTAGTCAGTCCAATGGGGATAAGGATAAAAGAAAATGTGATGATAAGGATTCCCTGTATGGCATCAGTGATGGCTGCGGCTCTGAATCCACCCAGCATGGTGTAGATTCCCACGATAAAGGCATAAGCAAAATAGAAAATCACAGGATCTATGAAAGACACAAAAGAATGCAGTTCCCCCCGTTTATTTTTTTCATTCAGAACATCATATCTGGCTTGATTTTCAGGACTAAGTCCATCATCAAGTCTGGATTTCAACTCTTGGTATTCCTTAAATTCCTGGATACTTATTTGTTCAGCCCGGGTGCATTTTTCTATAGGTTTGGGTGTCATGGCCATCATTGTTTTTCCAGCCACCATATATCCCACTCCACCTCCAAGAAAAGCCATTAAAATGATAAAAACAGCATAGCTCCCCCCCAGGAATTTACTTTTAAACCGTTCAGTAAAGAAGTCTCCAATGGTTGTGAGCCTGATCCGGCGAAAGAAAAAGGTAGTGAACCAGTAGAATGGAGTGAGAAAAAGCACTAAGTATTGGATCCACATCCCGCCAATTCCTTGACGGTAGATCTCTCTGGATACAGCCACAGCTTGGTCTGCGTTGGTTGAGTTTCCAAAGTTTAGGAAAAATTGGTAAAATTTACCTAACCTGCGCCCAGCCAGATAAAAATCTCCAGTGTTTTGGGTCTTTTCTCCTGCTTTTTTACCCAACCAGAGAATGATCAAAACATAAATGAAAATGAGAATAACATCTATAATATGCAGCCCGAAAATATGCATTTTAACAATCTTTTTATCAAAAACAGATGTTGTTGTCGAACACTATTTTAAAAGCCGTTTTTTAAAACATATCATTGACCCAAACCAAGGGCTTTGATATAAGCAGTATGAAAGATCATGGGAAAAGAAAGCGTGAGGATCAAAACAGGCAGAAAGGAATTTGATGAATTCTATCCTTTGATCCATTCTTTTTTACAAAGAGCTAAAATGAATATGGAGATAGACGGGGAGAAGATAACCGCCTACCGTACCCCTGATACGAATTCTGTTTGGATCAGAGACTTCAGTGATATGCTGAGGGCTGTGAAGTATTTTGAAAAAGATCTCCAAAGTGCGGTGCAGCACTTTGCAGATACTCAATCAAAAAACGGTCGTATTTTTGATTATTTCACTATTT
>JAWLEN010000026.1:0-26280 GCA_041686095.1 Candidatus Aminicenantota bacterium
AGTAGGATATTCTTTTCCATCGACTTTTATACTCAACTTCTTGCTTTTGTAAGAAATAAAAGTAAAAATCAGAGTCCTCAAATAAGAAGAAGCCTTTCTTTTCAGTCTTTTCTCTTCAACTCTTTTAACCACTTCACCTCCGAAACCAAAATCAGCCACATTCAAAAAAAATCTTTCTTCTTCATCTTCTGATAAAGTCTTGTACTTGACTTTTCCTATATCCAAGATATCAGCCTGAGGGCTTTTTATTATTATCTCCATGGATTTTTTTAGGTTCTGCGGTATGTTCAGACTCTTGCTAAAATCAGATCCGGTCCCACTGGGAACAATCCCCAGCGATGTTTTGGGGTTTATGATTTCATAGTTTTCAAAAAAGCCGTTGGCTATCTCATTCATGGTCCCGTCACCGCCCACTCCGACCACTAATTCAGTTCCCTCTTTGATAGCAGATCTAGATATTTCGGTAGCATGAGTGGGTTTCTCGGTAAACTCGTACTTAAATTCTTTAAAAAAATTACTCAGTGCTTCCTTGATACGACCCCAGCTTTTGCCAGTTTGTCCTTTATTGGATTCAGGATTTATTATTATCTGTGTCTTTAACAGAGCTCGACTCTTTGGGGACGTCAACAACATCCTTTTCTCCTTGTTTCATCTTATCTCTTTTAAATATGGATGCACCAATGATCCCGCCCAGAGCACCCAGTGCGGAAAAAACAATTGCATTGATCAGGATCCCAAGAAGAACCATGGAGATGTGAACATCAGCTGTTCCTTTATCCAACCAGGATTCCCATCCCGCAGGCATTTCATCAGCATACTCTGCAATCCTTTCCATAAAGTTGGCAATAAATTTATTGGTGATGGGAGCTAAGGGAATACTTATAAGAAAATCCGCGGCAGTAGCCACAAGGCCGGAGAAAACCCCTACAATGGCTCCATCTCCCATAGTCATTGGTTTTGATATATCTTTATTAAGAAAAAAAACGGCGATGATTCCTCCCCCAATGATCCACAGACAGCACAGACAGTTCAGGATAGGGATAGCAGAAAGAACTCCAGCCACGCCCCCTCCTATAAGCGCGGGCACAAACATATTTGCTCTCTGATCTTCCATCTTGCCTCCTCTATATACGATTTTTATTATTCTATTTTGTTTTTTGTTCTTTTTTCAAGAAAAAATGTTTGCGGCTCATAAATAATTCAGAAATTCCAACAATAAAATAAAAGGGGAGAAGAATCCCCCAAATAAAACCAATCACGAACCTCAACCAATCTGAAGTATGCCATAAATTAAAGAGATTTCCAAAAGTATCCATAACAATAGGGACTGAAAAAACATAAAAAATTTGATTTTTTGGGAGTTTTGCAGATTTAAATCCATTCACCAAAGGAAAAAACACAGTCGCCATAAAAAACCCAAAATAGATCCCTAAACACCGAGTGCAGACCGATAAAGGATGCCCATTGAAATAGAAACATCGTGATGGATTTTGATGGCAAATAGGAGCAAAAATGGAATAAATGAAGGCATTTAGAGGATTATTGAGACTTTTTAGGACAGGTGCCGTGAATATGAGGATTATCCATATGATTATTCCGGCTAAGGTAAAAATAAAAACATTTGATATGATTTTTTTCTCAATCATCTGAATTTAAATCATAAGAACCTTATTTAAATTGTCAAATAAGAAATTCAGCCACACCTGAATTTCAATGAAGAGATGAGGCAATCTCATCTGATAACGAAGCAGATGAAGAAAGGTTGGCATATGAAGACCAGGATGAGGAAATATTTGACAGAACTTCCCTTAAAGTGTAAATTTATTTGTATCATCATGCGGCATGAAATAATAGGTCATAAAGGTGAAATCCTGTATGATCAGGATTCACCAATAAGGAGGCAAAATGAATAAAAAAACAGTTTTTATAGTTTTTTGTATGATTCTTCTTATCACTCCATTTTATCTGTCTTCCCAAAATAAACAGGACGAGGACTTAGAAAAACAAGCTTTGAGTATCTTCAATAAATATCAAGAAAGTGTGATTGCCCTAAAATCATTGGGTGAAGAAGATAATGTTCTCTATAATGGGACTGGATTTGCTGTCGGAGAAAAGATTATTGCCACCAATTATCATCTGATAAGCCAAGCTGATTCCATTGAAGGCACTTCTGCTGATGGGAAAAAAGTAAAAATTAAAGGTCTTGTGGATTATGATAAGGAAACCAATATAGCCCTTTTAGAAATAAACAAAAAACCTCCGGTTCTGCCTATAGGAAACTTTAATTCGGTAGAGTTCGGAAGCAAGGTTTTCTTAATCGGATCCAACCAACTAGGTCAAATCAGAGCCTACCCTGGAGAAATAATAAATATTGCTGAATCACCTGTCAATATCAAAGTCGCAGATTCAAGTATAACAGCCGGGGATGAGGCAAGCGGAGGCCCTGTTTTTGATGAAAACGGACAAGTGGTAGGAATCATTTTTTATCCGGAAGGTTCTTCTTCCAAGGTTATTGTCCCTATATCTGTATTAGAAAGGGTCAATAAAAATTCTTCATCAGAAAAAATCAAAAGAGTGGAAACAGAAGATTACTTCTCAACTCTGGAAGGAGCTTATTTAACAGGTCATTCATTCGCTGCCATTAATAACATGATTATCGCTGAAAACAATCTAGAAAAAGTAGTCAAAAAAAATCCAAAAGACATTGAAACAAAAAAGATTCTTGCTGAAGTGTACACAAAAGGAAGAGCGTATAATTTAGCTGTTTCGACCTATCAAGACATAACCCAATTAAACCCTGAATCCGATGAAGCCTATCTAAAGATGGGCACTGTTTACATTGAAATGAGGAAATGGGAAGAAGCTATTCCTCCTTTAGAAAAAGCCATAAAGCTTAATCCTGATAACGCCAGTGCTTACTATAATATTGGACGGGCCTATGAAGAGTTGGAAAACTATGAAAAAGCGATAGAAAACTATAAAAAGTTTGTAGAGTCGGAACCTCAAGACATCAAAGACACCTATTTGCGCTTGGGAATCGCACAACTGGAGACAGAAGAATTCCAAGGAGCCGCTGATTCCTTACAAAAAGCTATTGAGAACAATCCTGATAATGACAATTTGAAATATAGACTTGCAGATACCTATCAAAAAATTGAAAAGTATGAGAATGCCGCTGAAATATACACTGCGTTAGCAGAAGACAATCCTGACGATGCCAAAGTCTATTTCAATATGATGGTCAAAATGTATGATGATGCCAATATGCCTGATAAAGCCATTGAATCTGCGAAAAAACTCATAGAACTTCAACCTAATAGTGCTGATGCCTACTATAATGTCGGTTACATGTACGTGAAGCAGGAGCAATATAGAGAAGCCATTCCAATATTTGAGAAAGCCATTGAATTAAATCCAGATATGGAATATGCCTATCAGAATTTGGCTGTGTGTTATTCAAACCTTAATCAATATTCCAATTCAATTAAAATATTAAAACAGCTTATTGATAAATACCCAAACAATGCTGATGTCTGGTTATCCATTGCTGTGAATTACTTAAAAATGAAACAATGGCGCTCTGCAATCGATCCCCTTCGTAAGACCATAGAATTAGAGCCTAATAATGCCCAAGCCTACTACAACCTGGGAATAGCCTATCTCAATATAAGGGATAATGCGAGCGCACGGGAAGTCTATTTGCAGCTCAAAAAGATCGACCCAGGTATGGCACAGAGACTTTTAAAATATTTCAGATAATTAAATTTTAGTTTCTAAGGTCTGTTCTATCTGCAGGATAATTGACAATAAACTATTTCTATGATAAAAATGAGCTTCAGAGTCAATTTATCCAAAAACTGCTCATAATCTTTTTAATATCTTGTTTAGCACTATATTTTAAAGATCAGAGAAATTTATAAATAAAAAACAGGGCAGGTGGCGAAATTGGCATACGCGCTAGGCTTAGGACCTAGTTCCTGATGAAGGAGTGCGGGTTCGAGTCCCGCTCTGCCCATTAATACAATCACAAAAATAAGATTCAAATGCAAAAAGAACTAAAAAAACCAAAAAAGAAAAATGATTGTCAACGAGAAATGGAAGTGACCGTTTCTGAGGAAAAAATTGATAAGGAATACAAGAAAACACTGAACCACTTCGCAGGAAAAGCTAAAATAAAAGGCTTCCGTAAAGGAAAGGCTCCCCGAAACCTTGTCGAACAGATGTATCAAGATGAAATCAAAAGCACCATTATAAACAACTTGGCACCTAAAGCCATACGCGAGTCCTTGATCAAGGAAAAAATCTCTCCGGTTACCTCACCAGTAATCACAGATCTCGATTTTCAGGAAGGCAAGCCACTCAAAATGAAAATTCAGTATGAAGTTTGGCCTGAATTTGAACTTCCTAAATACAAAAACATTAAAGTTAAAAAGGAAAATGAAAGTGTTTCAGCCGAAGATGTGGATAAGTCATTGAATGATCTTAGGGAAAAATCAGCAAAGTATAAACCTGTTGAGAAAAGGGGAATCAAAAAAGATGATTATATATTTGCTGAAATAAAAGGCATGGATCTGGATTCCAAAAAAATGCTCCCCACAGAAAAAACAGTTGTTCTGGCAGGACATCCTGATAATGATCATTCTTTAAATGAAGCTTTGAAAGGAATGAAGGTCGGTGAACAAAAAGAATTCCAGGTGTCTTATAAAAAGGACCATAAAAACAAAAGACTTGCAGGAAAAAGTATTAAATATACAGTTAAAGTTCTTTCTATCAAAAAAAAGTCTCTTCCGGAATTAAACAATGATTTTGCTAAGGATTTAGGAGAATTTAAAGATCTGAACTCTTTGAAAAATGAGATAAAAAAAGAACTGAATTCAGCAAGAGAAAATATCTCAAAGCAAAAACATACAGAAAAAATCATGAATAAAATTTCAGATAAGGTCGATTTTGATCTACCTGAGTCTGTAGTGGAAGAGGAAACAAAGTCAAATATTCAAAAAATCCTCTCTTCTCGACAAAGAGGCTCATCCCATCTATCTGAAGAAGAAAAGGATAAATTGAATGAAGAGGCAAGGAAAAAAGCCAAAGAATCAATAAAAAATCATCTGATCTTAAACAAAATAGCTGAAAAAGAAAATATTGAAATTTCAGATGAAGAACTTGAGAAAGAGTACGAGAAATTAGCCAAATCAAACAACGTGCCTTTAATAAAAATCAAAGAGTATATGAGTCAAGAAGGAAGAAAAGAAAATTTGAAGCAAAATATGCTGATCAGAAAGACTATTGACTTTTTAGTCGATAATGCTAAAATAGAAAAGTAATTTCCCAATGATACAAATCCCCTTTATTGTTGATAAAGAAGGACAAAATGAACGTGCCTATGACATTTACTCACGTTTACTCAAAGATAATATTATTTTCATTGGCTCTGAAATAAATGATGAAGTGGCTAACTCAGTTATTGCTCAGTTGCTTTTTCTTGAAGCCAAAAATTCAGGAAGCCCTATTTCAGTGTATATCAACTCACCTGGTGGAAGTATCACATCAGGATTAGGAATTTATGATACCATGCAGTACATCAATTCAGAAATATCGACCATATGTGTAGGACAAGCCTCCAGCATGGCTGCGGTTTTGCTTGCAGCCGGCACAAAAAACAAGCGGTTTGCTCTTCCCAACTCCCGAATCATTATCCATCAACCTTTAGGGGGATTTAGTGGTCAAGCCACTGATATTGCCATTCAAGCAAAGGAAATTTTAAGGATCCGGGAAAACATAAATCAAATATTAGTCAAACACACTCATCAGAACAAAAAGAAAATTGAAGAGGATATTGAAAGAGATTTTATAATGACCCCTCAACAAGCTAAAGTATACGGAATCATTGACAGTATCATTACATCAAAAAAGAAAAAAAATAAGTCTTAGGTTTTTTCTGGCTTAAGATCTTTAACTAAAACAATAACATGAATGAAAACAAGAAGAAATTAGCCAGATGCAACTTCTGCAACCGGCACCAAGGGCTGGTCAATAAACTTATTGCAGGCCCTAATGGTGTTTATATTTGTGATAACTGTATCAAAGTGGCTTATTCTATCATAAGCAATGAAAAGAAGAGAAAAGTAAAAAAGGAAAGAGAATATAAGTTTCTCACTCCTTTTGAAATTAAAGAGACCCTGGATCAATATGTCATTAGTCAGGATGATGCCAAAAAGAAAATCGCTGTGGCGGTTTACAACCATTATAAACGCATTAATTCCAGATACCAAAAAGAGGATGTAGAAATATTGAAAAGCAATATCCTTCTGATAGGACCTACAGGAACAGGAAAAACATTACTAGCTCAATCTCTGGCAAAAATACTTTCTGTTCCGTTTGCTATCGCTGATGCTACCACTCTTACTGAAGCTGGATATGTCGGAGAAGATGTAGAGAATATCATACTTAAACTGTTCCATGCTGCAAATGGAGATATTGAAAAAACGAGAAAAGGTATTGTTTATATAGATGAAATAGACAAAATAGGACGAAAAACCGACAGTCCTTCCATAACCAGGGATGTTTCAGGGGAAGGAGTTCAACAGGCACTTCTAAAAATCATAGAAGGAACCACTGCCAATGTTCCTCCTCAGGGGGGAAGAAAACATCCCAATCAAAAATACATTCCTATTGACACAAGCAATATATTATTCATCATGGGGGGGACATTTAACGGACTTGATTCCATCATTCAGGAAAGAACAGGGAAGGCTTCCGTTGGATTTAAACATGATTCTCAAGAGAAACCTGCTGAAAAGAAAATGGAAATTTACAAAAAGTTGATTCCTCAAGACCTTATTAAATATGGACTTATTCCAGAACTAGTGGGAAGAATTCCTATAGTCTCTATATTTTCCGAGTTAACTGAGGATGATCTGGTCAATATTCTTACCAAACCAAAAAATGCCATTATCAAGCAGTATCAGAAACTGTTTGAAATGGAAGATGTCAAACTCAACTTTTCTAGAGGAGCTCTAAAAGCAGTGGCTGAAAAGTCCATGAAAAGTAAATTAGGAGCCAGGGGGCTGAGGAGTATCATAGAAGAATTGATGCTGGATATTATGTTCCATCTGCCCTCCCAAAAAAAGCCGGACCAGATCAGAGTGACAAAAAAAATGGTCGAGAATAACATTATGGAATATGATAAACTCAAAAAGGCAGTGGGGGTATAAACATGCAAAAAAACAACAAACGTAAAGATCTAAAAAAATTACCGTTAATCCCATTAAGAGATTTGGTTGTCTTTCCATCTACTTTAGTGCCGTTCATTATTGGCCGTGATTCATCTGTGGAAGCCCTAGAAAAAGCTTCTTCTGACGAAAAAATTATTTTTCTCTCAACTCAATTAGATGCTTCTCTCAACAACCCCCAACCCAATGACATATATTCTTTTGGGGTTATAGCTAAAATAATCCGGGTTGTTAAGATCGACGATAAAAATCTAAAAGTGATTGTGGAAGGAAAAAAGAGATCCCGGATTATTGAATACATTAAATCTTACCCTTATTATGAGGTTCTGGCAAAGGAAGTCGAACAAACAAAAATAAATGACGATAAATCCCTTAATGAGTCATTAAAAAGAGTTCTTAGTCTGTTTGAAGACTATTTAAAATTAACCAAACACACCAATTTTGACTCCATAATACCAGCGTTAAGGGAAAACACACCCGAAAGAATATCAGACATTATATCTTCTCATCTGCATATAAATGTGGACGAGAAACAAAACCTATTAGAAACCATTAATCCCTTGGAAAGAATAAGGCGTTTGAACTTTGTTATTGAAAGTGAGATACTTAAAATACATTCACAATTAAGAAAAGACGGAAACTCTTCCAGCAAAAAAAAGAAACCTTTCCCAGACAAAGGACAAAAAATATTCACCACCAGCATGAGCCAAAAAAAAGATAGAAAACAAAACGAAATCGAAGAATTAAGGAAAAAAGTAGAAAAAGCCAACATGCCCAAAGAAGCTGAAGAAAAAGCTCTTCAGGAAATTGAAAGGCTGGAAGTAATGCCCCCTATGTCTGCTGAAGCCACGGTCAGCCGTAATTACCTTGACTGGATTATCTCTCTTCCATGGAACAAGAAATCCAGAGAAAAGAGAGATATTAAAAAGGCAGAAAAAATACTCAACGAAGATCACTACGGTTTAGAAAAAGTCAAAGAAAGAATTCTGGAATATTTGTCCCTTCGGCAGCTTGTGAAAAATCCCAAAGGAGTCATTCTCGGGCTGGTCGGCCCTCCTGGAGTTGGGAAGAGCTCTCTGGGCCAATCTATTGCTCGGGCTACCGGACGTAAATTTGTCCGATTGTCTTTGGGAGGAGTCAGGGATGAAGCTGAAATAAGAGGTCACCGAAGGACTTATATCGGAGCCTATCCTGGAAGAATGATTCAAATGATAAAAAAAGCAGGAACCAAGAATCCTGTTTTTCTGCTTGATGAAGTGGACAAGATGAGCGTTGATTTTAGAGGAGACCCCTCATCTGCCCTTATGGAAGTCCTTGATCCTGAACAAAACAGCACTTTTTTGGACCATTACATTGACACTGAATTTGACCTTTCTCAAGTGATGTTTGTGGTGACCGCTAATATGCTCAATACTGTTCCCAATCCTTTAATCGATCGAATGGAAATCATACGGATACCAGGTTATACAGAAGAAGAAAAGTTGCAGATAGGAAAGAAATTTTTACTTCCCAAACAGCTTAAAGCTCACGGCCTCAAGAAATCAAATATCAAGATATCTGATACAACATTAAAAAAGCTCATTAATGACTACACCAGAGAAGCTGGAGTCAGAAATCTTGAACGTGAACTGACTTCCATCTGCCGAAAAGTGGTCAAAAAAGTAGTGACTAAAGGAAAAGACTATAAAGAATACATCCCTCCTAAAAAACTTGAAAAATACCTGGGAATTCCTCGGTACCGACGAACTGGAATCGATAAAAAGAATGAAACAGGAGTTGCCATTGGAATGGCATGGACAGAATTCGGAGGAGAGCTTTTAACCTTTGAAGTCACTAAGGTTCACGGAAAGGGAAATTTCACTTACACGGGTCAATTAGGGGAAGTCATGCAAGAATCAGCCCAAGCTGCTTTTAGCTATGTTAAAGGAAAGATGTATGAATTAAACATAGCCAAAGACCTTCATAAGAAATTTGATATTCACATACATGTTCCTGAAGCGGCCACTCCAAAAGAAGGGCCCTCTGCTGGAATCACCTTAGCCACCTCTATTATTTCACTTTTGACCGATATTCCTGTTGATAAAAAAGTCGCCCTGAGCGGAGAACTTACTCTAAAAGGAAAAGTCCTTCCAGTGGGAGGCATTAAAGAAAAACTTCTCGCTGCCCATAGGGAAGGAATAAAAGAAGCGATTCTTCCTTTGGACAATATGTGTGATTTAAAAGATTTACCCAAAAAAATAAAAAAATCTATAAAAATTCATTTTGTTGAGACCATGGATGAAGTTTTAAAAATTGCATTAACTAAAGAAGTTTCTTTTGATAAAGACAGCAAAGAAAAGGTCTCAATAAGGTCTGGTATCAATGAAAGCAAAGATAAAGAATCACAGGATTCATCTGTAACTCATTGATTAAAATATCCATTAGAGCTATTTCGTAATTCAAATCTTTATTAATATTTGTGAGGTAAATAAAATGAAAGAGTACAGCATTGCAGACCTTGAAAAATTTAAAAAAGAAAAACTCACTTCCTTAGCTGCTGATCTAGGTATTTCTGACGATGAGATCAAGAATTTTAAAAAACAGACCCTGATCTTCAAAATCCTGGAAGCCCAAGCTAAGAAAAAAGGATTGCTGTTTTCAGAAGGAGTTCTTGAATGTCTTAATGATGGATTTGGATTCCTAAGAGCCCCGGAATTCAGCTATCTTCCAAGTCAGGACGACATTTATGTTTCGCCTTCACAGATCAGAAAATTCAAACTCAGAACCGGAGACACCATCTCTGGAGTGGTTCGACCCCCAAAAAATGGGGAAAAGTATTTTGCTCTGATAAAAATTGAAGCCATCAATTTCAAACACCCTGAAGAAATCATTGGAGCCCGAAGAAACAAACAATTTGACGGTTTGACTCCCTTATATCCTTTCGAAAAGTTTAATCTCGAAGACGGACATCCCAAAAACTTAAACGCCAGAATCATGGACCTCCTCACTCCTATAGGAAAAGGGCAGAGAGGACTTATCGTCTCCCCGCCCAGGGCAGGGAAAACCACTCTTCTTAAAACCATTGCTCAATCCATTGAAAAAAACCATCCTGAAGTCATTCTCATTGTCTTACTGGTAGCTGAAAGACCTGAAGAAGTCACGGATTTCCAAAGAAGCATCAAAGGTGAAGTGGTCGCCTCCACATTTGACGAACCCCCGCTGAGAAATGCCCAAGTATCCAACATAGTCCTAGAAAAAGCCAAAAGACTGGTAGAGACCAAAAAAGATGTGATCATTTTGCTTGACAGCATTACCCGATTGGCCAGAGCTCATAATGCTATTATCCCCCCGTCTGGAAAAGTTTTGTCAGGCGGAATCGATGCCAATGCGCTCAACAGACCCAAGAAATTTTTTGGATCAGCCCGAAAAATTGAAGAAGGGGGAAGTCTGACCATTATGGCTACAGCACTTGTGGATACAGGAAGCCGAATGGATGAAGTCATTTTTGAGGAATTTAAAGGAACTGGCAATTTGGAAATCAATTTAGACCGAAGACTGGTAAACAAAAGACTGTTTCCAGCCATTGATATCAACATATCCGGAACCAGAAAAGAAGAGCTTCTTATTCCTGATGAAGACCTCAACAGGATTTGGGTCCTTAGAAAAGTATTGAGTCAGCTCTCAGAAGTTGAGGCCATGGAATTATTAATAGAAAAAATCAGCAAAACAAAAACAAACGCTGATTTCCTTAATGCCATGAGCAAGGGGCTTTGACTTTCCATCAACAAATTTTTATTGCTTATATTTTCAATTTTAATCGCCATTTTTTTACCATTGAGGCGAGCCGATATGAAATTCAGATATGGCTTGTGCTCCGTTCAGATTTTTAACGCCATTCTTCGCACTGTGTTTTCGGCTGCTGCGCAACTCCCCCCGTCCGTGGGTCAAACACGCTCGCAGCTCAGCTCCGCTGAGTACCCTCAAACACAGCACTCAGAAGGCTAAATCTTCAAAGTCGCTTCAGCCACACCTGAATTTCATCAAGCTTACAACCTCGACTCGTGAATAATCCAGGCTAAATATCCTCAAATCAAGACAAAGGATAAAATCTACCTTGAATAAAAAATTACAGTGACTATAATTTTCATGGTCATAGAAAAATGAAAAAATATTAATGGTCTTGGAAACGCGCACAGCCTCACCATCAAGTACAATGCTAATGGAAAGCCTATTCGATTCTTTGGCGGTTCAGACCCGATAGGGGAGGGTTTGGCCAAAGGATTTTAAAACTTAGGTATTTTTGACATATTTCAGGAGGATGAAATGACCCGATATCTTTCCAGAATAATTCGGACTTTTGCCTTAGTGGCCCTCATTTTGGTTTATGTCCTGCCCTTCCATGCGGAGACACAGTCAACCTGGGATAATGATAAATCCCTGCAGGATGCCCTAGTCTGCGGGATTGCCTTGGGAATTCCCGGCATCTCGGTGGCTATCGGGGAAGGTGACCGCCTTGTTTGGACAGGAACAGCGGGATACAGTGACGTTTCTCGAAAGATTCCGGTTAAGCCCCATGATCGTTTTGGCGTAGGCAGCATTACCAAGACTTTTGTAGCCAGGGTTATCCTTCAACTAGTAGAAGAAGGTCAACTGGACTTAAATAAAACCCCCACCGATTACCTTGATTTGGAGATTATACGTAGAGTTCCCAATGCAGATAAGGCTTCCCTGCGTGATCTTCTGAACCATCAGAGCGGTATTCCTACCTGGGAATTTCAGCCTGATTGGATTCGTAAAGGACGCGGCGACCAAATGAAATTGGGCTATATCTGGGAAAAAACAGAAACTCTCGAGTATGTGGCCCGTGAAGGTCTGACTGCGCAGTTTAAACCCGGGGAACGTTATTCCTATTCCAACACCAATTACACCATACTGGGACTTGTT
This sequence comes from Candidatus Aminicenantota bacterium, assembly GCA_041686095.1. Classification (GTDB taxonomy): domain Bacteria; phylum Acidobacteriota; class Aminicenantia; order Aminicenantales; family Aminicenantaceae; genus WJMT01. Next base: position 12,153 of record JAWLEN010000026.1, read on the forward strand.
ATCGAGGCTGTGACCGGCAATTCTGTGGCCGCAGAGATTCGAGAGCGAATTCTTCAGCCCCTTCATCTTGAAGACACCTATCTGGAATCATTTGAAAAAATTCCAGGCAGTTATGTCCACCACTATCATTATGCCACACCTTATTTTAATAAAGCGGCAGGAGTGCACCGGGGTTTCACACAAATCCGGCCGTATGTGGTGGAATCCACACCAGCCAATCTATCTCCTGAATGGGCTGCTGGAGGCATGGTCTCCTCAGCAAGCGATCTCGTGCGCTGGTCTCGGGCCATTCGTGATAATGAGCTTCTCGGCCCAGAAATGCAGAAAGAAGTCTTCACTTACTATCCTCCAGAAAAAATCCGAAGCTCTAGGTTCAAATATATGCAGGGAATCATGTGGATCGATGATTATTATGAAGACCATGCAGCTTTTGGGCACTCCGGAGGTACTCTTGGATTTACAGCCCTAATGTACTGGCTGGAAGATATTGACATAACTGTGGTTCTTTTAACCAACATAGGGGGAATGCACAGCGGATTAAGTCCATCTCCAGTCAGCCTTTTTTTCAAAGAAGTCCTGCTTCCTGCAGTAATGCATACAAATCCTAATGAATAAACGTTTAAATATGAAAATTAGTTAAAATATTCATTTTTTTTTATTCCTTCCAATTGACAGGATTGATTTTTTTTGTATATTATAGATGTGCTGTCACTTGAAAGGATAAATAAAGACGGCTGCTATTCAGAAAGAAAATTCACGGAATATCCTTCCTAAAAAGATTTATCCCATGAATAATCTATTCAGTCTCATTAGAATTTTTATCATCATGATTGTATTTTTAGGATTTTTCCCCATCCAAATTTTCCCATCCAGCACCATCCAGGACATCCTTGAATGGGAAATCAGAGTTGTGGTGGAAAAAGCCAACATACACATGGAGCCTTCAGAATACAGTCCCGTGGTCATGACTGTCCCTCAGTCTTCAATCCTGCAGTCTTATGAAAAAAAGGATGAATGGTTCCGGGTGGTCTTCAAACATGAAAATGGGATCGTGGTGATCGGTTACATTCATTCCAGTCAAGTTAGGGCAGTAAAAGAAAAAGTGGTAAAGAAGACTGATTTTTGGAGTGAAGAATCCGATTTTTTTAAAGGAATTGGTCTCACAGTAAAAGTTTCTGTGGGTTATAACCATATCGCTGCAGGTGAGATCAACAATGGGCTTACAGGATTGGTGGATTATTATAAATTTTACATAAATTCCCAGGGTGATTATTTAAACGGTCAGATCAAGCCATTTCATTCGGGGTTTGACTTTGGTGCTGATGCCATCTACAGTGTGACCCCCCGTATAGGAATTGGTCTTGGTTTGAGTTATGTTCAGTGGGGCAATTTAGATTTTCTTTTTTTAACCGAATCCAAATCTATTCGAAGACTTCACAGCAATATCAGAGTCAAAGCCTTTCCGGTGAGACTGGGATTATTTTACACCCAACCTGTTTTCAAAAAAATTAATTTAACCTTTAACGCGGGACCTTCCTATCACTTTGTAAAACATGACTACAATATGCATTACAGACCCTACTTTGTTTCGCAGGAAGCCCAAGGCCAAGGATGGGGATTTCACGGGGGTGTAGGGCTGGAGCTTGAGTGGAACTCCCGGTCCACTCTTTTTATTGAATATCAAGGCCGATACGCTAATATCAATAATTTTGATGGAAAAGAAAGCAACTATTTTTATTATGGAGAAGAGGAAGAAGGATCGCTTTTTTACATGGCAGATGAATCCATTCCTCCTCAAATATCTATATACAACCAAACCCCTGATTGGTATGAAACTGCAAGAAAAGCAAATTATGACCTCAGCGGTTTTGCCATCAGAATTGGAGCCAAGATAAAATTTTAAGACTATTAACAGTGGGAAAAAGATGAAAGAAAAAATATTTTTAACAGCTTTTTTAGTTTTTATTTTTTCTATGATGGCCAACTCGCTTGAGCAAAAGGTCACCCTTTCTGAAGAATATGAACAATGGCTCAATGAAGTGACTTACATCATCACTAAGTCAGAGAAAGAAGTTTTTCTTCAGCTGGAAACCAATAAGGAAAAGGATCTTTTTATCCGAGAATTCTGGAGACAGAGGGATCCCACACCCGGAACTCCTAGAAATGAGTTTAAAGAAGAGCACTACCAAAGATTCCAATTTGCTAATGAAACCTTCGGAAGGTTGTCCACTCTTAAAGGTTGGCAAACAGATAGAGGACGAATGTACATCATACTGGGTTCACCCTATCAAGTAGAAAAAATTCATACCATCCAAACCTACCCTATAGAGATATGGTATTACCACGGTGATCCCAATCTGGGTCAGCCAACAGTATTTCGTCTTCTGTTCTTCAGAAGATACGGAGCCGGAGATTACGAACTTTACAGCCCCCTGAGCGATGGGCCCAAAGAGCTGGTGCATTTTGTCCTGGATGATCCTGAAAATAAGACTATGTTGAGTCGAGAGTTTTTGATGGGAGTCTCCCATGATCGCTTTGAGAGCACAGTGGACCCTTTAGACTATCAAGCCTACAGAATTTTAAAAGAAAAAGTCTCATATGAGTTGGCTGAAGCTGCTTTTTCCAATCTCCCCGGACAGGATGGACCTCAGAACAGGATGCAATCTGAGATCATAGTCCAAAAAATAGAGACCATCCCTCAAAATAAGATCGATAACCAGTATGCCTATGATTTTTTAGAGCATAAAGCTGAAGTTGAGGTGAGCTATTCTGTCCATTTCATGGGGAATCACAATCTGGTGAATGTGACTCAGGATCCGGCGGGTCTGTTTTTCGTCAACTACACCATTGTACCGGATTCTCTCTCTGTAGATACTTTTCAGGATAAATATTTCACCAATATCAAATTATCCATGTTGGTCAAAGATGCCCAAGACCGCACCATCTTCCAGAGAGAACGAAACGTGCCCATTGAACTCAGGGAAAAAGAATTGAAGACCATTGGGAAAAGACCCTTTCATTTGTGTGATTCATTCCCCTTGATTCCAGGAGAGTATAAATTCAATCTCCTGTTAGAAAACACTGTGACCAGAGAATTCACTTCATTTGAAAAGGATATTACGGTTCCTGATCCAGAAACGTTGAATATAACTCTGCCCATTTTTTCACGCCTGGTGCATAAAGGCCTGCCTGAGGGGGAATCAATTCGGGCCTATCAAATCGGCGATGTTTTGATTTATCCATCCATGGACAACATCTTTCATAAGGAAGATTCCTTCCATGTTTTTTTTCAGATATTCGGGATGAATGCGCAGCAAAAAGAAAAAGGGATGCTTCATTTTGCTTTTTTCAAGGAAGAAGAGGAAAAACCTTTCCAAACCGAGCAGAAAAAAGTCAGCGAAAATGCCAACCCTCCAAATTTTCTGCAGGAATTTTCTCTTAAAGATTTTTCAGAGGGCAAATATTTAATGAAAGTAAGCCTGCTCAATGAACAGGAAGATGAGATACTTCAAGCCAAAAGAAGATTTTCTGTTACATCACAAAACCATCCAGGTTCCTGGTATGTGGCTCAGATTAATCCGCCCCTTGAAGATCCTTCTTATCATTTTGTCAGAGGAAATCAATGGCTCAACAAAAGGGAGATGGAAAAAGCTCTGGATGAGCTGAGAAAAGCCCATGAAGGGAGGACTGATTCTCTGGAATATGCCCTGAGTTACAGCCGGGCTCTCATGATCGCTGAAAATTTTAAACAAGTTATTCATGTCCTCACTCCTTATGCAGCGGGAGGAAAAGAAAAGTTCGAACTTTTTTATTATTTAGGCGAATCAGCCAAGCGTATCAGAGAACCAGAAGCGGCAGTGATGTACTTTCAAAAAGCCCTTGATCAAAAAGGAAATGTGGTGGAAATCCTCAATTCCCTTGGTTCCTGTTACGCAGAGATGGGAAATGTTGAGGAAGCTCTTCATGCCTGGGAAAAGTCTCTGGAGATCAATCCCAGACAGGATAAAATAAAAGTTCTTGTCAGAGAAATAAAGAAAAAACGATCCTATTGACTGGATTTGTCTTTTATTAGATAATCCAGGTTAATCATTTCACTATTAAGAGGGAAATATGCAGGGACATAAAGAACACCATCACGACCACCATAAACACATGCTGAAAGATTTTCAAACCCGATTTTGGATATCTCTGGGCATCACCATTCCGGTTTTGATTTTGTCTCCCATGATCCAGTCTTTTTTGGGCGTATCATGGGATTTTCCCGGACGGATGTGGATACTGCTGGCGCTTTCTTCGTTTATTTATATTTACGGCGGCTGGCCCTTTCTTAAAGGATTTATTCGGGAGGTAAGGGATAAGCAGCCGGGAATGATGACTTTAATTGCTTTAGCCATAACAGTGGCTTTTGTTTATTCTGCTCTGGTTGTCTTTGGGATCAAAGGCAAGGTCTTTTTCTGGGAATTAGTGACCTTGATAGACGTTATGCTTCTGGGTCACTGGGTGGAAATGCGCTCTGTGATGGGAGCTTCCAAAGCTTTGAAAGAGCTGGCGCAGCTGATGCCATCCACAGCTCATAAGGTGGTCTCAAAAGAAGAAATCGAAGATGTGGATCTTCAGGAATTAAAACAGGGAGACAGGGTTCTGGTCAAACCCGGTGAAAAAATCCCTGTAGACGGAGAAATAATCAAAGGGGAATCAGAGGTGGATGAATCCATGATAACCGGAGAATCAGAACCTGTGGTTAAACAAAAGCATGATGAAGTGATCGGTGGCTCAGTGAACGGGAACGGATCCCTAACCGTTAAGGTATCCAAGACCGGTAAAGACTCTTACTTAAATCAAATGATTGAATTAGTCGAGAAATCCCAAAAAAGCAAATCCAAAGCTCAGGGTTTTGCTGACAGGGCGGCTTTCTGGTTGACACTTGTCGCAGTATCTGTAGGAATCATAACACTGGCTGCATGGATTCTCTATGGAAAATCTTTTGTTTTCTCTCTGGAACGAATGGTGACGGTTATGGTGATCACCTGTCCTCATGCTCTGGGATTAGCCATTCCTTTAGTCATTGCTGTGGTCACAGCTCTCTCTGCCAAAAACGGGCTTTTGATCCGCAACCGCACTGCGTTTGAAGAAGCCAGAAAAGTCCAGACAATTATGTTTGATAAGACCGGGACCTTGACCAAAGGAGAGTTTGGAGTTACAGATGTCATCTCTCTTTCTGATTGGTCTGAAGATAAAATTTTGAGGACTGCAGCGGCTGTAGAAAAAGAATCCGAACATTCCATTGCTCAAGGAATTGTTCATAAAGCCAAAGAAAAAAATTTGGATGTTTCCAACTCCTCGGGATTTAAAGCTTTGCCTGGAAAAGGAGCTCAGGCTGGAGTAGAGGATGAAACTGTGCTGGTTGGAAATAAGTCCCTCTTGGAAAATATTGGCCAGGATGAGGATGCAGTCAAAAACATGGAAAAATTAGCAGAAGAAGGGAAAACCACTGTTTTTGTCATATCCGGTGAAAAAGTCCGCGGTGTTATTGGATTGACCGATATGATACGGGAAGATTCACGGCGTGCAGTGGAGGAGTTAAAGAAAAAAGGAATCGAACTGGCGCTCATAACCGGAGATAATAAAGCCACGGCTAAATTCGTAGCTGAAGAACTGGGGATAAAGACCTGGTTTGCCGGAGTTCTTCCTGATAAAAAATCAGAAAAAGTCAAACAGCTCCAGGAGGAGGGAAAAATCGTAGCTATGGTGGGGGACGGAATCAACGATGCCCCGGCTTTGGCTCAGGCTGACTTAGGAATCGCCATAGGAGCAGGGACCGATGTGGCAGCTGAGACCGCAGATGTGATTCTGGTAGAAAACAACCCCATGGATGTGTGCCATATACTGAATTTTTCCCGAATTACCCACCGAAAAATGAAGCAGAATCTAGCCTGGGCTACCGGATATAATGTGATCGCTATTCCTCTGGCAGCCGGGGTTCTTTACTCGTATGGAATCGTGCTGGCCCCAGCCATAGGAGCTTTGGTGATGTCGATCAGCACCATCGTCGTGGCTATCAATGCCCGCCTTGTGTCTTATGAAAAAGTCTGTGGAAAGGAGGAAAGAATTCTATGAAGGTGAACATAGCTTTTATCGGATATGGAACTGTGGCTCAGGGTTTTACAGAGATCATTCTGGAAAAAGAAAAATTACTCAGAGAAAAACATGACCTTAACATCAAGGTGGCAGCCATCTCGGACTTCATGAAGGGATCGGTGTATGATGAAGAGGGACTTAACATGCGGGAAATCCTTTCCCTGGCAAAACATGGAAAGTCTTTGGAAAACTATCCTTCCGGGGTCAAAGGTATGGACGGACTTGAGACCATCAAACAAACCAATGCCGATACCATTATTGAAGTTACCTATACAGATATAAAAACAGGGGAACCAGCCTTAACTCATATTAAAACAGCACTCAACGCGGGAAAGAACGTGATCTCCACCAACAAAGGTCCTGTAGTCAAACAAGCCGCCCATCTCTTAGAATTGGCCAGGAAAAACAAGGTCTATTACGGATTTGAAGGTACGGTTCTTTCCGGAACGCCTGTACTGAATCTGACCAAATACTCCCTGGCCGGAATAAATATCACAGGATTTAAGGGAATCCTTAATGGGACAACCAATTATATTCTCACCCGCATGGAGGAGGGGATATCTTATGAAGAGGCGCTGAAAAAAGCCCAAGAACTAGGTTATGCAGAGGCCGATCCCACAGGAGATGTGGAGGGTCTTGATGCTTTGGGAAAAGTGGTGATATTGACCAATGTGGTTCTTGGAAAAAAGCTGGAATGGTCTGACGTTGAAGCCCAGGGAATCACTCATATTTCACTGGACAATGTCAGAAAAGCTAGAGAAAACAACAAGCGCTGGAAACTGATCGGAAGAGCCGAAATTCAAAAAGACGGATCAGTCGCTGCTTCTGTTCTTCCAGAGGAACTACCCTTATCCGATCCTCTTGCCGGTGTCAATGAGGCCACCAATGCCTTGACCTTGATGACTGATGAACTGGGGCCCCTAACTATTGTTGGCCCTGGAGCAGGGAGAAGAGAGACCGGTTTTGCGCTGCTCATTGATTTAATCAATATGAAAAACCATATAAACAGGTAAATTTATAGAAAACTCTATCGTTCCCTCAATCCTGATAAAATTTTTCTGGATGAAATCAGACCAAATCCTTAATATTCATTTTCTTGACTGGACTTACTTTTTATGTGTATGATGGATGGCTCAGTGATTCACGCGCCTAATATCATGAATATAAATATCAGGAGGTAAAGTATGTATTCAAAAAGAGCCCTGACATTTTTTGGTTTACTCATCCTAGTCCTGGCTGTGGTGAGTGCTTTTGTCATCAAACCCCCGGATTGTGAACAGGAGAGTCCGGAAGGATATGAATACTGGGAAGGATGCACCTCTATCCTGGTGGGAAAAAATGCTTCCGCGGATGGTTCGACCTTGACCACCCACACCTGTGACTGTGGGGTGTGTGACTGGACCTTTCGTTTTGTTCCCGCTGCTGACCACAAGGAAGGCGATGTCCGCAAGATCTATCATATCAATCAGTACAGAACCTGGCCCCCGGAACAGGGTGTCAAATGGGAAAGATACAAGGACGACTACACAGAGCTGGATATCCCGCAGGTCCCTCATACCTATGCCTATATTCACGGCATGTTCGGCTATATGAATGAATACCAGGTAGCGCTGGGTGAATCCACCATTGGATGTCGGCTTAAGATGAGAAACTCGACCCCGTCAGCTAAATTCGACATCACCATGCTGACTCTTATGGCTATGGAAAGAGCCAAAACCGCAAGAGAAGCTATCCAGATCATGGGAGACCTGGCCACCACTTATGGATATGGATTCAACGACAGCGGCGAGATGCTGGCTGTGTCTGATCCCGATGAGGTCTGGATCTTTGAGATCATGCCGGTCGGTCCTCTTTGGACTCCGGAAAGCGGCAAACCCGGTGCCCTCTGGTGTGCTCAGCGTGTCCCTGATGACCATGTCAGTGTGACTCCCAATGAATCACGCATAGGCGAGATCGATCTGAATAACAAAGACTATTTTATGGCTTCATCCAATGTGATCTCCTATGCTGTTGAAAATGGCTTTTATGACCCGGAAAGCGGAGAGCCTTTCAGCTGGAAAAAAGCCTATTCTCCTGCTCAGGGAAGCGCTCAAAGCACCCAGGGAAGAAGAGGGCGGCTGTGGCGTTTTTTCAACATTGTGGCTCCGTCCCTTAATTTAGGACCGGACACAGAAAGCATGGATCTTCCTTTCTCTGTGAAACCGGATAAAAAGATTTCTGTCCAGGATGTGATGGCCATCACCCGGGATAAATACAAGGATGCATTGTTTGATCCCACAGATGGGATCAAGGGAGGTCCTTTTGCCAATCCCAATTACTTTCGCGGATTTCAAGTAGATAAAAAAAGATACAATGGACCCCGGTGCATCTGCGTGAATAATGTGGAATACACCACCATCACCCAATGCAGAGGATGGCTGCCCGATCACATAGGCGGAATCCTCTGGCTCTCTTTTGGAGCTCAGGACACAGCCTGCTATATGCCCCTTTACTGCGGCATCACCGAACTCCCTGAGTCATTCCAGGTCGGCGATCATTATGTCTTTAATAGAGATTCTGCCCGGTGGGCTTCAGACTATGTGGATTTTCACACTCAGGTGGTCTATTCCTATGCCATAGAGGACGTCAAAAAAGCCCAGGAAAAATGGGAAGGGATTGCTTTTCAAAATATCCCCATTGTGGACGAAGAAGCGCAAGAGCTTTACCAAAAGGATCCTGAACAAGCCAGACAGTATCTCACGGATTTTTCAGTCAATCACGCAAATTCTGTGGTCAATGCCTGGTGGAAACTGGGAGATGACCTTCTGGTCAAATACAACCACTTCCGTATCTATGATCCGGAGACCAGAAAAACCGGCCGGGTACAGACTCCGGAATGGTGGAACAGAGCTGTCATTGAACAGGACAATCTCACTCCCTACAAGCCGCCTCAGCCTCCTGAAAAAAAATAACACTGCTGAAAATCGGGCTTGATATTCTGGAGGAGAAACGTTTGGAATCTGGCTTAGAATCCCCCGGAGATTTATATGGCTTATTAAGCACTTTCTGACTTGAATTATCAATTTAAAATCGAATATTCCTTGCCGTAGCGCATCATCTGCTTCACATAATCATCCGGATAAGAGATGGTGACATCAATGATCTCTCCGTCTTCTTTAATCGGTGTATAAAGCGGATTCATAAATCCTCCGTACGGCGCCAGATTCAGTTTGCTGTAGCGGTCCAGTACCTCTTTGTGGAGTTCGGAATCGATCTGCACACCGTAATTTTCAACAAGCGATTTGGCAGCCTCATAATCGCCCTCGCTTGTGATCCGCTGGACTTCCTTGAGAAGCTCTCCGTACAGATCCCTCAGTTTCTGATAGTCATTGATTACAAAGAAAGTCTTCCCATCTTTGGTCTCTCTGGATATCACATTATCGGGTTTTCCTTTTTCATAGACCCAGTGAGAGACCAGAGCCCGGCTGCGCATATGAGCCTGCTCAATGGTTTTTCCCAACTCAACCCGGGTGAGCTGGGTCAGGAGACCGTTGCGTACAGCCACATCATAGGCTGATTTGCCTGCTTCCTCATCGGGCAGGACTCCCAGTTCTATCAATTTGGGATCTGTGATGAAATAAAGGGCAAAAAGGTCAGCCCGGGCCTCTTCCACGGGAGAGTGGTAATTTTTAAGGTCTTCACTGCTGACACCAGGGAGAAGTTTGCCTGAAGCGTGTCCCAGGACTTCATGGAGGTCAGTGTGTATATTGCCGGCTAGAGCGCCGTATTTCTTTATCCTCTCTAAAATCTCCTCATTGTAGGTAAATTCCTTACCAAAAGGTGAGTCGAGTGAGGACTGGTCATAAGCATAGGAAATGTTTTCAAGGGTGACGGATTTGGATCCATGGTTCCGGCGTATCCAGTTGGCATTGGGCAGATTGATGCCAATGGGTGAGGAAGGATAGCAGTCGCCTCCCAGCATGGCGGCTGTGATGACTTTTGCGGTCACACCCTTGGCCTCATCCCGTTTGAAACGGGGATCGGTCGGGGAGTTTTCTTCAAACCACTGTGCATTCTCTGAAATCACAGCTACCCGCTTGGTGGCTTCTAAATTTTTGAAATTGACTACAGATTCCCAGGTGGCTTTCATGCCCATAGGATCGCTGTAGACCTCGATAAAACCATTGATAAAGTCAATGCGTGAATCCGTGTCATTGACCCAGAGAATATTGTATTCATCAAATTTTTCCAGGTCTCCTGTTCTATAGTATTCGATCAGCTTTTTGATAACCCTGTGCTGCTGGTCATTTTCAGCCACCTGAGCTGCTTTTTCCAGCCAGAATACGACTTTTTCTATAGCCGGACCGTAAAGACCGTCAATGGAGTACACTTCCTCCATGATCTTGCCGTCTTTTTTCACCAGCCGTGAATTCAAGCCGTAGGAGACAGGAGTAGGATCATCCTCATCCGTGATGCAGTCATAGTATTCTTCCGCCTCAGCCTGGGTCACACCAGCATAGAAGTTGACTGCAGAGTCAGCGACCAGATCACCTGATGAGTCCTGACTGACTTTTTTGGCATCCACATCAGGATCAAAAATAACCGGCTTTAGAAAAGCAATAAATTCATCCAGAGATTGGTCCTCTTCAAGAGGAAACTCAACTCCTTCGCTGCCTTTGATCAACGATTCAAAATAATCGCTGCTGAATCCAGGCAGGATCTTATCCGTGGAATAATGATGGTGGATCCCGTTTGAAAACCACACCCGCTTGGTGTAGACCATGAATTCATTCCATTCCGGAGTGGTGCGGTCTCCTTGATAGCCCTGGACTACAGCATCCAGAGTTTTACGGATAGTGAGATTGTGTTTGTAATTCTGGTCTGTGACAATATCCCTTCCCCAAAGAGCCGCTTCACTGAGATAATAGATCAGCTCTTTCTGCTGGGAACTGAGTTCCTCAAAACCAGGGACCTGATACCTAAGGATCCTGAGGTCGGCAAATTGATCCACCTGCCATTTGAAATCACCCCCGGTTTCTGCTGGTTTTTCAGCCGCCTTTTGACATCCGGCTGTATAAAAGAGGATAAGTCCGAGAAAAAGAAATATCAGCGTTTTTTTCATTATTGTCTTTCTCCTTTTTGTTTTTTGAGTGTTCATCAATTCTTTATAATGGTTTATTCATGATATACCTATATACCACATTAAAAGAAAATTCTGCAATCATTTCTGTAAGACCGTCTTCACCTGAGATCAACTGAAATGGGCGATTAGGCTCTGGGGCCGCGTGCTCGAGGTCTGAATTCAAAATTTACTGCTATAGGTGAGATACTTAAAGCCACATCAATAATATCCATAACCAGAGTTGACTCACCCTATTTTTTATGTGTATGATGGGCAGTGAAACCGATCAGAAGGTGCTAATTTGAAAGATAAATTTACAGAAGGGGAGAAAATATGAATAAAATCGTCAAGATCATCCTGATCATCCTGATCATTGATGTGGTTTTGGTGATGGGATATTTTGGGTACAAAGCCATCTCAAAAGGAGGCTCATCTAAAACATCTTCTTACCAGTGGATAGAAATGACTGAAAATTACACTCCTAAGGACCATATAGAAGAATTCATCATGCAGGAAGCCATAAGGCAGGATTTGTTTCCGATCTATATAAAGAATTATGGAAGAGACTTTAATATACTCAAAAAATTCACAGGGAAAAAACTCTATAAACCCTCCCGAACAGAACTTGAATTTGTTTTTCCTGAAATAAAGGATTGGCATCTTATTGAGCTGAAATACGACGTCAAAGATAGGAACCGTGAATTCAGACGGACAGTACTTTACATTCAAGAAGCAGGGGAGTGGAAGGTCGGAGATGCCGGAGGCCCCATAGAATAAATAAAATTTGGCTCAATTGAAATTATGTATCGAATAAGTGATAATAAAATATAGAGGAAAAATAAAATGAATGATTTTGACGACAAAGAATTTGCTGGAGGAGGCAGAGGTCTTGGCCAGGGTGGAGGACGCGGCCGTAAAGGCGGCGGTGCTTTTGGCCCCGGTGGAGATTGTGTCTGTGCAAAGTGCGGCGAAAAAGTCAAGCATCAAAGGGGCGTGAAGTGCACGGATATAAAATGCCCTAAATGCGGACACGCCATGGTTAGAGAAGAATTACTGAACAAAAAAAATGATTAGAAATTCGTTCCGAGCGAGATGATAAAATTTCGACAGGGACGGGATATTCCTGAACTGTAGGGGCGGTACCGTCGATCCGTTAGGTTTTCAATCCCAGCACTCAAGCTTAAATAATCTGTGATCTCATAGATTCCCTTGATATTCAAAGTAAACCAACCTGGCGCATAAGTATTCCCCTGGGCATCAGTCGCGTATATATCATACTTGTCCTTTTCTTCTTCAGGCATATTTTCATGCTTTCGTTCGCCCTGATACATGGCATAAAACTGCAAGGTGAGGTTATGGTTGTCATAGGTTATCCGGGATGTCCCGAACCAAGGAGCCGCGTGGCGTGAAGGACTGACAGTCCCGTCATCCAGCTCTTCTTCTCCTTTCTGATAATTAAAGTCAGAAGAAAAACTAAAACCTGCGGGCAGCTTTACTTCAAATCCAGCCTGCAGGCCATATACATTAGAAACAGCAGCATTCTGAATAGCCTGAACCCGGCTTAAAACCCCGTCATAGAGAATATATTCCTGTCCATTGAGCGAAAAATCACGCCTCACCATAGCGTTTTGAAGTCTGGTGCAGTAACCAGTCAGGTCAATCCTCATGAAATCTCCAAATATTTTGGCCATACTCAAATCAAAATTATAAGCATATTCTGCTTCCAGGTCAGGATTGGGCACCACCACAGAACCCGGTCCAGAATCAAAAACTTTCCCCATATCATCCACATTGGGAGAACGGAACGCTGTGGAAAAATTGGTGCTTATGACCCACGAATCTTTGGGTCGGTACACTCCGCCAATTGACCCGGTTAAAGCTCCATTGTTAAGATGGGCATCAGAAAACGGAAAGGGATAAAAAGTGGTATCAAATTCAGCATCCAGAATATACCGGTTATAACGAAGACCTGCTTGCAGCAGAAAATAGTCTGAAAATTTATACTGGTCATTGACATAGGCAGCCACAGACTGCCACACAGCTTGAGGATAACGAGAAGGACCCGGTTTGGTTATTCCGCAGTCTTGGCAGTAGGGCATAACTGCTGAAATATCTTTATCCAGACCGGTCGAAGTCACATCATCCCTGACATATTCCATTCCATAGTACAAAGTATTATGTTTGCCTGCAGACTTAACGAAATCAAAATTCGCAGAATAAGCTTCCACTTCTTCGATTCTGATATTTTTTTCACTGCTGTTCAACGAACGGCTGATGCGGCTTTCTTCAAATGACTGAAGAGCCAAACGAACTGTCATTTCATCATATAAAAAATTTCTTCTGCTGTGGTTGATACTCAGGTTATTCATCACCCACTTCTGTGGGCCGTAATTCCATTCCGCGTAGCGGGGTAATCCGTTCCTTATTCGATTATGCCGGTCATATCGTCCAAAGGGAGACGTTTCAGAATAATGAAATCCGAATTTTAATTCCCATCTATCAGTGGGTTTGAAACGCACTTTCTGCATGAAATTTTTTTGAGAATAAGCTGAAGGGATCTGAAGTTGGGGGTCATCTTGGGCAATAACTCTGTCAACGCCGTCTTGACGTTGAACATAATAGGGTTTTAAATAATCATCCGGACCGCGGCTGCCCTGCCTCAGATGACTGTAATCAAACGAACTGATGCTGGTGACCAAGGCCCATTTTTCCCATCCTATATTCACGTCAAAATGGCCTGTCATCTCATTGTCTGCGGAGGAATGACGGACTTCCGCTTTACCGGTTATTGACGCTTCCTTATTTGAAAGCGAAAACTGCGGTACAAGTGTTTGAAAGCTCATCACTCCACCAATGGCATCACTGCCGTAAATCACCGAACCGGGGCCA
>JAWLEN010000130.1:0-6035 GCA_041686095.1 Candidatus Aminicenantota bacterium
TGCAGCCACAATAGATATGACAGCCAGAACCCGTAGGATTGTTGCAAATATTTTTGTGAATACGGTTTTTTTGCTGAAATTTTCAATAAATGGTTTCATAAAAAAGACTTTGTCCATTGATGAACCTCCTTTGATACTTGCTCAACTTACTTATATTATATAAAAAAAGGGCATCTTTTTAAAATGAAATAAAAAATGGGTAAAAAACTGGGGAGGGCTTTTAATAAAAGAGAATATTCATTGTTTTCTGTCGGGAGGTCATTCCGGTGGTGTTTTCCTCTGCCGTGATTTCAACAAAGTATTCACCGGATTCAAGTTCCGGAAGTTCTAGTTCTAATAAAAGAATATCTGCAGAACCCTTGTTTTGGGCGGAGATGATTTGAGAGTTAAGGAGGATTTTCTCCTTTGTGGATTTGCTTACCAGTTCCGCAATAAGATGAACATCCGGATTTTCAATACCTCTGATGGTATTAACGGTCACTGCCAAGATTTTTGATGCCCCTCTCTCTATCTTGCCAATAAGAGGAGACATACGGGAAGATAGAAAGGGATAAATATCTTTAAGGGAGATGGCTTCTTTATCTTTTTCTCCCTTTTCTTTTTTTAGAGTGTGGATGAAAAAGGCTTCCTTTTCTGGCTCTAGCAGCAGAGGAGGATAAAGGAACATTCCTTTTTCTGGAGGTGGAGTGACCTTAATTGATGAGCTAGCCACCGCTGCCTTTCCGGTTTTCAGATTTCGTATGATGATGCGGTTTTGATAAAGACCGTATGGAACAGAAGTTAGAATATAATGGAAGACGTTATCTTTATCAATCTCGTGCAAAGTCAATTCACCTTTTCTGAAGTCCAAAATGTTTTTTTGTTCATCAAAAACAAAAACAATCAGTTCTGTTTTGCTTTGGATTATTTCTCCCATCATCTTCAGTGGTAATCTGGATAACAAAACAAGTATTGATTGTTTTTCTCCGGGACAAGAGAGAGCCACAGAGGGGATTTCAACCGGAATCTGATGATAGGGAGTTTCGTTAAGCGCTAAATCCATGAGATGAAGTTTTTTTTCGAATTCAGAGAATTCAGAAAATGGCTTGGGATTGAAGTATCCGGATTGAGACCGCACTGCGCAGTCTTTGTGATTGACCTTCACCTTGATATCATGAAATTTGCCGTCCCATTTATCATCAATATAATAACCAAGGACATAGTAATTGCCGGTGGTTTGGTTGATGTTTTGGGCGATTTCCTGATAATATTCCACATCCTCGAAATAGGTTCCTCCGGAAAGTTCTGATAACATTTTTAATGACTCATCCCCCCGTGCTTGGTAGGAAAGGTGACGGATTTCTCCTGCTGAAGTGTTCACAGTGTAGACTGATGTACTGGATGAAGCCAATTCTTTTCCCGCATCCTCATATTTTTCACGGAAAGTTTGGTCAGGAGCATAGAGCATGGAACTTGAAAATCCCTGTGAAAAGAAAATGATAGATTTGTAGCCTGGGATAGAGCGGAAGGACTGAGCCAGGTCTTTGAGCTGTTTGGTGAATATATTGGCCTTGGCTTTTGCTTCTGAAAATTTCGGGGTAGACAGATATTCTTCACCTGTCGGTAACTGGACTCCTCCGCTGGGATTGATAGGCACTCCTCTGGGTGCTTTGGGGAGCAGTTTCATTTTCTTGATCACCTGGCGGACTTTTTCATGGTCTTTGGTCAGGTACTGATGGAGGACCAGAAACCTTATGTTGTTGTACGAAAGAACTGCCACTTCATCTGTAGGTTTTAGCTGAGTATCCAGGAAATGAAGAGCGGCTGTTTTTGATTTGTTTATACCGAATTGAGTGTTTCTTACCGCATCAAAAAGCAGGAAAAATTTTCGGTTCATCTCAGGGAATAGGTCTTGTTCTGATTCAGAAGTTGTTTTTTTTGATGATTCTCTTTCTCTTTCTTTAACAGGAAGTGCTAGGAAATGGGTCTCAAAACCAATGATTTTCTGAAGCCTGCCGTTGTCATAGAGAGTGAAGTCCTCTTTTTTGAGGTCAGTGACTGGATTTCCTTTTTTATCTGTGACATAAACCTGGATCAGTTTCAAAGTGACTTTGACTTCATGCTGGAGGTCTTCCTGGATTATTGTGGAGATCAAACAATCTAGCCTCAAAGAGAGACATGGGATGACCAGAAAAAAAAGAAAAAAAGCCAGGATCCCGTTTAAAAATTTATACCCCATGGCTTTTCCTACTTGATTTCAGTGCTGACAGTGAAAAATTTATAATCCTCATAGGTCACTTTTACCTCAGATTTTAAAGTGCGCCTTCTTTTAAATTTTGATTCATAGATTTCTTTTATGACATATTTGCTGGGGAATTGGATGCCGTTGTGTTCATACATGTATTCGGATATCAGGACTGGCTTTGGTGTAGCGTTGGATTTTTCAGCAATATTTTCAATCCTCTTGTAATTTCCAAGAGACTTCTGATTCCACTCGATTTTTAAGATCCGGTAGTCGTCTTCACTGACCCAGACATCCCCATAAAGATGATTGGCTTCTCTTTCATTCTTTGGGGTTGTCCGGATCACGATGACTGGTTCTTTGTTGAATTTTTTTCTTTTTATGATCTTAAAATTATGATTGAGCTGGGCTTTGCGGCTGAGGAGCCCAGTGGGTCCAAAGATCACATGCTTATAAAAGAATCTTTTGGTTTTCAATGGAGCGTTTTCTTCATGTTTTTTCTTTCCGTCTTCTTTGAGCAGGATACGGCTTTCTTTGATCATTCCCTCTTTTCTTACTAGTTGATAGTCATAGACATAGGTGTGTTTTTCTGTGTCAATCCCTCCGTAAACCCTATAGGTTCGTCCTCCGGATAAGGCGAATGAACTTGAGGCAGATTCTGTGGGATGTTTTATCATTTCCTCCACTTGTTCCCGGCACACAAAATAAAGGGATGAATGAGATAATTTTTCGCAGTATTGAGCGCAGTTTTCAAGAATCTGGTTGAGTTCAGTACTTTTCTCAGGAAAAAAAAGGTCTATAGGGTGACTCCTTGAATGAAAAAGAGGAAGGCCATAAAGAAAGGCCATACAAAATAAAACCCAATAAATGTTTTTTTTCATTTTTCCCCTTTTTAGATGATACAAACTAGCAAAAAAAAATCAAGCCCTATCATTATTAGGACGGAGTTTATTCTCTCTCTTTATAAGGATGATGACTAAATTCAAGAAACCGGCCAAAACAGTCAAATACAAAACAGCCCAAATGACACTGGCAGCTCCCTTACTACCGTAGAATTTATAATAGATGAGAAAGCAGCTCCGTCAATCAATAAAAAAATAGAAACGACCCTTTTTTTTTAGTAAAATGCTCTCCTTAAGACTTGTCACTGTTGAGGAGGATCATCATGAGTCTGATCTCAGCCAGAGAGCTGACCAGAATATACACAGTGGGTGAACTCCAGGTTGAAGCCTTGAAATCAGTCAGTCTTGATAATGTGAATATTATATAGGGCAACTTTGTTAAAAAAACAGAGTTATAAATTAGGAAGAATGGATATAACCTTAATCGACTGAATTCGACTATGCGACATAATAAAATTATCACCTCATTCCTTATTTTTATTCTTTTATCTGTATCAAATGGTTTTGGGATTGGGGCTGATGTTTGCGAGCAGCAGAAAAGTGTTCTGGATCCTATAAATGAAGATGAAGCCAGATTAAACCGGCTTATGCCTCCTGATAAAGTGTTAGAGATAGTGGGAGTTTCACCAGGGATGACTGTGGCAGAGATCGGGGCAGGCAAGGGGAGATATATTGTTCATTTGGCCGTGAGAGTGGGAAAAGCCGGCAAAGTTTTTGCTGAAGACATAGACGCTTCAGCTCTGGAGTTCCTGGAGAACAGGTGTAAGCGTTGGGATTTGGAAAACGTAGAGATAATTCTTGGAGAAGAGACTGACCCCAAACTTCCTAGGGGAGAAGTAGATATTATTTTTGTGGTTTCTTCTTATCACCATTTTGATGACCCGGTCTCACTTCTAAGGAATGCCAGGTCTGCGCTGAAGCCAGAGGGAAAACTGGCCGTTGTAGAGTGGATACCATGGAACAGAAATGATAGAGAAGGCACTCCTCCTGCGAAACTGGAAGAAGAGATGAAGGCAGCTGGTTACCGGCTTGAGCGTCTGGAAAGCTTAGATTTGGCTAAAAAATTGAATATATATATCTTCAGGGTTGAGAATTTGGAATAAAATCATTCCTGATGGGAGAAGGGAACCTTTTTCTGTCTGGTTTGTTAGTTTCCTGAAGCAGATCGGATAAATTCAGCGAGATCCTTTTTCAGTTTAGCCAAAGATGGTTTGTGGATGTACATCATGTGACCTGCTTTGTAATAACCCATGTGGATCCGGTCTTTGAACTCGTCATTGAGTCCGATTTGAGAAAAGGTGTATTCTGTTCCAAAATAAGGGGTGGCTCCATCATAGTATCCATTGGCAGCAAAAACATGGAGGTATTTATTTTCGCTCATAGATCTGCGCAGAGTTTCAGTCATGTACGGCACTGCTTCAATGGTTCTTCTGGTTCCTGATGTTTGAGAAAAATTCCAGGGATAGACATTACCGTAGATATTGTAAGGGACTTGCTTTTTATAGTTCAGCTCTGTGTGCAGATAATTGTTGAATAGAGTGGAAAAAGCCCCCATTATAGCCGCACTGGAAGGATCGAATTCATAATTTTCACCTGCGGCATCCTCATCCATTCCTGTAAACCGGCTGTCCAAGCGACCTACGGTTTTAAACTCATCCCTCAGAAGCTCTTTAACAAACCGGTCATGGCGTATCCGCAGATTGGTCTGGCGGATGTATTGTTCAGAAAGACCGGTGTAGGCGGCCAATTTTTTCACAGTCTCATCTTCTTCTTTTTCATCCAGCCGATTTCCTTTGAGAAGCGCTGCAGAGTAGTCATTGAGGGCGAAGTTCTCCACTTCATCCAGAAGCTCGGTTAATTCCCTGTTCTGCAGCTCTGAAGAAAGTTTTTTATGATACCAGGCGGTAGCGGTGTAGTGAGGCAGGAAAAGAATATAAGGTATATTGTTTCCTTTGTTGAATCCAATGGTGTTGAAATCCAAAACCGATGAGACCAGAATAATGCCATTGAGATACATCCCGTGCTGTCGGCCCTGCAGAAAACCTGATAATCCTGCTGAGCGGAATGTGCCGTAACTTTCCCCCAATAAAAATTTTGGAGATGACCACCGCTCAAATTGAGTGATGTAAAGCCGGATAAACTCTCCCACTGAGGTGATATCTTCCTGGACTCCGTGAAACTGACTTTTTTTCTCTCCGGGCAGGAGACGGCTGTAACCGGTAGATACCGGATCAATAAGAACCAGGTCTGTGACATCGAGAAGAGAGTATTCATTATCTTCGAGCTCAAAAGGTGGTTCTGTGGGATAACCTTTTTCTGTCATGTGGATTCGCCTGGGACCCAAACAGCCCATATGAAGCCAGATCGAGGATGAACCAGGGCCTCCATTATAAGCAAAAGTAATGGGTCGCGAAGAGATGTCTTTCACATCATCCCGGGTGTAAGCCATAAAAAACACTTTGGCTCCTGGCTTTTCATCCGGTTTATTGACGGTGAGTTCTCCGACTGCGGCAGTATAGGCTATATTCTGATCACCGATTTTTACCGTATGCTGGGTTTTGGAGAGGTCCTCTGTTTTAATTTTAATTGGGGATTCATCGGCTTCTTGGGCTGAAAGTCCTAAGAAAAAGACCCATATCAATGTGATAAGAATTACAATAAATTTCCCTCTTCTCATATTTTTTCCTCCATGGTCTATGAATTTTTGGGATGAGATTGCTTTAAACTTTCCTTTTTCGTCAAGATAAAGCAACCTCGATCCGTGAAAGATCCAAATTTAACCAAACTGTATTTCTCAGCGGAGGATGGTGTTGAAGAGCAGCTTGAATGTGCCGTCAGTTTGGCATCGGTGCTGTGTCCTGAATCCGATAAGCACGATCTGTCCTTTGCCGTATTTTGCCGAAATCATACCT
>JAWLEN010000131.1:0-6031 GCA_041686095.1 Candidatus Aminicenantota bacterium
TCTAATTGAAATAAATCAGATACGGCTTATGCTCCGTTTATATTTTAAACGCCATTTTAAGGGGAAGGGCATGGGATTCGTCACCCGTTCGATTCCCCAGCGAGGAATCTCTCTCCCGTTCGGGCTTCGCTCTCCTCTAAAGAGGAACCATGCCCGCTCAGCCCTCAAGGGGATGACTCATCCCATGCCCTTCCCCTTTGTCGTCATCTCAAATCTTGAATATCCCAGGATCACATTCGTGCATCAGAAGGCTAAATCTTCAAAACCGCTTTATCCGCACCTGAATTTGCCTGCAAAGGATATATAGAGAAAAAAATGAGTACTCTCGGGGAACTCCAAAGGAAAGGGGCTTATGTTTTAAAGGGGATGGAGAATCCATCCCTGGAAGCTAAAATCATACTTTTAAAAACACTGGGTATTTCTGAGGAGAAATATTTTTCTGAGCCCAAATTAGAGGTTCCAAAAAAGAAAAAGGACGAGTATTTCAGAAGGCTGGACCAGCGGAAAAAAAGAAAGCCTTTAGCTTATATAACCGGGAGTAAAGAGTTCTGGTCAATGGATTTTAAAGTGGGGCAAGGAGTTTTGATTCCAAGGCCTGAGACAGAGGTTTTGGTGGAAAAAGCACTCTCTCTTTATTCTGAAAAAAGGGGAATGGTGGTGGATGTTGGGACAGGCTGCGGCAATGTGGCTGTGGCTTTAGCCAAAGAACAGCCTGAATCGGAAATGGTGGGAATAGACATATCCTTTCAAGCTGTGAGTTATGCCCGAAAAAATGCTTTATTTCATGATACTCAAAATGTTTGGTTTGTGGTGGGGGATCTGTTTGAGCCTTTAAAAAAATACGTGATGAAAAAAGAATGCCAAATCATTGTTTCAAATCCTCCTTATGTTGACCCAAAAGATTGGGGGACTCTGGATCCTCAAATAAGAAATCATGAACCCAAACAGGCGCTTGTTTCAGGTCAGGAAGGATATGCTTTTATAAAGAGACTGATACGCCAGGCTTCGGATTATTTGATGCCCGGGGGTTACCTGATATTTGAAATAGGGAATAGGCAGGAAGAAAAGGTTAAAAATTTTTTCACAGAAAAATGGGCAAGTGTCCGATGTCTTGAGGACCTAGCCGGAATCAAGAGGGTTTTTCTGGCGAAACTGGTCTGTTGATTGCCTTTTCGGATTAAATGATGTATAAAAAAACAAAAGGAGATTGTTAATGGCTGGCTCCACAAAGATAATGATCATTGATGAGGACAAAAAAAGGCGTGAGTCCTTAAAGAGATTCTTGTCAAAGCATTCGTTTTTAGTGGAAGCCACTTCTGATTTCACTCATGCCTCAAACAAATTGCTGAGCGCGAACAGCTTTTCCATTCTTCTTCTGCAGATGAAATCCAGTGAAAAGCATAAAATAAGCACCATTCAAAGCATAAAAAAATTCAATCCTGAGCTGGGCATTATCATTCTTTCTGATCAAATAGATGCTGGACTCGCGGTTTCTTTAAACAAAAAGGAAATCATTGATCATGTCATCAAACCGGATAACAAACCCGGAGTATTTTCTTCGGTAAGAAATGAACTGCTGAAAAAGGACCTTTTAAGCGATACCAGAATGTATCAAAAAAAAATAGAAGAAATCATGGAACAGCAGGAGAAAAACCTTAAAAAAGCCCTTGCCCTTGAAGAAATATATGACTCTACTTTAGAAAATTTAATGACAGCTTTAGACTTGAGGGATGTGGAGACATTCGGGCATTCGCGCACAGTGGCTAAATACAGCCAGGCATTAGCCAAGATCCTTGGAATTGATGACCAAGAAACTCTGGACAACATTAAAAAAGGCGCTCTCCTTCATGATGTGGGAAAAATAGCCATCCCGGATTCTATACTGAAAAAGCCCGGTACTCTATCTCCTTCTGAATGGGAAAAAATAAAGCTTCACCCTTCTTTGGGATACGGGCTAATCAAGGAAATAAAACTGGTTCAAGAAATAGGAAACATCATCCTTTATCATCATGAAAGATATGATGGAAACGGGTATCCAAACAATTTGAAAGAAAGAGAGATACCTAAAGAAGCCAGAATATTTGCTTTAGCCGATGCCCTGGATGCCATCACTTCCTACCGACCGTATAGAGAGGAGAGGGACTTTGAATTTGCCCGGGAGGAGATCGAGAGAAACTCAGGAACCCAATTTGATCCTGATGTAGTTAAGGCATTTTGTTCCGTGGATATCAGAAAATGGGAAAAAATAAGGTTTGAAAGCACCCGATTATTGCCGTTTTTTGAGCATATGGCCAGGATTTCATCCAAAAAAAGCACCTCTGTCCAATAGAGGCGATGTATTCTTTTTCTCACCCCTAAAGGTGACCCCTGAGGGATTAAATTCCCCCCTTATTTACTCGCAAAAGGGTATTGTCTTGGAGTGGGATTTCCCCTATATTATGTCCAAGTAAAATGAATAAGAAACATTTAGGTGTATTGACACGGATTAAAGGCGGTTGTATTATTTAATTATAATTATTAGGGGGACAGGAGATAAAAATGGAAAAAAAAGATGCTTTTTTAAAGAATTCAGCTTCCATAATCGAAGAGATTGAAGAACAGCTTAATAAAGTTCTGGATGAGAGAAAAAGAAAAATTGAGGAAGATCTGGAAGAAGCCATAAACAGACAAAAAGAAGAAGCCCAGAATAAGATAAGTCAAATAGAGAGTGAAGTCACCGGGGAAAAACAAGGTTTAAATGAATATAAAACTCTCCTGTCTAATTTCCAAGAGGAAAAATCAACCATCAAAGACGAGATCAAATCCCATCTTAAAATCGTCATGAAGCTCCAGTCTGATATTGAGTCATTAACCGGCAAGTCTCTTGAGGAATTGAAGACTATTGAGGATTTAAACAGGAAACTGGAAGAAATAAATGAAGAGACCACGGGTAAATTATCCAGCTTGAGAGAAGAATTAGAGGAAAAATATGGAATCAAAGCTGAGATTCCGGAAGATGTTGGACCCATAGATGAAGATTTTGACCTTAATGATGAACTTCAAAGACTCAATAAGATCAAAGAACTGCTGGGAGAAAACGGAAGTCAGCTGCCCACACCTGAATCTCTTGAAGAGAAGATAGAAGGCCTGAAGGAAGAAGAAGAAGAGGAAGAAGAGAAAGAAGACGATGAAGAAGAAGAGGAAGATGAGGAAGAAGAAAAGGAAACAGAAACTGAGGAAGAAGAGAAAGAAGACGATGAAGAAGAAGAGGAAGAGGAGCCAGAGATTGAGTTGGACGAGAAGAAAGAAGAAGAGGAAGAGGAAGAAGAAAAGGAAGAACTCGGGTCCGAAGAACCAGAAGTGGATGAGCGGGAAGCTTATGAAAAATTAGAAGAGTTCAAGAAAATAGAAGGGAAGGAAGGCCAAGGCCAAGTGGTTTACTTTGAAAATGAAGGGAAAATCACTCTGGACAGTAAATATATAATCAATTCTGTTGAAAAAGGGATTGACAACACAGATAAACTTTATGATAAACTTGACGTCACCACTTCCCCTAAAGAGCATTTCTTTATCAAACAGGAGATCATCCAGGAACAGGAAAATATCCGGAAGTTGATCCTGGGCTGCATCAGAGTGTGTGAGATGAAGGACTGCTTTTTTCCTGAAAAGACAAAAGATATTTTAAACGAAGAAAAGCTTCAAGAGATCCTGGAAAGAGTGAGTATGGAAAATTGGAGCAATCAGGAAGACTTTAATGCTTTTTCTCAATATATTGATGATTTAAAGAGTGAACTTGACGCCAAAAGCTCTCCCCTTGATGAGTATACAGATTCCATTCTTAAAGAACTGTCAGGATAAGGAATTCACATACTTTCCCAGCATCATTTTGTTGTCAATAGACATTTTTGTAAACTCAATGCCAGCATAATACTGGGAAAGATGCCCGTTTCCTTTATGCGAATAGACCACTTGTCCCCGGCATTCAAAAGCTTTATTTCCCAAAACAAGAATGAGATCAAAATTTTTATTCAGGGGGAGAATGGAATGACTTGCGACTTTGACTCCTCCCTGGCTTATGTTGATGGTTTTTGTAGCTACATGGCCTTTTTTGTTTTTGTAGATCAGAGGGAGAGAAGAATAGAACCGGGGATATCTCCTTTTTTCTGTAGGAGATTGTTTTTCAGCAGGTTCATGAGCGGAGACGCTCCTGCTTTCTTCTGAGATTCTCCTGCGATAAATAGAGATTTTGTTTTTTTCCAGGATGTGTTCTTCTTTTTTCTCTAAGGAAGGAGTTCTTTTTCCTTTTGCTTCAGCCAGAGCAATATCCGCTTCATTAACCAGATTCTTCAGATTTTCTTTGGTGATTGATTTGGGTGATTTAAATTTGTCTTTTGAAAAATTGGTGATGCCAAAGCTCATAGTCAGATTGTTTGTGGGCTGGATTTCCTGTTTTTCAAAGTAAGCTTCTTCAACATTTTTTCTAATTCTGTCTGTGAATACCAGGGCTTCCTCTTCATTTTTGATTCCGGATAGAAAGAATAAAAACTCTTCCCCGCCATAACGGCAGAGAAAATCTTCCTCACGGGTAGAGGATTTAAGAATGCTCCCCAGTTTTCTTAAGAGGCGGTTTCCGGATTCATGGCCTAATCTGTCATTGTAGTTTTTAAACCAGTCCACATCCCCCATAACCAGAGCATAAGTACCGCCTTCTCTGTGTCTTTTGTTCTCCATTTTGATTTTTTGGATGATTTTCTCAAAGAAGGCATCAGGTCTCAATAAACCTGTGAGAGGATCATACTGGATTAAGTTGAGCTTTGTGATCGCAATGGATATATGTTCGGAAAGGTGGATCAAAGTGTCCTGATCCGCTTGATTAAAACCTTGGGAAGCTATGTTCGGTCCTTTTTTCTTGTTGTAGACTTCAAGCACTCCGATGAGCTGATTTGTATAGATGATAGGGACGCAGATGATGTTGAGAAGTGGGGAATTCAACTGCTCTCTGTAACGGGAAGCGATGCTGGCGTCTTTTTTTATATTGGCTTCTTTTATTATTTTGGTGAGCCGGGCTGATTTAGCGGCATAGTCGTCTTCATCTAAATGAACAATATATTTAGTGAAGTCAACAGGGGAGAGAATAGAGTCGTCCCATACAAGCGGCTTTAAATATTTGCCGGTGGAGTGATTTTCTTCAAGAATATAGATGGTGGTTCCGCTGGCATTGATGAGTTCTTTGATTTCATAGATGGTATCGATCAGACTGGTGACATCATTAGCCATATAAAGCTTTTTTAAGAGGTTCTCGATCTTAAGTCTTTCTTTTTTAAAATGCTTGTATTTGGCTTGAAACACAAACCGCTTTTCCATCTCTTTGACGATGGCTGATCTGATGAATTTTTTTATTTGTTTTATTTCGCGAAAAGCTTTTTTATAATCGATTTCTTCTTTTTCAGCTGATTTTTTAAGGGTCTGGATCTCAAGGAGAAGATGCGAGTGTTTTATGGCTGTTTCTAGAGAGCGTTTAAAAGATTTTTGACTTTTTTCTGACTGAGAAAATTGAAAAGTGGTGACAAAACGATTTTGGGGCCAACCTCTGGCGACCCGGATCATCTCTTCTTCTGAAAACCCGGTTATGATAAGGCTTGTGGTGTCTTTAAAAATTCCTTGGAGAAGAGAATAGCTGGCCAGAGAGCTGTCAGCAATGACCACATTAAAGTCTAAGGATTTGGCAAGAGAAGCAGCTCTTTCGATGTTGGGAGCGTAAAAAGTCCTGCCTGAACCTGAACAGAGGTTATCTAGGAAAAATGCTTCGTCGTGGCTGTTGTTGAGGATAAGGATGTTTTTGGGATAGTTATGGGCTGGATAATGTTCTAGAGTAGATTTGTTTTGTTTTTTATTGTCTTCCAAGATGAATTAACCTCAGCATTTATTCTTTTTACCTTAAAACTGACATAAAAAATCAGATAGGTATCCTCTTTAAAGCCCGTTAAATTTATAATATTTTTCGACCCCATAGTCAACCTTTTTATTAAAAAAGTGGGATCTTATCTGTTTA
>JAWLEN010000027.1:0-18053 GCA_041686095.1 Candidatus Aminicenantota bacterium
TTCCATCATCCACAACCACTTTCCATTCTCCGGCTTTAGTGGGGATAAAGGCGAATTTTCCTTCCCCATCTGTTTTTCCGGTCTGAAAAGCATCTTCCGCTTCTCCAGAAGCGTAGATAAAGACATCTGCTGCGGATAAACCGTGATGATGACCGCTGTATCCGGCTTCCACCACCACAACAGGCGGATGCTGGGTGACGGTGACCTCCAGTTTATGAGCCTGGAGTATTCCGGCTGAACTCACAAATATAAAAAATAGAGTCAAAATCCATACGGATGTGTTTTTCATTTTGTTCTCCTTTCATAATGGGGTAGTATTTGAGGGTCTGCTTTTCTAAAAAATCCCACGATGATCAAGGTAAGAACCCCTTCAATACCTGCGGCTATGACATAAAGGCTCATGAGATAATAAATGCCCCTGCCGTAACCTGAAAGCTCAAACTCCAGAGCCATGAGCAGTGCCGGCACCATGATTCCCGCAAATCCAGCAAGAAAAGCCCGCAGAGCTTCAGGCACAGGGCGGATGCGCCATATGAAATAGGCAGCCACAGCCCCGGCGCTCATATTGATCACATTCACTCCCAGAACCAACAGCCCTCCATGCTGAAACAAAAGGGATTGGAACAGGAGCGCTGTGAACACCACAGGGATGGCTCGGAATCCCAGGAGAATCCCGGCCAGTCCGAATAAGCCCAGGTGAACAGATGTGCCAGCTACAGGAAAATGAATCAGCGATGCCACAAACAGAGCTGCAGCCATGATTCCCATCTTGGGGATCTCTTCAGTGCGAGCCTTTTTTCCAAACACATAAAGCGCTCCCACTGAGACCGCATCCGCAGCAATGGCGATTTCTGTGGACAGAATGCCGTCAGCAATGTGCATGGTTTTTCCTCAGGATTCTCCTTATTTTTATTCTTGGGAAGAAAAATATAACCGGAGGCTTTTATAACACAGCCTTGGGATAGTGTCAAATATTCAATTATCGTGCTACTATTTTTTTTTCTTTGATTTTTTTGTGTCCTAAGTTATAATTAATTTTTAAAAGTCAGCAAATGAACAAAAGTTGGAGGGAATGGTGCTTAAAAGATATCCCAAAAATGAAATTCCAAATTCCTTAGAACCTTACTTGGATATGTGCCAAAAGGCAAAAGATATCCTGGGAAAAAATCATGTCTTTGATAAAGGAGATTTCTTCTATCACCCTGATATAGGGATCAGCACAGTGGACGTAAATCTTGGTGATGGCTCTTTCTACTGCACAGGACAAAGCCTTTTCGATAGAAAAATCAATGCCAAGGAATGCACCTGGCTGCCTTCTAAAAAGCAGTTGAAAAATCTTATAAAAAAACTAAATCCGACCCAAAAATCGTTATCTTCTTTTCTTGGAGATAAAAGCGGAGATGGGGGTTATCCCAAAGGAATCAAACCCAAAAAATTTTTTAAAAAAACTGAAGAAAGACGGCTGGCCTATTATATGCTTGAAAAGCATCAAGTGATCTGGTCTAAAGAGAAAAAAGAGTGGCTAAAAACATAACCTATACCGGATCTCCTATTTTTGGGCGGTGTGCAGGGCTGCCACTCCGAGAAACAGAAGCTGATGCCGGACAGAAGAAAAACCAGCCTTAAGAATAAGGTCCGAGAATTCGGGAGCCTTATAGAAGCGGGGCATGGTATGGGAGAGATAATTGTACCCGGCTTTGGAACCTGAAATTTTATACCCCATCGGTTTTACCACCCACCGGATGTAAAAATGATAAAGCTTTCGTATGATCCCCAGAGGAGGCTGGCTGGTCTCTAGATTCATAAAAGTACCCCCGGGCTTGAGAATTCTATGGAATTCTTTGAGGTAAGAAAGCATGGCTTGAGGATTGGGGTTGAGATTCCGGGTTGAAAAAGAGATAATGACAAGGTCAAAGGAATTATCTGGGAAAGGAATCTCACCGGCATCAGCCAAAGTGAATTTGACTCTGTGCATATGCTTTTTACTCTGAGCAAGACGGATCATATGAAGGCTTCCATCTAGGACAAAAACTTCTGCTTTTGGCCCCAAAAGGCGCGCTATATTCTGCGCCAATTCCCCGGTGCCGCTGCACACATCTAATATGTGGAGTCTGCGGGATTTGCCGGCGCCGTCCATTTTGCTGGAAATCCTGGTCCCCGCAGCTTTTCGGGCAGCCCGCTTTCTCCACAAAATATCCAGGCCAAATGTGAGCACATGGTTGACCAGTTCATAAGTGGGGGCGACTTCCTGATATATTTTCTGGATTCCTTTTTTCATGCTGTGCTTTTCTTGAGATTTGAATCTGTATTATATGGGAATATAAGTAAACTTAACAAGTTTTTGTTCCCTTTTTTTACTGGAAGTAATGAGAAAAACAAGGATTTTTAAAATCGGGAGTGAAAGAAAAAAAGCTGCAGTCAAAACATATAGGCGAATTTGAGGAACAGAGTGTGGTCCTGAGTTCCTCTTTCCCCAAATTCACCGGTTCCTTTTTGATAGGCGATCTGTATGGAGCCAAAAGGGGGCTGAAACCGGTAGACAAAAAGGACCTGGATATTCCTCTTGTCAATCACAGTGTTGATCTGATAGAAAAGCTTTAAAAACAGGTCATTGGTAAAATAATTGGTAGCCCTCAGCACATGGATCCAAGTGCTGTCGTTATTGGGATCCGGGTCGAACAGAACCCGTTCCAATCCATAAGAAGTGGAAAAAGACGGGGTCAGCTTAAAGTTGATATTCCCCTCCAGCATTTGAAAATCCCGGTCAAAGTTTTTGCCCAAGCTGTAGCCAAAGGTGGCATGCTGCCATTCCCTGGTGTTGTATCCTATTTCAACCACGCTCTGACGGTTTCTGAATTCCTTTTCATAGAGCTTGTACTCTTCATGGTGTTCCAATTCAAGGGAAAATTTGTTCTTTAAATCAAATTTTACTTCCTGATCTATTTTCCAGCTTCGCAGCGTTCCGCCCAGGCCCCAATAAATATTGTAATTGGAATCATACTCAACGCGTTCCAACCCTAATTTTTTCGGAAAAAATATCTTTGAAACAGACGAATCCAACTCTCTTCGGTTGTCATCCCGCACAAATCCCACCCTATTGGCGTTGTCTGCAAAATTTCTCCCCAGATGGGTGTAACGGAGATGAATATGAAAAGTGGAAGAGTCATAGCTGGGGCGCAGAAAAAAAGCAATATTATCTGTGTTTTTATCACCATAGCTTGCAGCCAATTGACCGGTAAATTTGAAGGTGTCAGAAAAATAAAGGGCTGTGTCCACTCCAGCGGTCCCCCAATTTTTGCCGTTTATTAATTTATTGGCGGCTGTGAATCCGATATTGGATGATTTCATCACATCTTTTTTTAAGCGGAACACAGAAAAATTGGCAGATCCCTCTCCCGTCTCCTGATTCTTAACGGTTTGGGCAGTCAATCCCTGAAATTCATAACCTTTGATTTTTCCATAGACTTTGGCCCCGCCGTAGATATCAGAGACTCTCCGTGAATAAAACAGCCGGATGCGCTGCTGATAAATCTCGCTGCCCTCCAGAAAAAAGTTCCTTTTCTCGGGAAGATAGGTCTCAAAGCGGGTGAGATTGACGACTTCCTGGTCAGCCTCAACTGTGGCAAAGTCAGGATTGATAGTCAGATTCCCTGAGACAGCCTGGGAAAAAGCATAGCGGGTGTCCAATCCCGCTTCAGCAGTGGTCTTTTCTCCTTGCTGGGCTCTGGAGATGATGTGAGGGATGACCTGGATCTTCTTGGAAGCCTTCTTAAGGTCCAGCCCTGCAAGGTCCCCGAACTGTGAAACCTTGTAAGCTGACTCCATGGGGCCTGTCCAGAAGCTGAACTCCAGTTTTCTGGGGATCCCCCGGCCCGCATTCAATCCCCACATTTTTCCCTCTCCGGGTTCATACTTAAGGCTGCTCAGCTCCACACTAAACTCAGCGGTCCAGCCAAAATCAGTTCTCTGGGCTGCAGACTTCCATATGCCGTCCCAGGTGTTGTCAATGGTGCGGCCGTTTTCAGTGATGCGTCCGTCCCATTGGGTCCCCAGGAGGTTGGTACAGACAAAATAACAGGTTCTCTGGTCGTGGAAGGTATCCATCAGCACGTATACAGAATCATCTGCACGGAGGTCTGTGTCCCTTTTGGTCATCCGGGCTGCGATTTTATTTGGTTCTGAGTCATAACACCAAAAACCAAAATAGATAAAGCGGTCATCAAAAAGCACTCTGACCACAGTGCGTTCTGAAGCCGGGCGGCCTTTCTCCGGCTCAAATTGGATGAAATTTGCGGCTTGAGGGGCTTCGTCCCAAGCTCTCTCGTCTAAAAAACCATTGACTTTTATAGGAATGTCTGTTTTCTGGGCAGAGACCTGTTTATTCTTCCACTTTGACTGTGCGGAAAGAAAAGAACAAAGGAAAACCACAAAAAATATTCCCCATCCCAATCTTTTTCTATCTTTTGCTTTCACTGAAATAATCTTTTCACGAGACTTCTCAATTCATGTTCAGAAATCGGTTTTTTCAGTACCCCGGCTGGTTTGGCTTGTTCTAACTGCCGGCAGGCGTCTTCAGGGTCCGGGCTGGGGATATCGAGGATGTTTGACAGCTTGTCTAATTTTTCTCTCATTGCGGTTCAGATATTTCTCTAATGCCTAACCTTATGAGAAATTATTGTACACAATATTTATAACGAGTTAAATAAGAAAGATGCTCCCCCCTGAATGAAATAAATTCAAGAGCCATTGACCATCTGATTTTCAAAGGGTATATTCCCTATATTAAAGACCAAGGAGCAAGAAATGAAAAAAAATACTTCATGGGGAATTTTCACTGCTGCTGCTCTTTCCTTTTTACTTATTGTAATAGCACTGTTAAAAGTCTCAGCAAATGAAAATCACTCAAGGAAAACCATAAATGTGATGAGTTTCAATATCAGATATGACAATCCCAATGACAGAGATAATGCCTGGACAAATCGAAAAGAAATGGTCGCTGAAACCATTCGTTTCCATAAAATAGACATAGCTGGTCTGCAGGAAGCCCTTCCTCATCAGGTGAAAGACTTAGAGACTTTACTGCCAGAATATAACTGGTTTGGCGTGGGAAGAGAAGACGGCCGGGAGGAGGGAGAGTTCACTCCTGTCTTTTATCTTAGAAGCCGCTTCAAGATACTTTGTCAATCCTTCTTCTGGTTGTCTGATACTCCAGATAAGCCAGGAAAAGCATGGGATGCCGCTTGTCCGCGGATAGCTGCCTGGGGAAAAGTTAAAGACAGATGGACCGGGAAAACCTTTTTCTTGTTTAATACGCATCTGGATCATATGGGAGAGACAGCCCGGATAAAAAGCGCTGAACTTTTGCTCAAGAAAATCAATAAACTGGTAGAGGAAAATCCGATCATCCTGACCGGAGATTTTAACTGCACAGAGAAAGAACAGCCCTATAAGATACTGACTTCGGGCATAGATCAGCTTTCAGGATTATCCGATACTTATTATCTCACTAAATTTAAGCCCTATGGATCCACCCAAACATTTAACGGATACCGAGATGCCGTTCACCCGGATCTTCGAATCGACTTCATATTTGTGGGAAAAACAGATGAAGTCCTTCGCTGCGGCATAATTTCAGAAAGATGGGATGGGAGCTTCGTTTCTGACCATAATGCGGTTTTGACAGAGCTCAAGTTGAATTAGCCTGCAGATTTTGCAGTTTGTGTCGCTTGCGATGGTAGCTTTGGAATTTTGTTTGGAATTTTGCAGCTTGGTCAGATTTTGTCCTATCTTTGGAATTTTGCAGTTGGAATTTGTGTATGGAATTTTGCAGCTTGGCTGTATTTTCAGATTTTGCAGCTTGGCTGCAGCAAATAATTGATTCTAAAATAATTATTTAGAATAGATCTTCCTATCTTAGCTTAGACCGCTCATTTTCCTAGAAAAAAGCACCTTGTAAGAATTTAAGCTTTCCTTTAATATAAACTGCCTTTCTGATTCAATGACTTTCCTGTTTTTTACTTTCGTTTTTAAATTAGCTCTCATCTTATTTATGAAATTTTCACTTCCTACAGCTATGCTCTCCGTCCAAAAGCTTTCCCGATTTAGATTTTTAGAACCCAGTTTGGAGTCTATCAAATCATTATATATCCCTTTGAACTCTTCCTGCTTTTCTATTTGGACAAGAGTTAATAATTTTTCCATATCGATCAACCTATATCTTTGTTTGTGGCTCTGAATCTCATGATAACCACTGAAAGGCCATTCCGCAGGGTGATTCACAACTCCTGCTCTGACCATATTCAAATCAATGTAAACAAGACATTCGCAAAGGTGCTTTCCGCTTTCTATCGCGGTTGCATGATAATTGTCTTCCCAGAACGAACCGCTTCGATTTTTGCGGAAATTATACTCATGGGCAGTCCTGCTCGCAACCAGTAACATAGATCTTGGAATAACATTCTTTCTGCCATCATTATAAACCAGTAAATGAATATGATTGGAAGTCACTGCATAATTCAAGATTGAAAGACGATACTGCTTTTTTGCACAAAACAACCAGTGAAGCCATCTTTTACGGTCTTTTGAAAATCTTAGTAAGAAATCTTTGTTATGACATCGTTGTGTGAGATGCCATACTAGCCCTGGGATAAGATAAAGTTTGCCTCGAGACATGAATTCCCTCCTTTAAAATCATATAGAGACTACCCTCTTATCTTAGCGAGACGAATTTAATCCAATAAATTCTCACCTAAGGATATGAAGAGAGGAGGATTTAAGATTAAGTTTAGTGACATTAACTCTTGCTGCAGCCAAGCTGATAAGCTGGATAAGAGATAAGCTGGATAAGCTGAGATAAGCTAACGATAAGCTTAAGCTCGATAAGCTGGCGACAAACGAAGAGCTGAAATTAACTAAATATTTTTGGCTAGATAAACAGTGATTTGGTCCGGAATTTCAATTGAAGCAAGATAGAATTTTCATTAAATATTCAGGGCTGGGACGGTCAAATGTATTTTGGCTTATATATTTAAACCGAACAATTCCCTCTTCATCCACAATGAAAATTGCCGGAATGTTTTGCTCTGCTTTGCTTCCTCTCCATTCAGTAGTGAATATCCCAAGCCCTTCAGATATTTTTTGCTGGGAATCCACTAGTATGGGAAATGGGAAAGGGATTTCTCCTTTTTTGTAAGCAAAGTCATTTGGGAAATACTTCTGTGCCATCTTCATTCTTTGTTTTCCTCGGTCATCCAGATCCTCTGGGTTTTCTGGATTCTTCCAAATGTTTATGTCATCTAAAAGAACTGAAAAATTTTTGACCCACTCTGAAACTTCTGTATTATCATAGGGAAGAACAAATAGAATCTCAGCGTTTTTCTTTTCCCTGAGTTTTTTCTGCTTGTCAAATTCAACTAGCTCCAAGTATTGATAGGGACAAACATGGCACCAATGGCCTTCGGCAGCCAAACCACGGGGAAATACGAGAATTATATTTCTTCCCTTTAGGTCGGACAGAGTGACTTCCCCGCATTGATAAGCCGCAAGAGTAAAATCTGGCATCGGATTCCCAACTGCAACAGGACGAATTTCCTGTCCTGAATAAAGAGATATATACGCGACGATAAGCAGTAAAATTGAACCAACAATACCCATGAATTCAATCTTATTCGCTCTCATTTTTTCTCCTTTTTTTTTAATAATTCTGTATTTAATAATGGGGTGTTAAAAAACAAAAGTCAATAGAGTATGAATGAACAATCAAGCTGAGACTGCTGTACTTTTCTATTTTTTCTTAGAAACATGATTTTTCTGCAAAAAACATATATCTAAGCATTAATATAGTGATCTAATTTTAATTAACTATATTAATATCAATTATTTGCTGCAGCCAAGCTGGATAAAAATATATCTGGATAAAAATATAGCTGGATAAAAATATTAAAAAATCGATTATTATTTCGAGTAAAAAGGACTGTTTTTATGACCTTATCTCCACCGGCCGTACCTGGATCGTCCTCCAAATCGCGGATTCACCACATTACTGTAAACAGAGCCAAAAGTATAACTGAATCCTATATCTAGGGAATACTCATACTCCGTTGCCAGTTCCTTTCTCCGCAGCAGGATTTCATCCACAGAAGCGCCTTCAATAGGAAGTGACAGTTGATCGCGGACCCGGTCAAATCGACCATGAAGGTCTACGGAAAAACCTTTGAAAAGCCTGAACGAAAGAAATCCACGGAGCTCCAGCCGGTTTTTTGATAGGTCATGAAAATAATGAGACCCTTCTAAGGAAGTTGAAGCGCTTCCCCATGGCTCCCTTATTTCTAAGGTTAAGGTAAGAGATTCATTATAAAGATCCTCTTTGTTTTTATTGAAAATAGTCTCTTCTATGTAATTCACTGAACTAAATCCTATTCTATACAGACATCGAAGCTGCCGGCGTGTGGATTGGGAATAAGGGAAAAAATTGTATTCAACAGCAGGGGCAATCCTGTAATTAGCTTTTATATTGCTGTAAGTAGAGGAAGAAGCTTCGATCCAGCTCCCTACAGACCAGTGCTCGCTTATGCTTTTCACAAAAAGTCCTCTAAAATTTTTCCTCTTGGAAATACTTGTAAGTTCGTAATCTTCGTAATCATAATTATCTTCTTCATAATCGCCGGAAAGTCCCAATTGGATTTTCCATTCAGGAGTAATCCTGTTCGCTGAAAGATCCAATCCGAGTTCTGTGGATTTTTGACTTGTTTCTCCCCCTAATTCTCCATTGACCCGGATATTAAACACCCAAAAATTCCATTTATCCTCAACTGCTGTGGGCTCAAGCTCCCATTTGCACTGGACAGAAAGAAGATCTGCAATGGGCGTCTTCATAAGAAAAGGGAAAAGACCTTTTTTCATGACCTCAAGCATTCCCTCACGAATCTCATCCCTGGTTTCAGTTTCGGTTGAAGAATACTCTAAAGTCTGCTCCATGCCTTCAAACTGGTTTCTGCCTATAAAAGCCAGAGTGTATTTATCTCCGCCGCCTCCAGTGCTTTCGTCTGTGACGAGAATATGGATATCTGCATCTGTTCGATCACGGACAAAATTCACATAAGATATTTCTTTGCGGATATAATCTCTATCGCATCTCCAACAGTCAAGAAAGACTTTGGGGGCTGTCTCTTTCAGCTCATCCAGAAGAGTTTGCATGGTCTTGTTGGCTTTGTTAGCCTCTGGGTTAGTTTCAGGCGTCATGGGGAGCGGATAACTTTCAGGATTTGCATAAATGTTGGGTGCGAAAAATAAGCCGTATATCATAATCAAAGCAGTTAGAATAATTGGAGTGATTCGTTTCGTCATAAAATGATCTCCTTATTTCAGGCATTCATGATATAAGAACATAAGAACATGAGCCTTTCTGATGATTTATCTTATTGATTTTTTTCATCCTTATGAAATGAATTATAGCAGACAAATATTAAATGAGTGTTAAAAAGAGATTAATTTTTTTTAATAATAAAAAAAAGGCAGCCTTTTGGCAAAAGGCTGCCTCGGTTGGTTGAGGTAGATAAGACAGAATTACATTATTTCATCACTCACATCATTCAAACCATACTTTGATGGTTTCGTCTTCTTCGTAAACCTCAATGATGGCCATGGGTCCTGCTTTTTTGAGCTCTCTAAAAATTTCTCTGACATCCACATCATATTCATCTCTGTCAATATCAAAGTGGTCATTCTCTGCTTCCAGAATCAGCTCGATCAAAGATATGGGAAGAGTCACCTTGACTTTGGTCTTGTTGGTCTTGTTGTCGGTGATCAGAACCTTGAACCATTTGACTTCCTGACCTGGCTTGACTTTGGGATTTTCCTTCACTGCTTTTTTAATGGCCTGAAGGTCACTGTCGTTACTGTCTTCTGCCATCAATAAATGGGCCGGTGCCAGACTCAGAACAAAGGCCAGTAAAACAAAAAGTGTTATTTTTTTCATCATAAACCTCCTTGATGTTATTCGATCCATATTTTTATAATGCTTTCTTCGTCTTTTATCTCAATAATATTGCCTTTGACTTTGGTGAGTTTTTTCAGTATTCCATCCAAATCATAACCCTCCTTTCTCAGAGATTCTTTATCCTCTTCTGGAATAGAGTTCAGGGCTAAGTCAGCCAGAGCCCATGGAATATTCAAAGAGAAGCTTGCTTCTTTCTCTCCCCTCTTATAAATCCTCAGACAAAACAGTTTTGGCTTGGATTCATATTCTTCATCTTCAATGTTTTTCAGAAGTTCCGGGTTAATCCGCAGCACAGCCAGCTTGGCTCGCTCCCGCAGTTCAGGATCTCTCTCCTCGTCAAGAATTTCTTCCAGCACAGGAAGACCCTTTCGGGCGGTCCTCTCATCTGATAGATAGCTCAACTTGAAGGCAGCATAATATTTCACAGCTCTATCCCCGCTCTCAAGCACTTTCTCGATTTCCTTTAGATACGATTTTCTTCCTTGGTTATAGAGCTTATAGGAAAGATCAATGATCTCTATTTCAGATTCCTGTATGAGATTCTTATCCGCATCTCTGCGGTTTTGATAGCGTTTATAAACTTCTATGGCTTCTCTTTCCTCCCCCTCCTGTTCCGACAGGCATTTGCCTAAATAAAAGAGTGCCTGTGAGTGAAGAGGGCTTTGAGGATAGCGAACAAGAAGGTCATTCAGTTTTTCCCGAGCTTGTTCCCACTTTTTATCAAAAATCAGGATCTTTGCTTCCTGGAACAACTCCTCATCCGATTGAGCCGCGTTTAAAGCAGCGACATGGAGAAAAGAAAATGCCATCACCAGCAGAGCCAGTCCTATTGTTATTTTTCTCATTTTAGACCTCACTTTGCTGCAATTCCTTTTTAACTAGATTTATCTTTAATAAAATCTGCCTTTGTTCGATAAGATCCCGGATCCGGCGGCTCTCTGCAGCTGAGAGTTCGCCCCTCATTCCAGCAAGCTCCATGAGGAGAATCTCGATCTGATCGCATATGGCTTTGGCTTTGGCCATGTGGTGTTTGTCCAGCTGTTGGTTCATGTATCTTTTCTTGGAAAGCAGCTCACTTGTTTTGGCTTCCACAAAATCGCTCTTCCAGTATTGATCAGCTTGTTCAGGCGAAGTCTGCACAAAATCAAGCAGCAGATACTTGCTCTGCTCCAGATAATCCAGTGTCTCGCGGCGCGCCATCTCCACATCCATGGTCTCAATAAAATCTCTTGAAACCATAAATTGAGTGGGAGCCGTGCCTTCCGGGGCTCTGCCTGGCCGGAGAATCATAAAAGTCAAAACCCCGCCTATAATGATTCCGGCTAAAAGAGCGGCGTAGACTGGAGCGAGTCTTATTGTGAAAATGGAGTTTAAAAGCTTTTTGAATTTGTTTTCTGTGGACTGCTTTTGGGTTTGGTTTTTGGGAATAACTTGATCCGCGATTTGAGAAGGAAGCGCCTCCCAGTCCACAGATTCCACAGCTTCATTGATGTCTTTTTTATAAGTGTCTGCGCAGAGAAGAACCTCTTTCAACTCCTTATACTCTTTTTGGCATTCAGGACAAGAGTTCAGATGTTTCTGGATTAGAGATTTCTTTTGCTCATCTATTTCATTATAAATATAGGCTACTAAATCTTTTTTTATGTTTTTGCAGTCCTTCATAAGGGCCTCCCTAAATATGGGTTCATTAAATTTCTTAATTTATTGACCGCCTTAAAATTGAGTGATTTGACCGTGCCTACGGCAATACCCAGAGTTTCTGCGATATCCTTGTATTTGAGCTCATTGTAGTGCTTCATCACAAATATCATGCGCTGTCTTTCAGGAAGTTGTTTCAGGCACTTAACAACGATTCTCTTTATATCTGAATCTGAGTTTCTCTCTGTTCCTTTTTCATCTGTTAGATGGATTTCTTCTATTTCATCTCCCCCCAATGCTTTTTGATCATGCTTTTTATGGTTTTTTCTGTAGCGGTCAATGCAGAGATTTTTGGCGATCTGAAGAACCCAGTTTTTAAAGCTCTTGCCTTCCTCGTAATGATGTATTTTTTGATATATCCTTAAAAAAGTCTCCTGAACAATATCCAATGCATCCTCTCTGTTTTGAAAAAAAGAATAGGCCAGCTGAAAAATATTTTTCTGGTACTGACTGGTTATGGCCATAAAAGCCTCCCTATCTCCGTTTTTGGCTCTTTCAGCAAGGACCTTTATATTGGCTGCTTCTGCTGAAACGGTTTGACCCTGCATTTGATTATCGCTTATCGCCTATCACTTTTATTTTTCTGACAGTACTTCATTCTTTTTCGACTTGAATAATCCTATTCCAGCCAGATCAGGACCTTACTGTCTTCACCATCAGCTTCCACGAGCATGCCCGGTCCTATATGAGCTTTATTTCTCATTGTCTCACCTCAATAAGTTAAGAATTTTATTATCCATTTGTCTCTATCACCTGTTTCTACGCAAAGCAAAGAAAAAAGGTTCACTTATGTTTAGAAAAAATTTTGGGCTTTTTTTAGTATAAAAATATATAGGTTCAGGGAAAATAGGGACCTAACCCTGTGGAAAACACACTAAAAGTCATTCATATTAAAGAAATTACTTTGTTTATTTCAGTTCCAGATTTTTGGTATGGGTTCCGCCTTTGAGGCAGTCCAGTTCAACGGTGATTTTTCCTTTTCCTTTGACCAAAAATTGATATTCCACTTCGGTTCTTCCCGGGATTCCACTGGTGAGCTTTAACTGACTGGGATCTTTCTGGTCGATCAGGTTCACATCAGAGCCTCCAGCACCCATCCCCCGGAAATATCTCAAATACCTCCTTGGGATTCCGGCGGGAAGGCCTGTTCCCTGGGTCTGTCCGGCAGCCAGAACTTCAACATCTCCTTTAAGGGACAGCACATCCGGTCTCTGCACCTGATTCTGCACGGCTTGGGATGACAGAGTGGGCATAAGCCGCTCATTGTATAGAGAGACTGTCACTTTATAAAGGTCTTGATTGATTTTCTCTGCTGATGCTTTTTTGATTTTAGGAAGCGGCATCTCATAAGCATGAAGAAGGCAGAACGCCATATTCCTGTGGCACAGCTCTTCCAGAAGCCATGAAGGAGGTACCCGGCCGCTCAGCTTGGTGATGTCCCGGTCAATAATGACTTTGCCCAATTCCGGATGGTCTATTTCATGCATGGCAATTTCTGTGTTCCCCATGTCAATATAACGGTTAAAAAATTCCTCCTCTTCTTCGGATATTTCGCCGTCCCCGTCTAAATCAGCTCTGGATGTCCAGAGTTCGTTGGAAAAAGAAAAAATCCCCAGCATGTCATAGGTAAAGTCAATGAATCCTCCCCATACAGTGTACAGGTCTTTCCAGATGATATAGTAATCATATCCTTCAATGATTTTCTCGCCCTTTTCTCCTATTTCATCATACACAGCCATGTCGCTTCTGGGAACTTCGCCGTGGAGCTGCGCTCCGGGCACCCGAAGGATCATGCCGCCTGAATTATGAAACGCCTGCACACCGGCAATATTGGGATGGTCATAGAGAAAATCCCGGATTAATTTGGATTCCTTCCAGTAAAAGGGATAGGCTCCCGCCCCTCTCTGGATGTAAGAAGGCTGCCAATAAGAACCCCAGTCTCTATTGGGGTCATAGCCTCCGCCTGTGTCTTCATTGTAGCGTCCGTCTCCGTCATTGTCTATGCCTTCGCTCCCTATATATTTGTAATCTCCTAATTCATCTGGTTTTCCTTCCACATTCTTTTCCACTCGGACCAGCCGGTCTCCTTTATCGTTCATCCGGTAATCGCCCTGACCGGGTTCCACTTTGATGAACATGGAACCCACTTCTCCGTCGCCGTCCAAATCTTCCGGAGGGTCTTCATCATAGAGTCCGTCGTTATCGTCATCCACAGGAGCCTGTCCTGAGCGGGCTGAACCTCCTTCATGAAGCCAGCGGTCTCTGCCGTCCGGATTCACTGACGGGAAAATATAGAATACCCTTTGATCCACCAGCTCACGCACATAATCATTGTAAGGGTAGTTCTCCATGAGATACCAGATGGTGTATATCCCGACCTCACCGCCCTGGACTTCGTTTCCATGGATATTGGCATCAATGTACATGGCGCATTTATCCATCTCATCACCAGTATCCGGATTGTTAATAGTCATATACCAGAGTTCGCTGCCTTGGTAAGATTTTCCTATGGACCGGAGAGTCAGGAACTTGGGATAAGCTTTTTCCAGCTTTTTCAGTGCTTCTCCTACCTGGTCCCAGTCATAATACTGGTTGAATGAAAGTTGGACCTTTCGAGTGTCCCATGTCCGGGGTAAATATTCCTGGGCTAAGGCGAGGGTTGAGGCAGCCGCTAACACCAGAATAAGAGAAACTCCAAAGATCATTTTTTTATTTGAGATTGATTTATTTTTTCTATTTCTCATTTTTGTCCTCCGTTATTACCTTAAAACAACTGATTGTTCGGTTTCTCCGCCGCCGTTTCTAGCCCACAGGCGAATGTTCACCTTTTTCCCAGAAGGCGAAAGAATGAGCCATCTGATCTCTTTTTCTCCGCCTGGTTCCATATTGGCTGTGTCAACTCTTTTGGTTCCTCCAAATAGTGTCATGTTATCATCATCTTCAAAATCCAGCCTTATTATTATAGGATTGATATTCCGTGTTCTCTGCCCCATGGCTGTGGCATAAGGAAATTTGCCTTTGTTGTGAAGCTTTACAGTCAGCTCAAAAAGGCCTGATGAGAGCTTTTTGACCTGAGGCTTATCCATTTTAATGTCCGCAAATTGAGAAGCCAGGAAGAGAGCGAACTCAGAATGGGACTGGGTGAGATCAGGAATTTTTTCTGCCGGAGGATTAACCCTCAGATAAGGCACAAATCCCCCGATCTCCACTTCACCTAACTGAGGATGTTCAAAGGAAGTCCATCCCACAAATCCCTCTCCGTTGTTGTTTTTATCGATCCAGTCCAGCCACTTTTTATAAGTGTCTGTATCAGCGGATTTTGATGCATCTCCTGGAGTGGATCCTCCGGCACGGCCCATCATCTGCATGAACATGGCTCTTCGGTCAGAAGCCCCAGCCTGCTGGGCTTGAGCTTGGGGTTGGGCGGATGGGACGCCCGGTCTTTTGGCGGCTGGCTTTTTTTCCTCTTCTCTCAGCGACCACAAATTTGCGGAAAAGGCAGGGACTCCAAACTGAAAATAAGCCCATTCCAGCATAGAACCGACAGGCTTTTCTGAATGGGCACTTTTGATTCCGGTTATTTCCTTGTATTTTTCGCTTACGTTTTTAAACAGATGTTCGTCGGCAGAGGATGTCTTTTTGGGCTGGGGATCTCTGGCTGGAGGACGCTGCTCCTCTTCATCTCCCATTCTCCTTCCGAAAAACATAAACATCGGTCTGGCTCCGGCTTCCTGGATATCCTGAGGCGGCTGAGGAAAAGTGGGAGTTCCGCATTCGATTCCCGGGTCAGAGGCGAGGTTGTCATATTTGGAAAAAATCAGAACGCCGCATATATTCTTGCGGGGCTGGGTCTTGAGCTCAGGGACATACCGGGTCATAAAGTCGATCATGGATTGAGTTTCCTTTTCTGAGGCTGGATAAACTCCCAATCCTTTGACATTGTAGCCAAAATTATGAGGGAAATTACGGTTGATGTTAAAACCTCCCAGTCCGTCTTCATTGTAGCTGCCGTCGCCGTCATTATCAATCCCTTCAGGATAGAGTTTATAGAGCTTGTCCAGAGGAGTGTCATCCTCTTTCTTCTTCATAAGCCTGGGATCTTTTTCATCTATGACCCAGGTGCCTTCTTTGTCTTTGACCCTCATCATGGTTATGAAGCCGTCCTTGTTTAAATCTTCAGGGGGATCCTCGTCCTTAAGCCAGTCAAAGTCTTGGTCGCGGGGCTTTAAATTAACGCTTCTTTCATGGAGAACCTGTTTGAAGAATTGTTCCGCTCCATCCGGATTGAGTCGCGGTATGATGTAGAATGTGCGCTGGTCAAGGACTTTTTTGACCTTGCCGTCTTCAGTGTAGTTTTTGGCGAGGTACTGGGCGATTCCAAGCGCCACTTCACTGCCTATCACATGATCAGCTTCCAGGTTCCCGCAGATCAAAAGAGCCTGTTTTTCAAGAGGGGATGGACCATTGGTGCCTGAAATCCGGATCATCCATATATTGTTTCCGTCTAAGGTGGTTCCAATGGATTCGAGCTTTGTGATATCCGGATATTGAGAAGCGATTTTTTTGAGAGCCGAGGTGAGAGCATCATAGTCATGGTAGCCTTGGGAAGGATTTTCAGCTTGAAGAGTGATTGGGATCATGAAAAATAAACATACTAAAGGGATTATCTTAAAAAAACTTTTCATAAAAACCTCCTTCAGATTTTTGGTATAAAATTGTTTGTCAATTAATGCGGCAAAAAGTTTAAACTGCATTTCTCGATGAAAGTTTCAATAAAAATCAAATTTATAGAAAAACAATGAAAATATCAATCATTAATATTCAAAAAACCCAAAAAGCAGGATAGGTCTGTTTCTGATTGGTATTAATAAATGTTAAATAAATAAGCAAGTACGGGGATGGATTGGATCTGTTGTTTCACTTCTTTTTATTGGGGAATGGGTTTTTGGCCATCAAAGGACGGTTGATCCAGTTTTTTCCTGTGAAATAAAGGACTTCTGGCATGAGTTCTGATTTCAGCTCCGCCATGATTTTGGGGCTGAATCTTTTTTGAGTGATCCCCTCTTCGTAGGCCTCATTGTGCAAATCCTCATACCTGTCCGCAAACCGGATCTCTTTCAGTTCCATATTGAAATCAAACTCAAAATAAATGCCTGATTTTGTTTCAGCTGAAATGATTTTATCATCTATCAAATGGATTCTCATTATGTTGCCGCGTTTGTATTCATTTCTTTTATCTGCTAAGGTATTCGGAAACAAAAGATAATGTTTTTCAACGCCTTGATTGAGTTCCGGTGATTTGTAATAACCTGTTTGAGGAGAACCTCCGCTTTTAAAATCAGGTTCTAAAACAATAAGACATCCTTTATCATACTCATTGTTACAGCCAGCTAATATGATTTCTTTTTCCCCGTTATCATCCAGGTCATAGAAAGAAAAATCATAAATTCTCCCTGAATTCCAATAATCTCTCAGGAGTTCTCCCTTGCTATTAAGAACAGCAAACTGGGTGGGAAACATGCCCCGATGATAAGAAACAGCTATAATTTCAGAAGCTTTTTCCTCTTGAAGGTCTGCAACAGTAAATCCTTTTAATCCGTATCTAGCTGAATAATTCTTTTCACCAAAAGTCATTTCTTTTCCAGGTTCAAAAGTCCATCTTTTTTGTCCTTTACTGCTGAAGCAAAAAAGTTTGCATTGACTATAACTGGTATCAATAGGTATTTGAGCAAATAAGACTTCTTTACGGAGATCATGATCAATGTTTTTAATTACAATAAGAGGCAAATCAATTGTTAATCCTGCATCGGCAAGCCTTCTTACTTGAAAATGATTTCGGTAAAACTCTTCATCCTGTAAGCCTCTGATTCCCGTGTCATAACTCCAGAGCTTATGGTTGTTTTTATCCAAAATGACCAAACTAGAATCCTCAATTCTAAAGTCATGAGGTTGAGGGACTCTCAAAGGCATAAGAAACACAAAGTATATTAAAACCAACGCTGCCAGGGGGAATGAAAAATAAACGTATTTCCATTTGTTTTTGCGGGGGCTTTTAGTTTTCTCTTTAATCCATTCGTCAAGTTCTTGTTTGTAGGCAAAAACCCTGGATTTAGGGGAATCTAAAATTCTGTGTACCGGCAGTCCAGCTTCTTTTTCCCATCTTTGACAGGTTCTTATCTCACAGCCTAAATAGGCAGAGATTTCTTTCCAGCATAAAAGGATTTCTTTTTCTTCTACAGCCATATCAAATGAAATTTAACCAAATATGAGGGATGAGGTCAAGCTGAAAATTAAACTCTAACCACTTATGAGTCTCATGAAAAATTAGGTAAATAGGTATGACGGTACTGTATTTTCT
>JAWLEN010000027.1:18153-26165 GCA_041686095.1 Candidatus Aminicenantota bacterium
CTGTATTTTCTTAAGTTCTGAAAACGCTGGCTGGCTCGACCTTGGATATTCTCCTCATGGCAAAGGCAGC
Organism: Candidatus Aminicenantota bacterium; assembly: GCA_041686095.1. Classification (GTDB taxonomy): domain Bacteria; phylum Acidobacteriota; class Aminicenantia; order Aminicenantales; family Aminicenantaceae; genus WJMT01. The sequence goes on from JAWLEN010000027.1 coordinate 18,224, forward strand.
ACCGCCGATGGATATCAAAATAGTGATAAAGATAAAGGCGATTTTAAGACCCAAACTGAACTCAAACAAAATACCGGAATTGGCGATTCCCCGCTTGAATCCCTGGATGAAAACAATAGCGATTCCATAACCCACCAAAGCAAAGAATAAGGCTTGAGTGAGAATCAGATTCCGGATATAAGAGTTTCCCGCTCCTATGGCTTTAAGGGTTCCGTAGTCTCTGAGCCGATCCACAGCCGCAGAATACATGGTGAGGCCGATGATCACTATCCCGGAAATGGCTGCAAACAGAATCAGCGTTCCTATGGAAAAAGCAATGCCAGAGGTTGATAGAATGGTCATAACTGTTGACCGGGAAAATCCCTGTTTGGTCCATGCTCTTACTGAAAATATACTATCATTGATCCGGTCCCTGACCAACTCTGGCGCCACTTCAGGATCAATATCAATAAGAAAGGCACTGGCTTTGTTTTCAGGAACCTGCCCAAGAGATCGGGCTCTGGAAAGAGTGGTGAAAATAAAAGTAGAGCCAAATCCTCTTGCGCCTTTGGTTAAAACTGAAACAAACACCCGATTTCCGTTGATTTCAAAATCCGTACCGATGGTGGCGTTGTTTAAAGTTTCGCTTTCATACACATCCACAGCCACCGATCCTTTTTCTAAAAGGTCAGTGCGTTTTCCTGAAATGATATTCCAAGGACCTCCTTTGAATCCAGGAGGCTGGACCCCGATCAGCTGGACCGGGGATGATTTTCCTCCCGTGAATCGGGCTGTGCCACCGGATATCACCAAGGGAAAAGCTTTTTGAACTCCGGGAATGGACTCGATCTGCCGGCCGATTCTCATGTCAATATGTCCCATTGAATTGACATCTGTGGTCTTACTGTCCACCACCCATAAGTCTGCGTCTGTGTTGTCCACCAATGCAGACATGGCTCCTGTTAAAAAGAGAAAGATTCCTGTTTGCTGAACCACTAGAAAAACAGAGATGATGATCCCCAGCACGACTCCCAATGACTTTGGTTTGTCAAAGCTGATAAATCTTAGAGCGAAACGAATCATGTCGAGAATTCCTTTATTTTTTTATTCCTTGAGCTCGATCACACATTCAATCCGGCTTCCGATAAGAAGGTCAGCCCCCTCTTCTAGACTGATCTCCACTTCTCTGACTCTCCGGTCCACCAGCTCATCCACTTCATCTGAAAAAATGGACTTTCTCCTTAAATAGGGACCGACAAACGAAACTTTTCCTTCAGCCAGTACTTTGGTCTCCCCTTGTTTTCGGATGTGAGCTTCCTGTCCGACCTTTATCTGGTCTGCGAAAAGCTCATCTATTTCACACCGGGCTATCAATGGGCTCTGGGGGGCAAAAGTTCCAAAAGCTCTTCCTGACGAGAGGAACGAGCCTACGGTAATATCCATAGACAGAATCTGCCCGTTCGTGAGGGCTTTTATAGATTTGCGGCTGAGCTCTTTTTGAGCCAGCTTCAGACCGACTCTTTCCTGGTTGAGAAGGTCTTTGGCTGCCACCAGCTCTGCTTCCAGGCGTTTTGTTTCTTCAAGAAGAGCATCATATTCTGTTTTGGCTTTATCAAAATAATTTTTTGTCTCAGCATTTTTTTCATAAAGTGATTTAGCCCTCATGAAATTCACTCTGGCGTTTTCGGTTCGAATCTTCACTGTAGATAAAGCTGCCTCAGCAGCTAGGATCCTGGATTTTTGAGTTTGAATCTGTGCTTTTTTCTGCTCCGCTTTTATTTGTTCTACACTGCTGACTAAAGAGAGAATGGTTTGTCCTTTTTTGACCGAATCTCCAGAGCTGAAATTGATTTCTTTGATAATTCCAGACACCTCGGAGGTCAAATCTAAAATTCTTAATTGAGGTTCAATCCTTCCAATGCCCACCACTTGTTCTAGCTCATAATCGAGCGCCCTGTCCCTTTCTTCAGGCAGAGGCTCTTGCTGGCTGCAGGAAGATGAGATCATGATCCCAACTATTATCGAAAACACAACCCATATTGATTGTGAAATACGACTGTTTTTATGGTTTTCATGCATGATGCTAGCCCTACCTTTCATCTTCTAAGACCCTGCCATTTTGCAGACTGAGTATTTTATCCGCATAACTTTTTAAACGGGGATCATGTGTCACTAAAGCCAGAGCTTTCCCTGAATCAGCTAAGTAACGGAGCTGTTTTAAAACACCAGTCATGGCTTCCTCATCCAGTGAAGCTGTGGGCTCATCACAGAGTATAATGGAAGGATCAGACACCAGTGCTCTGGCAATGGCCACTCTCTGTTTTTCTCCTCCGGATAACTGCTTGGGGAGAGACTTTTTTCGATCCTGAAGATTGACCATGGAAAGAGCTTGATTTACTTTTTTTCTGGTCTCACTTTGATTGTTTTTATTGAGCAAAAGAGGAACCATGATGTTTTCTTCTGAACTCAGGGGAGAGATCAGATTGAAATTTTGAAACACAAACCCGATTTCCTCTCTTCGGAGTCTGGCCCGTTCTTTTTCGTTGAGATCCTTGGTGGTGGTTCCTTTTATGCACACACATCCTTCGGTTGGATAGAGCACACACCCCAAAAGCGACAACAAGGTGGTCTTTCCTGAGCCTGAAGGTCCTATGATCAGAAGAAGTTCATTTTTTCGAAGAACAAGATTGGTTGGATGAAGAGCCACGATCTCCCGGTTTCCTGTTTTGTATCTTTTTGAAGCTCCCTTCAGCTCTGCCACAATAGAATGGTCTGAATCATATTTTGACTTCTCAGAAACTTCGTAATCTTGACTTTGACTTTTTTCACTTTTCTTCTTTGACCTGAACATCAGAATTTCCTTTTATCTTATCCCAAATATCAAACCTTTTATCTTATTTTGCCTGGAACATTATATCATAAAAACAAAAAAAATAAGGTGAATGGGTATGGCGGTACTGTATTTACTGTATTTAAAGTGGGGTGGTTTTTAATCGCAAGGAATTTAAAACCACAGAAACAGAGCTAAAAGCCATGGCTGCCGCTGCTATAATGGGATTGAGTAAAATTCCAAAAAACGGATAAAGCACTCCGGCAGCAATAGGAATTCCTACTGAATTATAGAAAAAAGCCCAAAAAAGATTCTGCTTTATGGTTTTTATGGTCTTTCGGCTGAGTTCAACAGCCGTGACAACTCCTTTCAAATCTCCTTTTATAAGGGTGATATCTGATGCTTCTTTGGCCACATCCGTCCCGGAGCCAATGGCAATTCCTATATCTGCCTGAGCCAAAGCGGGCGCATCATTAATCCCATCCCCCACCATAGCCACTTTTTTGCCTTGTTTTTGATATTTTTTAACAGCCTCGACTTTATCCCCGGGCATAACTTCAGATATGACCTTTTTAATTCCTGCTTTACGGGCTACGGCTTCGGCTGTCTTTTGGTTGTCTCCTGTCAGCATAACCACTTCTATTCCCATCTTTTGTAATTTTCTTACCGTTTCCTCTGCATTCTCTTTAAGGGAGTCAGCCACACCTATGAGCCCGGCTGCCCTGCCATCCACAGCTGCAAATATCAAAGTTTTTCCCTGAAAAGCCATGTCCCTCGCCTCATCCGCCAGTTTTCCAAGAGAAATCTTTCTTTTTTTCATAAATTTTTGTGTCCCTAAAAGAACTTTCTTTCTTTCAACTTCAGCTTCAACTCCCATAGCTTCATAGGCTTGGAATTTATCCGGATGGCGAAGTGAAATTTTCTTTTTTCCAGCCTCCTTTATTAAGGCCTCTCCTAAAGGATGCTCAGAATTCAGCTCTGCACTGGCTGCATAAAACAAAAGCCTTTCTAAAGAATAATGACTGACCGGGACCGCATCTGTAACCTCGGGCTTGCCTTTGGTAAGAGTTCCGGTTTTATCAAAAATAAGGGTGTTGATTTTATAAGCTGTTTCCAGAGTCTCCCCGCCTTTGATTAAAATACCGTTTTCCGCTCCTTTTCCTGTGCCCACCATAATGGCTGTGGGAGTGGCCAAGCCCATGGCGCAGGGACAGGCAATGATCATCACAGCTACAAAATTCAAGACCGCTAAAGTCAGTGCTGGCTTGGGTCCGAATACAGACCACACCACAAAAGTTAAAATCGCTATGAATATCACGATGGTGACAAAATATCCAGCCACAACATCAGCCAGTCTCTGGATAGGGGCCTTGGATCCCTGAGCCTGCTCCACCATTTTGATGATTTGAGCTAAGGCTGTGTGTTTGCCCACTTTGGTAGCCTTAAACCGGAAACTTCCGGTCTTGTTCATGGTGGCTCCTATGACCTCATCTCCCTCTTTTTTGAGGACCGGCATGCTCTCCCCAGTGATCATGGATTCATCCACTGAGGAAGCGCCTTGAACAACCACTCCATCCACTGGGATCCTTTCTCCGGGCCGGATTTGAATTTCGTCTCCTTCCCTCACCTGATCCACTGGAATATTCAACAAGGTCCCTTCTCGAATCACTCTGGCTTTTTTGGGCCTGAGGTCCATCAGCTTCCGCACTGCTTCTGAAGTGCGTTTTTTGGCTCGGGCTTCCAGCATTCTTCCTAAAATGATGATCACAATAATCATAGAAGATGTTTCAAAGTAAACATGGGGCTGGATACCGCCTGAAACAAAAAATGAAGGGAAAAGCACCGCAGCTGCACTGTATAAATAAGCGGCAGAGGACCCCACGGCTATCAGCGTGTTCATATCTGCACTTTTATGCTTTAAGGCATTCCATGTCCCCTGATAAAAGGGCCATCCAATCCAGAATTGAACAGGTGTGGCAAGAGCCCAAAGGACAAAATAATTGTTCATAAAAGAAGGAAACCAGGAAAACCATTGGGGGGAACTTCCTAAAAATATGATAAGGGCTAAAAATATTCCTGCTGTGAGCCTGACTTTTAATCTGTTGAGTTTTTTAATATGTTCTTCTTGAATAGGGTTCTTCTGGCTCTCCTCTGATTCATCCCTGACTCCATAGCCTGCTTTTTTCACAGCACTTTTTATATTCTTCTTATCCGTTTCAGACGGCACGTACTCCACATAAGCTTTTGAATTGGCAAAATTGACATTGACTTTGGAAACACCTTTTACCTGAGAAATACTTTTTTCCACTCTTGAAGCACAGGCTGCGCAGCTCATCCCTGTTATGGGCAGGTCAATGCGCTCAACAGAAATCTTTTTTCGGGAATTTAATTTTTTTGAATCAGCCTTTATACCTGACATGAATTAAGGCCTCCCTTTACTATTAAAAAATTTATTTTATCCTATTATTTCTATATAATTTATAAACAATTACAATTATAGCGTAATTCTTGAGTTTATGTCAAATCCAGAAAGAGGAATTCAAGCATTTCCAGTTCATTGATAAACATAATTTATATTGTTTACTAAGGGAAGAGGGTATAGGGATGAGGAATCCCCTTGAGGGCTGAGCGGGCATGGTTCCTCTTTAGAGGGGAGCGAAGCCCGAACGGGAGAGAGATTTCTCGCTGGGAAATCGAGCGGGTGACGAATTCCTTGCCCTCTCCCTTAGTAATCTAATAAACTCTCATGGAATTGGAAATGCTTCCAAGGGGAATTTACTTATACCTGACCCATTTGATGATCTCAGGCAAACTGGGGCGCTTTCCATACATCAAGAGCCCGACTCGGTATATCTTGCCCGCCAACCAGACCATGGCGATGGTGGTGAGGATCAAAAGCAGAATGGAACCAAATATCTGGATAAAAGGAGGGAGAAGAATACAGATCCGAAGAAGCATTAAAATCGGTGAAAAAAATGGGATTAAGGATAAAACCACTGAGAGAGTGCTTTCAGGCGAGCGCATCACAAACATCATCAGCAGAATAGGGATCACCAGCATCATGGTCAAAGGCGTTCCCAACTGCTGGGCTTCTTTTTCTGAGTTCACTGTGGAGCCGATGGCTGCATAAAGGGTCGAAAACAAGAAATAACCCAGGATGAAAAAGACCACGAAATAGACAAACACATAAGCGGGAATGGAAGGAATTTTAAATCCTGATGCTTGAGGAAAAAAACCTGAAACCAGGGAGCTGCCGTAAGAGGAAAGGGCTATTCCGAACACCGCCCAAATCAGATACTGGGTCAGGCCCACAGCCGCGATTCCCAATATCTTCCCGGCCATCAGCTGAAACGGCCTCAATGAGGACAGAACGATCTCAACCACCCGGGAAGTTTTCTCTTCAATCACTCCTCTGAGCACGATCTGTCCGTAAAAAATCAGAGTCATATAAAGAATAAGGACCAGAATATAGGAAATGATAAAGGTACCGCCGGTGTCTTCTTCCACCCCTTTTTTAGTGACTTTTTGGGTCTTGAAGTCGACCTGTTCCATGTATTTGGAAACCTTCCCTGGGTCCAGACCCGCTTCTTTAAGTCTCTTCTCCACAATCACTGTGTTCAGCACTTTGCTGATGCTGCTGACCTTCTCAAAATCAGATACGTTCTCAGCAGCAAATTCCACAGTCCCTCCCTCTATGATATTTTCAGGAATATACATATAGGCTGAAAGGTCTCCAGCCAATACTTTTTGGTTCAAACCCTCTTTGAGCTGTTCAGGGTCATCCGTTACTTTATATTCTTCAAGGATATATCTCCTTCTTCCATCTCTCAACTTAAAATCCAGCTTTTCTTCAAGTTCCTGATAAACCTCCTGGCTTACATCGATCACCCCAATCCGCTCTTGGTCTCCTACAGATATCACAGAAACCAAAATCGGGACAAAAATAAAAGCAGCGATGATCACAGGACCCAGGATGGTTGCCAGTATAAAGGCTTTGGTCCTTACTATCTGAATGTATTCTCTCTTGAGGACTGCGAATATCTTATTCATTTTTCTCCCCCACTTTATCGATAAAAATCGCATTCAAAGTAGGCTCCTTGATCTCAAACCGGTCAATCTTGACCTTTCCAGCCAATGAAGACAGCAGTTTCTGGGGATCTGCTCCATCTTTTAACTTGATTTCCATGTATTTCCCATAATCATCGAGCTTCTCTATATCTGGATAATCTCTGATCTTTCGGGCATTTCCATCATATTCCAGAATAACCATATTTTTTCCATATTCCTTCTTGATTTCATCAAGATTTCCCTTTAAAACACTTTGAGCCTTGTTGATAAGGCAAATGTTATCGCAGATCATTTCAACCTGTTCCATTCGGTGAGTGGAAAAAATAATGGTCACTCCCTCATCCCTCATCTCCAGCATAATATCTTTGAGCAGTTTTGTATTAACCGGATCAAGACCGCTGAAAGGTTCATCCAGGATTATGAGTTCAGGTTTATGGAGCACGGTGGCAATAAACTGAACTTTCTGCTGCATGCCCCTGGATAACTCTTCGACTTTTTTATCCCTCCATTCTAAAAGGGAAAATCTTTTGAGCCATTTGTCAATGGCATCTTTGGCTTGGTTTCCCCTAAAATCTTTCAGCTGGGCCAGAAAAACAAGCAGTTCGCCCACTTTCATCTTGGGATAAAGGCCCCTTTCTTCAGGAAGATATCCTATTCTCCTTTTCATCTTTTCGCTCATTTTCTCCCCGAGAACACGGATGCTGCCTTTATCAGGGATGATAACATTCATGATCATTCGTATGGTGGTGGTTTTTCCGGCTCCATTGGGCCCGAGAAGTCCATAAACACTGCCTGAGGGAACATCAAAAGATAAATCCTTTACAGCAAAAAAATCCCCGTATTGTTTGGTTATATTCTTGACATCAATGGCTTTCATTTTATTTCCTATTGTGTGCTGTCTTAAAATAAAAATTTTCATTATTATAAGAGTTTGTTATTTTTTAGGCAAATCATAAAACTCGGAGGCCATCATTTCTAAGACCGGGATAGAGTTTATTTGACATATAAGGGGAAGGGCAAGGGATTCGTCACCCGCTCGATTCCCCAGCGAGGAATCTCTCTCCC
>JAWLEN010000132.1:0-5846 GCA_041686095.1 Candidatus Aminicenantota bacterium
ACCATTATAAGGGAAGGTCTTGAAGAGCCCCTTCAGTTTACCATTGTCAGAGAGGAGATCCCTTTACACAGTGTTCCGTATGATTTTATGCTCACCAAAGAAACCGGCTACATATACATTAGAAATTTTTCCACCACCACCACTCAGGAATTTGAACAAAAAATGGAAAGTCTTTTACAGAGGGGCATGAAGAACCTGGTGCTTGATTTTAGAGATAATTCAGGAGGAACTTTTGTGCAGTCTCTTGAAATTTCAGATGAATTTTTACAAGAGGGAGCCACTATTGTCTCTATAAAAGGAAGGAAGAAACAGTACAACAAGCTTTTTATTGCAACAAGGGCGGATCAGTTTGAAGACGTTCCGGTTGTCGTTTTAATAAATAGAGGAAGCGCCAGTGCCCCGGAAATTGTGAGCGGAGCCTTGCAGGATAATGACCGCGCTTTGATTGTGGGGGAGACTTCTTTTGGAAAAGGGCTTGTGCAGACCATATTTCCTGTTTCCAATGAAGCGGCCCTAGCTCTCACCACAGCAAGGTACTACACTCCTTCAGGAAGGTCTATCCAGAGGGACTACACCAATCTCGAGGATTGGATTCTCAGAAGAGAAGTCAGTCCTGAGGAGAGAGAAGTTACTTATACAAACCAAGGAAGAAAGGTATTAGGTCAGGGTGGAATATCTCCGGATTATGAAGCCTCTCTTAGCTTTAAAAGATTGACTTATATACTTTTATCCAGGGGAACTTTTTTTGCTTACGCCCGAAAATTTACTGAAAAAGAGACGGAGCTGTCAAAGAAATACAGGCTTCCTTCAGAAGAAGAATCAGCTGATTCAGTTCAGCTAGAAATCAGTAAAGACCCTGTGATAAATTCAGAGTATTTACAGGACTTTAAAGGATATCTGGACAGCATTGAATTTTCTTATGACGAAAAAGATTTTGCCGAAGCTGAATCTGAGATCAAAAGAGAGATCAAAAGAGAGCTGGTTTCATCCATATGGAGTATTGAGGAGGGGAATAAGGCTTATCGGCTGGAAGACCCTGTGGTTCAAAAAGCCCTTGAGTTGATGGAGAAAGCCAAAAAAATGATCTCTTGATTATTCATAAAATAGGGTGAAATTTGGGTATGGCTTTTGCTCCGTTCAGATTTTTAACGCCATTCTTCTTCGTTTTTATCGGCGTTTCCGTAACTCCCCCTATCCGTGGATCAAACATCCTGAGCCATTCATAAAATATGTATGCATTTTCATACAAATTTATCATGTATACCTCTCTTATTCATGTTTTTCTCATCAAGAACATGATTGTTACGTTAATTCCTGGATTGTTTTTATTTTATATGCATACATATTTTACCTTACAGGCAAGCTGATCTTACGTCATCTGCTTCGTTGCAGGGCATTCGCAGTGAAGGACCACAGCTTCACACCCTGCGCCTCGCATCTGCCGCAACCTCAGCTTGTGAATATCCCAGGATCCTATTCATGCACTCAGAAGGCTAAATCTTCAAAGTCGCTTCAGCCACACCCAAATTTCGATAAGCTCATAGCCACCTCGGCTCGTGAATAATCAAAAGATAACTTTATGACTGCTTTTTTGTAAAGCAAATTGTTGATATAATAGTTAATAAGCATTATTATCAATGAGATGTATAAGAATATCTCAATTCTAAATTAGATAAGGGAGGGCTGAATGAAAATTGCTTTGGCCTCAGATCATGCCGGATATGATTTGAAACAGGATGTTATAAAGTATTTGCAGGAAAAAGAAGTCAGGATTAAAGATTTTGGATGTTATTCAAAACAGAGTGTTAATTATGCTGATTTTGCTGAAAAAGCCGTCAAGCAGGTTGCTGCTAAAAAGTATGACCGGGCAGTGCTTATTTGCGGCACGGGAATCGGCATGTCTATGGCAGCCAATAAGTTCAAGGGAATCAGAGCCACCCTGTGTTGTGATGAATTCATGGCGGAGATGAGCCGGCTGCACAACAATTCAAACTGTCTCACCTTAGGAGGAAGAGTGCTCTCATCAGAGAAAGCATTAGGTATTGTGGAAATTTGGCTTAAAACAGAGTTTGAAGGAGGCCGTCATCAGACAAGGCTTGATAAAATATCAGAGATAGAGGAAATTAATTTTAAATGAGTATGAAGGAGACATACTATGTCATCATTATTTGAAAAAGCAGAACAATTATCAAAAAGGACTGAACTGAACAACAGGTGGAGGCAGAGGGAATGTTTTAATTTGATTCCTTCTGAATCAACCCCATCCATTTTGGTAAAAATGTGTGAGATATCCGATTTCTCAGGACGTTACGCAGAGCATAAAACCATAAAAGGAAAGGAAGTCTATTTTTATCAGGGAATTGATGATATCAAAGAAGTTGAAGAGTCAGCTGTTGAAGAGCTTAAAAAGTTTTTTAACTGCGAGAATGTTGAGTTGAGACCTATCAGTGGACAAATGGCCAATGAAGTGGTGTTCAAAGCCATGGTGCGCTTTTTAAACAGAGGGAGACCGGAAGGTCAGCCCCGAAGAAGAATGAAGCTGGTGATGAACAATGAATTGAATATGGGAGGCCATCTCAGTTCACAGCCTTATGGAGCTCTTTTTAATTATGTGCAGGAGGATCCAGAGACAGGAAAAGAAAATGTGATTAATTTTCCTGTGCAGAAAGATAGTCCCTATAAGCCGGATACAGAAAAGCTGAAAGATATACTTCAGGAAAACAAACCTGAGCTGATGGTCTTTGGAAAGAGTATGTTCATTTATCCTGAGCCCATTGAGTTTGTATCGAATCTGGTCCAAGACTGGGATAATCCACCGGTCATCATGTTTGATATGGCTCATGTGCTGGGCTTGTACGGAGCCTTCCAGAAGCCCTTCCAGGAGGGAGCCCATGTGGTGACAGGCAGCACCCATAAGACCTTTTTCGGCCCCCAAAGAGGATTGGTGGCAGGAAATTTTCCTAAAGGCTCTCCCCTGCGGAAGCTGTGGATTGACATCAAAGGAAGGGCTTTTCCGGGTTCTACCAGCAATCATCATCTGGGGACTCTGGTGGGGCTGTTGATGTCTGCTTATGAGATGAATGAGTTTAAGGAAGAATACCAGCGCAGTGTCCGGGCTAATGCCAAAAGTTTTGCCCGTTATCTTAAAGACAAGGGTATTGATGTTGAAGGTGATGAATCTGATGGATTTACAGAAACTCATCAGGTGCTTATGAGAATAAAAAAATACGGAAACGGCGTGGATATAGCCCGGCGTCTTGAAGAAAACAATATTATTGTTAATTATCAGGCTCTGCCTGATGATGAGACATTTCTGGAACCCAGCGGCATAAGAATGGGAGTCCAGGAAATGACCCGGTTTGGTATGGAGGAAAAAGATTTTGATGTATTGTCAGGATACATTTCAGATGTGGTGATTCACAATAAAAATGTAAAGGAAGAAGTAAAAAAATACAGGGAAAACTTTTTAAGCATGAAATACTGCCTGGAACCTAAAAAAGCAGTGCCGCTGGCTGCTAAAATTTTAAGCAGCATATTTCATTATCCGGATTTCGCTGAATCCTTTGCTAAATATATAAAACAGTGAATGGTGAATGGTGAGTAGTGAATGGTGTGAGCCGTCCTAGAATAGGCTGACATTTTTTCAGTAAAAAAGGAGAAAACAATGAAGGTATTGGTGGTAGGCTCAGGAGGCAGAGAACACGCTCTTGCCTGGAAGACATCACAGAGCTCAAGAGTTAAAAAGATTTTTTGTGCTCCGGGAAATGCAGGAACAGCAAATATCGCTGAGAATGTACCTATTTCTCCCAATGATATCAAAGGGCTCAAAGAATTTGCCTCTAAAGAAAAAATTGACTTAACCGTGGTTGGGCCGGAAGAGCCTTTGACACAGGGCATTGTGGATGAGTTCGAACAAAAGGGGCTTAAAATTTTCGGACCCTATAAGATCGCTGCTGAAATTGAGGAAAGCAAAATATTTGCCAAGCAGTTCATGGAAAGGCATAAAATTCCAACCGGAAGATATAAAGTAGCATCCACTGCTGAGGAAGCCAGAAGAATCATATCAGGGGGAACATTTCCTTACCCAGTTGTTATTAAAGCGGATGGTCTGGCTGCCGGAAAAGGAGTGATGATCTGCCGTAATGAGGTCAAAGCCGAAGAAGCCATCAAAACAATTATGGTGGATAAAAAATTCGGGGAAGCCGGGAACAAGGTTTTGATCGAAGAATTTCTCAGGGGCAAGGAAGCCTCATTTATTGTCATTTCTGACGGAGTAAAGATAGTTCCTTTTGTCACCACCATGGATCACAAACCTGTATTTGACGGAGACAGAGGACCCAATACAGGAGGAATGGGGGCTATTTCACCCTCTCCATTTATTGATAGGGAGCTGTTCAATGAAATAGTCAAGACTGTTATGTTCCCTACAGTGACCCGGATGCTGGAAGAAGGACGGAAATATAAAGGAGTTCTGTATGCAGGCCTGATGATCACAGAGCAGGGTCCCAAAGTGCTTGAATTTAACTGCCGGTTCGGAGATCCTGAGACGCAGCCTCAGATGCTGCGCATGAAAAGCGATATTGTGGATGTATTCATGTCTGTCATTGAAGAAAATGTGTTGGAAAATGAGATCAAATGGAGCAAGGAGGCATCCGGATGTGTGGTATTGACTTCCGGAGGTTATCCCACTAAATATGAAAAAGGAAAGCTGATCGAAGGATTGGAAGAGGTAGAGGATTCAAAAGAATGCACCATTTTCCATGCCGGAACAAAAATCGAGGATGGGAAATACTATACAGATGGAGGAAGAGTTCTCAATGTGTGCGGCACCGGGAAAACTTTAAAAGAAGCTATGGAAAAGATTTACAGCACTGCAGCCAAAGTTTATTTTGAAGCCATTCACTACAGAAGGGATATCGGCACTGTAAAGGAGGAACCAAAATGAAAATCGCTCTGTTTATTGGAAGTGATTCGGATTTTGATATTGCCAAAGGAGCTGTGGATATATTCAAGGAATTTGGAGTTAGTTTTCAGGTTGAAGTGACTTCAGCTCACCGTTCTCCTGAAAGAACCAAAAATCTTGTTTTAGATTTAGAGAGGCAGGGAGCCCAAATTTTCATTGCTGTGGCAGGAAAAGCAGCTCATCTTGCGGGTGTGGTGGCATCACATACCCAAAAACCTGTCATTGGAGTGCCGGTAGGAAGCGCTGGATTGAATGGTTTAGATGCACTTTTATCTACAGTCCAGATGCCGAGAGGCATTCCTGTTGCCTGTATGGGAATTGGAAAGTCCGGAGCTGTGAATGCGGCTTTGCTTGCTGTAGAGATTTTGAGTTTGAAAGACCCATCCATTGCTGAGCAAATAGCTGTTTACAGAGAGCAGATGGAGGAGAAAGTTAAAGAAGCTTCAGATAAAATAAAAGAGAGGATATGAGATCATTTTCCATACAGAGTTTTGGCTGCCGGACAAACCAAGCAGAAGCTTTTCAATGGGCCGGGCAATTTCAGCAAAACGGCCTGGTTTTAGAAAATGATTTTTATAAAAGCGACATTGTCATTGTTAATACCTGCACCCTGACTCAAAGGGCGGATGCGGATGCCAGGAATTTCATAAGGAAAGTCTCCCGCCAGAATCCCAAAGCCCGGATCATAGTCACAGGATGTTATGCTCAGAGAGAACCGGTTCGATTCCGGAAAAACTCTAAAGTCTGGAAGGTCTTTTTAAACAATGAAAAAGACCTTCTGCAGCAAGAAGTGATTGAGGATTTTGGGAATAATGAGCGGGCTCCATACACTCCATTTCGTTCCAGAGCTCCGGTGAAGATACAGGACGGATGTGATTATAAC
>JAWLEN010000028.1:0-25393 GCA_041686095.1 Candidatus Aminicenantota bacterium
AAGCAGTTGCTTCACACATTGAAGCCCTTTTAGGGAAGTGATTTAAACTTCAGGAGCGTCTTTGGTTCTGCCCATCCAGGAAAAATCCTCTAATTCTCCAAAATACTCTTTTTACTTTATTCGTGTTTTTTTTAATAATTAAATCTTAAAAGAAATATGTGGGGAATGCTAATTTATTTATTTTCAAATATTTAAAGATTAATTATACCACCCTAACATAAAAATGTCAAAAAACTACATTTCTTATAAGAATCATAAGCATAATTTGTTATGAAAACATTTCTAAAACCATGATACACGTGAAGTATAATGTTTATTAAGGGGAGAGGGTAAGGGATGAGGAATCCCCTGTGAGGGCGGAGCGGGCATGGTTCCTCTTTAGAGGAGAGCGAAGCCCGAACCGGGAGAGAGATTCATCGCTGGTGAATCGAGCGGGTGACGAGTCCCTTGCCCTCTCCCTTCCCCTTATCTTTCAAATAAACTCTATCATGGTTTGGGAAATGCTTACATTTGTTATATAGCATTTGATTTTTTTCTTATATTCTGATAATAATCGGGGCTAGATACCATTGGATAAAAAAAAGAAAAATTTATTAGAAATCATCAACCATTTTACAGGAAAAAAAATTGCTGTTTGGGGGGATTATATTCTTGATGAATATTTATACGGCCATACTCATCGCATCTCAAGAGAAGCTCCTGTTCTTATACTTTCCTATAGAAACAGTACGTTTTCTCTGGGAGGGGCTGGAAATTCTCTCCTTAACTTAAAAGCTCTTGGCGCAGAGCCCATTCCTGTGGGAATCTTAGGAAAAAACCAAACTGGAAAAAAAATACAGGACATTATTAAAAGCTATGACCTATCTTCAAAATACTTAATAAAAGACATTCATTATAAAACACCTTCCAAAACAAGAATATTAGCAGGTGAAGAATCCACAAGAAAACAACAAATTCTAAGAATAGACAAAGAAAGTAAAGTTCCTCATACCCAAAAAATCAATAATTCACTTCTCAAGGCCTTAAAAGATTTAGCAAATCAAGTCTGTGCTGTTCTTATTTCTGACTATAATTATTATAATGTAAAAAAAAATATATATAATGAGATGATTCCCTATTTTAAAAAAAATCAGATCCCAGTTACTTTAGATTCTCGATTCAGACTCCTTGATTTTAAAAAGACAACTGTGAGTACTCCCAATGAAAATGAAGCCAAAAAAGCTTTGGGATTCAAAATTTATGATGACATAAACTCCCCAGAAACTATCGGAACCCGTCTTTTAGAAAAAACAGAAAGCGAGTCAATCCTCTTGACCAGAGGCTCTAAAGGAATGATCTTGTTTTCAAAAAAAACAAAACCCTATAAAATCAACATTTATGGAACGGATGAAATTGTAGATGTCACAGGGGCCGGAGATACTGTGATAAGTGCTTTTACTCTAGCCATCAGTGCTGGAGCTAAACCATGGGAAGCCGCAGAAATCGCCAATTATGCCGCGGGTATTGTTGTCATGAAAAAAGGAACTGCTGTTGTTTCCAGAAAAGAGCTTAAGGAGGCCATTGTTTCAAAAAATTGAATAAATTATTTCCCTTAAAAAAACTGAAAAAAATAGTTTCACAACACAAAAAAGCAGGAAAAACCATTGTCCTTGCCAATGGATGTTTTGATCTCATTCATGTGGGACACATTAGATATCTTAAGGGAGCCAAAAATAGAGGAGATTTGCTAGTCGTGGCTCTGAACAGCGATTCTTCCGTAAAAAAGCTTAAAGGGAGCGGAAGACCTATTTTAAATCAAAACCAGAGAGCTGAAATACTTTCATCATTTGATTTTGTGGACTATCTATGTCTTTTTAATGAGAAGGATGTTTCAAAAATCCTTATCGCTCTCAAACCAGATATCCAAGCTAAAGGATCTGATTACACTGAGGAAACAGTTCCAGAGAAGGATATAGTTCATAGCTATGGAGGAAAGGTGGCTATCGTAGGAGGACCAAAGGTCAGATCCACATCAGAAATAATTTTAGAAATCAATAAAAAACAAAATGCCCACACATAATCATAACAAAAGATATAATGATATCATTATTATTAAGTTGAGTTCTCTGGGAGATGTGATTCATACGCTCCCTGCCTATTCAGCTTTAAGGAGTTCTTTTCCTCAAAAAACTATATCTTGGGTCGTTGAAAAAAAAGCAAAACAAATCTTAGAGTTAGTCCCGGGTTTGGATAGAATAGTCACTGTGGACTTGAAAAACAAATTTGTGTTAAGCCGCCAATTATGGTCCTCATTTAATGACCTGAAATCAAATATCAGAAATCAAAAAAGTATCTCCATAGATTTTCAGGGGCTTATTAAATCAGGATTGATAAGCTATGTATCAAAATCCAAACAAAGGATCGGTTTTCACAGAAAAAATCTAAAGGAACCCCTGGCTTCTCTTTTTTATACAGATCACCTAAAACCGGTTTCAGAAAAAACACATGTCATCCAAAAAAATATGGAACTGCTTTCTGTGCTGGGAATCAAAGAAACGACATGGAAATTCCCTCTCCATATCCCTGATAAACTAATCCATTCCACTCTGGATAAGCTGAAAAATAAAGGAATCTATATAAATCAAGATGCGGTCATTTTTAACATAGGAGCAGCCTGGGAAACAAAGAGATGGTTTCCAGACAGTTGGGTAAAACTCATAACATCATTAGACCTTACTCATATTACACCTTTAATCTTATGGGGAAATCAAGAAGAAAAAAAAATGGCCCGGGAAATCAGTAAAAAAACCAGTGCAAAGATAACGCCTTTTCTATCCATTAAAGAAGTGTTTGCCCTTATTCAACAGTCTATCCTCGTGGTCAGTGGAGATTCTTTCCCTCTTCAAGCGGCTTGTGCGCTTTCCATTCCCGTTGTAGGTTTATTTGGTCCAACCAATCCAAATCGAAACGGCCCTTTCAACAAAAAAGATAAAGTCGCTTTTCACAAAATCACTTGTAGCTACTGCTATAAACATAAATGCAGTAAACTAGACTGCATGAAAAAGATCAAGCCCGATGAAGTGGCCCGTCTATGCAATGAAATACTATGTTAAAAAAAATAATTTACAAATGGAGAGTTAGGGTAGGATCCCTGGCAGCTCTTGCTGCATTAATACTTGCCAGGCCAACATTCAAATCCATAATCCTGGGATTTATGATATGTCTTTTAGGCCTTTTTGTAAGAACATGGGCCTGTGGCCATATCCAAAAAGAAGAAAAACTTTCTGTTTCTGGACCCTACAGATACACCAGAAATCCTCTTTATTTAGGCAATTTGATTATAGGAATTGGAGTTACAGCGGGTTCTTGCTCCTGGTTGGTCTTAGGGATTTTTTGTCTTTATTTTCTTGTCTTTTATCCTGTTATAATAAATATCGAGAAACATAAAATGGAGAAATTATTTCCCAAACAATATGAAAGCTTCAAGCAGGTCCCTTTGTTTATTCCCAGCTTAAAAGCAAAGCTGCCACCGGATAAAAAGAAATTCAAATGGAGTCTATTTTCCGAAAACAAAGAATATAGAGCTTTTATAGGAGTGACTCTTTTTTGGGTAGCTATGATAATTAAAATAATGGTGATTTGAAATGCCCACTAAAAAGAGAAAAAAAAGAATCGACGATGTATTATCACGCCGTCAGCCAGACCTCAGAGTTGTACTGGAAGATATTACCAATACACATAATGCCAGTGCTGTGGCCAGGACATGTGATGCCGCAGGAATTCTTTATATAGATATCATCTATTCAAGTCCAGAACCCTTCCCCATAAATGAATCGATTTCCACAAAAGCGGAAAAATGGCTTCAGTTCAATCACTTCTCCTCTACTAAAGAATGTTTTCTTTTTCTAAAAAAGAAAAAATATAAAATTGCTTCCACTCATCTTGGCCCTGACGCCCTTCCCTACAACTCTATTGATTACACCCAACCGATTGCCCTGGTTTTTGGCAATGAGAAAGAAGGTGTTTCAGATCAGGCTTTAAAACTTTCTGATTATCTCATTCAAATCCCTATGTTTGGTATGGTACAGAGCCTTAATCTATCTGTATCAGCAGGTATCATACTTTACGAAGCCTGCCAGCAAAGAATGAAAAAAGGATGGTATGATAAATCTCGCCTCACTGAGAAAACATTTAAAAAATTTTGGAATGAGTGGTTAGGGATTAAATGAAGACTCTTTAGAAGTTGTTATGAATAACCTAGAAGAAAAGGAGGCAGGAATTCTCCCTGCCTCCAAAAAAAATGGAGCATAAAAGCAAGCCTAAACTTTTATACACCGATACTTTCTAATCTTTGATGCAAATAATCAGAAAAATTCTCAAAATACGATAAAAAAGGAAAGTGATTCTCCTCTTGTTCTACCATGACTTCAATCTTTTTCACTTTCCCCTTTCGAAGGACTTCAAGACTCATGGCCTCATTCTTCTTTTTCTTCTGTATTATTTCCCCGATCTGTTTCCTTGTTTCTATTCTGTTTCCATCAGCCTTGATTATGACATCACCGACTTCTAATCCTGCTTTATCTGCAGGTCCATCTTTTACCACTTTTGTTACCAGCAAACCAGTCCCTTCACTCACACCAAAATATTCAGATAAGTCTCTGTTTATTTCCTCAAGATAAACTCCAATATAATTTCTCTCTTTATCAATAATGTAATAAGACCCTTTTTCAGGTTTGGTGATTTTTTCCAGCTTAAATCTATCTGGCGAAAACAAAAGTGGAAATTTTTCCTTGAATTCAGCCATAATACTCTTTTCTGAGTATTCGCCCAGTTCAAACTTAAGAGTACTTGTTTCTTGATCTCTTTTTATGGTCATGTTGACTTTATCACCAGGTTTATGCATTCGGATTTCATGGGCAAGCATCCGAGTGCCGGTGACCTCTTCGCCATTAAACTCAATAATGATATCGCCTTTTTTTAAGCCTGCTTTCCTGGCTGGACTTTCCTCTTCTACATCTATAACTTCCACCTCACCAACCTGGTTTTCTATGATGGATATTCCCAGCCAGCCTCTTTGAACTTTTCCTTTCTCTTTGATCTCGCTGGTTACTTTTTTCACCACATCCACTGGAATAGCCACAGCCAATCCAGAAACTGGAGTCCCAACGATGCTTAATGAGAGAGAGCCGCCCCTAAAACTTCTTTCCATATCATCGTCTTTATACATATCAAATGTTGTTTGGCCTGAATAAACTCCTCTAATGAGGCCAACCATCTCGCCTCTATTATTCAACACAGGACTTCCACTTGATCCGGGCATAACTACCACATTCAACCGTAACTGATCCCGTCCTACAGTACTTACGATTCCCTCGGTTACAGCCGGAGAATTTTCAGGAGATATAGACACCACACTAATCCAGGAACCTGACTCTAGATCTTCTTTTACTCCCCACTCTATGGATTTCCACTTCCTGCTTTCAGCCTTAATCAGAGCTAAATGAGTTACGGGGTCCATTCCAATAAAATCTGCTTTATATGTTTCTCCGTCTGATGTTTTAACAAAAATATCTGTTCCGATCGGAGAAACCAACGCGGTTGTGACGATATAACCTTGTTCTTCTATAACCACTCCTGTTGCAACTTTTCTCATTCCATTCATGGATTCCACTTTCACAACAGAAGGAAAAACCTTTTTTATAATTTCTTTGATATCTATCTCATTTTTTTTGATATCCCCGCTTGCATTGACTGAGAAAAACAAAACAATGGTGACCAAAAAAATTCCAGTTAAAATTTGTTTCAATTGGCTGCTCATTTAAACAGACCTCCTAATATTTAATAAAAGTATCGGTGTTGTCTGAGACCTGCTCTAGTATGTAAATAGTCCGGGGCTGTTTGATTCTCTCCCTGATTTCCCCAAAATAATCAACAGCTTCAGTAATGGGAATTCTATTTTCATACCCAAATCCATAATAATTCTCTAGATCTTGTCTATTGATTTGTCCCTTTTCTGCAAATTCCGGACTCTTGTTTTTATTAAGGAAAAAAAGATTGAAAACCAATAGAATAACACCAATGGTGGTAGCAGCCCCAGCTAAAGAGAGACGAAAAACGCGGACTTTTTCTCTTTTATTCTTTCTCCTTGATATAAGGGCCATGACTCTTTGATCAAAATCGTCTGGAGCCTCCACCCGTTCAGTTTTTTTTAAAAAATCAAGCTCTTTCATTTCCTAACTCCTGACCTTCTGTTGTAAGGTCCATTTCATATTTATTTTTTTTTAATTCTTTCTTCAGATATTTTCTTCCTCTGCTTATCTGGGCTTTTATGGTTCCAACTGGTTTTTTTAATATGTCGGCAATTTCCTCCTGGGAAAAACCCTCTATATCTTTAAGAATCAATGGAATTCTATATCTCCTATGAAGACGGCTGAGCGCATTTTTTATTTTTTTTGCTAATTCCTTTTTTTCCAAATGATCTCTTTCTGATAATCCTTCCTGGTTATGGTTGTACACATTTTCTATAGGAATATACCTTTGTTTATTCATCTTTTTTAACTCTGTTTTTGCCAAATTCGATGCAATAGTGAAAATCCATGATGAAAAAGGAGCCTTAGGTTTGTATTTATTTGCTTTGAAATAAACTCTTATAAATGTTTCTTGAGATATTTCAACTGCTTTTTCATAATCTCCAGTCAAATTATAGAGAAAATTGACGATCTTATTTTTATAATTCTGCATAATTTTTCCAAAAGCCTCTTCATCTCCCTGTTGAACCAACAAAATCAATTCTTTATCATCCATTCTCTAATTGTTCCTAACTGAATCTATCTAGAAAAAGTTGCATTTATATTTTCCATGACTCAAGTATTTCATATATTTATTATGAAAACATCCTTTATTTTTTGCAAACCCTTAATTAAAATTAGGTGTGGCTTGTACTCCCCAAAAACGTTCTGAGGGAAGAGGGCAAGGGATTCGTCACCCGCTCGATTCCCCAGCGTGGAATCTCCCTCCCGTTCGGGCTTCGCTCCCCTCTAAAGAGGGACCATGCCCGCTCAGCCCTCAAGGGGATTCCTCATCCCTTGCCCTCTTCCCTCAGAAGCAATCTCGATTCGTGAACAATCCAGGTTGAATATTTCATACATTGACAAAGCACGCTCCAGGAAATTCAGGTGTGGCTGCAGCGACATCAAAAACAGTTAATGGTAAATGGTGAATGGTAAATTGAATAACTTGAACTTATTAAATGAAATACAATTCACAATTTTCAATTAACCATTCACTGTAAAACCGGATGGGGGGAGTTGCGCAGCAGCCGAGAATACAGTGAGAAGAATGGCGTTAAAAATCTGAAGGGAGCGACAGCCACACCTGATTTTCCTATTTTTTTTTCTCTTCGAGCTCCATAATAGGATTATCTGAGTCGATAAGGTCTCCTGAAGAAGCAAAAATCTTTTTTACTATTCCCTCCATAGAAGATTTGATCTCGTTTTCCATTTTCATGGCTTCCACAATAGCTAGAGTCTGACCAACTCTTACTTCTTCTTTTTCTGAGACTTCTATTTTGATAACTTTCCCAGGCATGGTTGACTTTACTTGCAACATGTCTTCTCTGGATTTCTCTTCGCTGCTCTGAACATCCCCCTCATCTTGGTCTATATCTTGGATAAAATATTGATCTCCCTGACAATGAACATAGAATCCATCTTTTCCTCTTTCAATAATCACTCTGTATATTTGGTCTTTTAGGTTTATAGATACAATAGAAGAAGATAAGAATTGGATGTCCGCTTTATATTCGTTGTCATCAACACCAATAATGTATTTATCTCCCTTTTCTTCTATAGAGATTTTGACAAACTCATTGTCCACAATAAATTCATGTTCCACTTTATTCACTCCTCCCAAGCCTCCATCTTCCCAAGGTTTTCCATGGGGAGAAGGTCCTTCCATCTTGACTTCTTTCTTGAGCTTCCGGCTTATATCCTTTTTTTTGTGTCCAAAAAGCAGCGGCTATTAGAGATAATTCTCTGTTCTTTTTGTCTTTTTTTAAGCCGGACCAATCACTAAAGTGCTTTTCAATAAAATCCGTGGTTGTTTTGCCTTTCTGGAAACTGGAGCTAGAAATGATATCTTTAAGAAAGGATATGCTTGTCCTAACTCCTAAAATGACATAGTTATCCAAGGCTTGACTCATTCTTTGACAAGCCATTTTTCTGTTTTCTGCCCATACAATCAATTTTGACAGTATGGGGTCATAATATATAGGGATTTCACATCCGCTATATATGCCGCTGTCCAGACGAATACCTGGTCCAGAGGGCTCATTAAGAAACAGTATTTTTCCTGAGGAAGGGAGAAAATTATTTTGGGGATCCTCAGCATAGATTCGACATTCAATGGCATGACCGTTTTGATTGAGTGATTTCTGCTTCAAACCGAGCTTTTCCCCCGCTGCAATAGCAATTTGATGCTGGACAATATCCAGTCCGGTGATCAGCTCAGTGACTGGATGCTCCACCTGAAGCCGGGCATTAACCTCTAAGAAATAGAAATTTTTATCTTTATCAATGAGGAATTCCACTGTCCCGGCATTGTTGTATCCAGTAGCTTGGATGACTTTTTTGGCCACTTCTCCCATTTGATTCCTTAAATTATCATCAATGGCTTGAGAAGGAGATTCTTCGATTATTTTCTGATGCCTTCTCTGAATAGAACATTCCCGCTCAAACAGATGAACTATATTTCCATGATTATCTGCAAGGATTTGAAATTCAACATGGCGAGGCTCTTGGATGCATTTTTCTAAATACACAGACTCATCACCAAAAGCAGATTTAGCTTCTCTCATCCCCGCTTCTATGGAGGTTTTAAGCTTCTCCTGAGAATGAACAATACGCATTCCTTTGCCGCCCCCTCCTGCAGAAGCTTTTATCATGATGGGATATCCAATCTTATTGGCTTCCAATTCATATTTAGATATTTCTTTGTAAATACATTTCATTCCAGGAATTATGGGAACTCCGGCTTTTTCAACAGTCAGTCTGGACCGTACCTTATCCCCTACTAAATCCATAGCTTTAGAGTTTGGCCCTATAAAAACAATCCCTTCTTTTTCACATCTCAGTGAAAAAAGCGGGTTCTCAGCAAGAAAACCGTAACCAGGATGAATGGCCTCAGCTTTTTTCTCTTGAGCAGCCTTAATAATATGGTCAATATTAAGATAGCTGTCTACAGCTTGAGCAGGTCCGATGCACACTGCTTCGTCAGCGAGCTGTACATGCAGGCTTTTTCGGTCTGCTTCTGAATAAACAGCCACCGTTGAAATCCCCATCTCCCGGCAGGCCCTAATGATTCTAACCGCTATTTCTCCTCTATTGGCGATCAGTATTTTCTTAAACATTCTTTTATTCCTTATTATCAGAAATCCATTTTGGTTTCCGCTTTTCTAAAAAAGCGGCCATGCCTTCTTGCCCTTCATCACTGATCCTGAGGTTGGCGATCATCCTGGCTGTAAATTCTTTAGCCTCTGTTAGTGAGATCTGAGGAACCTTGAAAAGGAGCTCTTTACAGTTGGCAATAGCGTTAGGTCCTGAAGACAAAAGGCGCTTGACTGTATTCTTTGTTTCTTTTTCCAGGTTTTTGAGGGAATAGACATGATTCACAAGACCTAATTTTTCAGCTTTTTCTGCGGCTATTCTCTCCCCAGTGAGGAAATATTCTCTGGCTTTGCTTTCTCCTATTCTCCGAACCACATAAGGAGAAATAGCTGCGGGAATCAGCCCGATCTTTACCTCACTGAGACCGAATCTTGCTGTGGATGCAGCCAGGACAATATCACAGGCGGAAAGAAAACCAACTCCTCCTCCTATAGCTGTTCCATTTACTTGGGCGATGGTGGGTTTTGGAATAGAGTATAAAGTGTAAAGCAGTTCAGCTATTTCTAATGATTCTTTGAGATTTTGGTCAAAAGAATAGTTAATGATCTCCTTCATCCAGTTTAAATCAGCACCTGCACAAAATGACTTGCCTTTCCCGGTAAGTACAATCACGCGGATCTTTGAATCTTTTTTTATTTCTCTTAAAACATCCAACATTTCAGAAATCATGGTTGAATTGAATGCATTGTGGACTTTAGGCCGATTCAGGATGATCTCTGCAACACGATTTTCCTTTTTATAAACAATGGTGTCATATTTGTTTTTTTTCATCTTACATCCTAAAAATTCCTACTTTATAGTCAGGTATAGGCTGATTAAGACTCATTGAGATGCCAAGAGCTAAAGCTTCCCTTGTGTCTAAGGGCTCTATGATCCCATCATCCCATAAACGTGCTGTGCTGTAATAAGGACTTCCTTCATGCTCATATTTTTGTAAAATAGGTTGTTTTATTTTATTTTTTTCTTCTTCAGTCATTTCTTTGCCTTTTTTCTCAAAATGCTTCTCTTTGACTGTCAACAATACATTAGCTGCCTGTTCACCTCCCATAACGCTGATTCGAGCGTTGGGCCACATCCATAAAATACGAGGATCATAAGCTCTCCCGCACATAGCATAATTCCCTGCCCCGTAAGATCCCCCGATAATTACTGTAAATTTGGGTACATCAGCATTGGCCACAGCATGAACCATTTTAGCTCCGTCTTTGGCGATCCCTCCATGCTCATACTGTTTTCCCACAATAAATCCAGTGATATTTTGAAGGAAAATCAAAGGTATCTTCCTCAGAGCACATAAGGTTATGAAATGAGCCCCTTTTAAAGAGCTTTCAGAGAAAAGGACTCCATTATTAGCCACAATTCCAACAGGATATCCCATGATCTTGGCAAATCCACACACCAAGCTAATCCCATATTTTTCTTTAAACTCCTGAAATCGGCTGCCGTCAACGATCCTGGCAATGACCTCTCTTATATCAAAAGGCTTTCTTAATTCGCGGGGCACAATCCCCATTAATTCATCAGGGTCATAATAAGGTTCTTCAGGCTCACTGCAGCCAAGCGGGAATTTTTGGGGAGGATCCAAAGTTTCTATAATATTTCTGGCTATTTTTAGAGCGTGCTCATCGTCCTGGGCAAAATAATCAGAAACACCTGATATACGGCAGTGCACATCAGCTCCACCCAGCTCTTCATCTGTCACCTCTTCTCCGGTAGCTGCTTTGACCAGAGGCGGACCTCCAATAAAAATAGTACCCTGTTCTTTAACTATCACGGTCTCGTCACTCATGGCTGGAACATAAGCCCCTCCGGCTGTACAGGAACCCATAACAATTGAGATCTGAGGGATTCCCATGGCTGAGAGCCGTGCCTGATTATAAAAAATACGTCCAAAGTGTTCTTTATCAGGAAATGTGCCTGCCTGATGAGGAAGGAATATTCCTCCAGAATCAACCAAATAAATACAAGGAAGGCGGTTTTCCATGGCCACTTCCTGAGCTCTTATGTGCTTTTTAATGGTCACAGGAAAATAAGTTCCACCCTTTACTGTGGCGTCATTGGCAATGACCAAGACCTCGCGTCCATGAATGACTCCTATGCCTGTCACCATGCTGGCTCCCGGAGCCTGGTCATCATACATCCCATAAGCAGCCATAGGGCTTAATTCTAAAAAGGGAGTGTTCCGATCGAAAAGTTTTTCCAGACGCTCACGCGCCAGCAGTTTATCCCTGGATTTATGGAGCTTTCTGTATTTCTCGGGTCCTCCTTTTTTAATCCTGGCAAGATTTTTTCTGTACTCTTGGACCAGATTTTTCATGTATTCAAAATTTTTTTTATACTCGGGATCCTTTGTGTCTATCTTGCTTTTAATTCTAAACATGCCCTTATCCCCCAGTTGATTAAATCACAAATGATGACTTTTCCTCAATAGACTTCTTAAAGACCTTCTTAAGAATCAGGAACAAATTTATATCCATAACACAGTATTCCTGAATGTCCTTGACTGAAAAGTTTTCTAAACTCGATTTTGACCCTCATTCCTACTTCCAGGTCTTCAAAATCACAATCAACGATCTGGCCCATCACATTCACTCCATCATCCATTTCCACCACTCCCACAGCATAAGGAGCCTGATCTTTATACTGACTGGGTGGAACCCTAATAATAGTGTGAGATATGATCTTTCCTTTTTCAGCAATTTTTGTTTTCACTAAATCACGATTACCGCACTCAGGGCATATAAGACGAGGAGGAAAGAATTTCTTATTGCATTTTTCACATTTATTTGCTTCTAACCTATACCTTTGAGGGACCTCTCTCCAATATCTTGAAGGTGTTGACATTTTATTTCTCCTTTCTCATTCTCTTTCAAAAATATGCACCACTGTGCTGGCTCCACTGCCGCCCATATTTTGAGTCAGGCCTACACGGGCTCCTTTGACCTGTCTTTCTTCTGATTCTCCTCTCAATTGCTCGACAATCTCCACTGCCTGGGCTATTCCAGTGGCTCCGACTGGATGTCCTTTAGACTTCAATCCACCGCTCGGATTGACAGGGATATCTCCATCAATAGCTGTTCGGCCTTTTTCTACAGCTTCTCCTGACTTTCCTTTCTCAACTATTCCCAGAGCCTCCATGACACAGAGTTCAGCAATGGTAAAGCAGTCATGAACCTCAAACACATCTATATCCTTAGGCTTTTTTTGGGCCATCTCATAAGCACTTTTTCCAGCCCTATAAGTGGCTTCCAACCAGGTCATGTCTTTCCTTTGACTGAGGGCTATGGCATCTGTAGCATGACCGCTCCCAATCACTTTAACAACTGGCTTATTTAATTTCTTGGCCATTTCAACCGGGCATATGATGGCTGCTGCGGCTCCATCTGTAATAGGAGAACAATCGAGTATCCTCAAAGGATCCGCTATCTTTACTGAATTAATAACATCCTCCACCGTGACTTCAAAAGGAAATTGGGCTAAAGGATTCTTTGAACCGTTTCTGTGATTTTTCACAGCCACTTCTGCCAGCTGTTCTCTGGTTGTCCCATACTTATTCATATGAGCCACTGCTATCAGTGCATAGAGACCAGGAAAAGTTATTCCATGGTAGCATTCATACTCCTGATCAGCAGCTGTACCCAAAGCATAAGTGGCTTCATCTCCTCCCACGTCTGTCATTTTTTCTACCCCGCTGACTAATACTATATCACTCATCCCGCTCGCAACTTCCATAAATCCAAGTCTTAAAGCCAGTCCTCCAGAGGCACAAGCGGTTTCTACACGGGTTGAAGGGACTGGAGCATATCCCAAATAATCAGCAAGGAGAGAAGCAATGTGTTCTTGTCCCACAAAAATTCCTGATGACATAGACCCAACATACATGGAGTCAATATGGTCAACTCCAGCATCATCTATAGCCAGAAGAGCAGTTTCCACATAAAGATCCCTTAAAGATTTCTCCCAAAGTTCTCCCCATTTTGTCATTCCAGTTCCTATGACGGCAACATCTCTCATTTTAACCTCCTAATCTGCTTTCCTTATTTTTTCTCTGAATTTTGCATATTCGCCGTATTCAAGATAATTCTTATTATGATCGAGAATACTTCTCGTTAATGGAGCTAAATTTCTCACCTCCTCGATCCTGGAAGTTACCTTTAAAATAAAAGCATCGCTGCCAGCTCCAGAACCATAGGAGACAAGAAGAATGTGATCGCCAGGTTTGGCTATATCAAAGGTAGCTGTTAATCCCATTGGAGAAGACCCTGAATAAGTGTTTCCAAGTTTATTCACCAACCATCCAGGCTCAATCTGCTGCTTTGAAAAACCTAATCTCTTTCCCGCTTTAAGTGGAAATTTTCCATTAGGCTGATGAAAGACAACGTAACTAAAATCTTGGGGTTCCATTCCTGCTTTTTTCAACATGCCTTTAGCTGCTCCCAGGATATGTTTGAAATAGGCAGGCTCACCTGTGAATCGTCCACCGTGTTGAGGATAGTATTCATATTCTCTTCTCCAGAAATCAGGGGTGTCAGTCATATAGGAATAAGTGTCCAGGACTTCAGCGACCACTTTTTCTCGTCCGAAAATAAAGGCAGCAGCTCCGGCAGCTGCAGAATATTCCAAAGCATCACCAGGCGCTCCCTGAGAAGTGTCTGCTCCCACTCCCAGTCCATATTTCACCACTCCTGTTTTCACTAGGTTCAACGCCACAAACATCCCCTCTGTTCCAGCTTTGCACGCAAACTCAAAGTCAGCCGTATGGACTTCCGGAGTTGCTCCTAGGGCTTCAGCAAGAATAGTGCCGCTGGGTTTTACTGCGTAGGGATGAGATTCAGATCCAATATAAACCGCACCAATATCTATGGGATCGATTTTTGCTCTCTTTAAAGCATTTTTAGATGCTTCCACAGCCATAGTTATGGTGTCCTGGTCAGGTGAAGGCACTGATTTCTCTTCAAGCATCAAACCTTTTTTGTAGCTCGGGGCATCGGCTCCCCATACTTTAGCTATCTCTTCGACTTTGATTCTGTTTCTCGGTATATAGGCTCCATAGCCTACAATTCCTTCCATTTGATCCTCCCTTATAGAATCTTCATATTAATTATTTTTCCATTTACCTGTCTGTATTGATTAGAAAAATATCCTGTCATATTTAGCCATACCAAGTCAAGGAATTTTCACTATACCAATCCTAACCCTCATTTCAAATTGACATCCTGTTGATTAAAAATAGAATGTATTAGTAATAACGGAACTTTTTAAACTGAATTTTCGTCTATAAGGGTGTGTTAAGTGGAAATCGAAGAAATAATAAAAGAATGCATAAAAGGAAACCCGAGGACTTGGAAAATGCTCATCGACACCTATTCTAAAAAAATATTTAATCTTGCTTATCAATTCACAGGCACCTATGAAACTGCGGAGGACATGACCCAGGAAATATTTATTAAAGTTCATGAATCCCTTCATAAATTTGATTTTGGCCGAAACTTTAATGCATGGATTCTCACTTTATCCCGTAATTTTCTTATCGACCATTATAGAAAGACCAAATTGGAAAAGAAAAAGAGGACAGAATATGATGAACGCACCCTTGACTCTGATGACCATGCGGACCCTGAGAAAGAGATGCTTAAAAAAAACAGCCAAAAGATAATCTGGGATGGATTGAAGTCTTTGAGTTCAGATGTAAGAATGGCTGTTATCCTCAGAGATATTCAAGGAAAAAAATACGAAGAAATCGCAGAAATCATGTCATCTCCTATAGGAACCATAAAATCCAGGGTTAACCGGGGTCGTATCCAACTGGCGAAAATAATCAAAGAAAATCAAGGAGAAAAAAATGAACTGCAAACAAATTGAAAAACTTCTTTCTCCTTATTTAGAAAATGATCTAAGCCAGGAGAAAAAAAACCTTGTTGAAAACCACATAAAGAAATGCCCTCAATGTTCAGAACTCCTTTCTTACATGAAAGAAGCAAAAAATTCCTTAGCTGAAATGCCAGAGATTGATATCAGTCCATCCCTTAGGAAAAAATTGTATAAAATCCCCAAAAAGAAATTCAAATTGAGCTTTGATTTTCTTCTCAAGCCCGCTCTACAGCCCGTACTTGCCGCATCCATGGTCCTGATAACTGTTGTCTCTCTTTACACCTTGAATCCTGACAGAGGCAAAATAAATAAGTATATCAATCAGCATATCCATGCGGGTTACAGTAAGGCAGAACAGCTCTATGCCAAAGCCGAATCTCTGACTCATTCACTGGCCGGACACAAAGAAAGCATTCTTTTCTCTATAAAAAACATTGATCTCTTTTGGGAAAAAACAATTAAAAAATAAATGGAGGATATAAATGAATAACAATCAGGAAGAAAGATATGCGACGAAAAAACAGCAAAAATCACCGGCGCTGGCAGGTATTTTGGCTTTCTTTTTCCCTATCGGAACAGGAGCTCTCTATAACGGACAGCTTAAAAAGGCTCTTTTCTTCTTTCTAGGCTTTTCCGGATTGGTGACTCTCCAGACTTCAGGAAAAGGACAGCCCTTTCTCGCTCTCCTTCTGGCTGGTTTTTATATTTACCAGCTTTACGATGCGGTTCATTCAGCCGAACTTATTAACAGAGGGGAGAGGGGAAAAGAAGTGGAACCATCTGAAACACTGGATGAAATCCCAGAGCCGGTGAGGTCAGGTTCTATTTTCTGGGGAATCGTGCTGATCATATTAGGCGGACTTCTTTTAATGGCTAATTATCAAATCATTGACTACGATATTCTTTTTGATTTCTGGCCTCTTGTGATCATCGTCATCGGTGTTAAGTTCGTATTGGATTATGCGGCAAAGAATAAAAAGAATCAATAAAGGAGAATAAAATGGCACATAAATATAAAAAAGATAATTTAGCTTGGGGAATCATACTGATTCTTATAGGCGTTATATTTCTTTTAGACAACATCAATGTGAATGTCTGGGATGCCTTTGCCAGACTGTGGCCTCTTGTGATCATTGCCTGGGGCGCGTGGAAGCTTTATTTTGGAATCAAAGAGCGCAGCGAAGAAAAAAAATCAGGGATTTGAAATGAAATTTAAAGAGATTTTACTTTTACTGGTCATCATTTTTGCCGGAATCATCTTTTATCATGCTCAGACTGGAAATTTAGATCTTTATATTGAACTAGGAGATGAATTTTTCAACCAGTATGATTTGTTTTCATTTGAAAATGAACAGAAATTAACCCCTCCATTCCCGAAAAAAATGGAAATCATCAATCAGCATGGTGATGTGAAAGTTTACCCTACATATGAGAATGAAATATCTATATACACTCAAAAGAAAATCCGGCACAAATTAAAAGAGGAAGCCAGAGAGAAAGCCAAGGAATCAGAAATTCTGATAAACCAAGACAGTGAAAAAATCATTATCTCGGCGGAAAGAGATAGACATATAAACAGCAGAGTAAGAACAGATCTAGAGTTTTATATCCCCAGGGACTTCAGTTTGAAAATTAGCAATTCTTATGGTCTGGTGGAAGTCAAAGGCATGAAAAATGTTGAAATTATTAATAAAAACGGGAAAGTTACTGTCTCAGACATCAATGAAAACCTCAAAGTATTGACTTCTTATAAACCCATTCACGTAGAAAATATCAGTGGAAACTGTCAAATCGAAGGACTTCGCTCTCAAATCATTGTTATAAAGGTAAAAGGAGAAACCTTAATAAAAAATAAGTACGGAAGCATAGATCTGCTTGACCTTTCTCAAAAGGTAACCCTTAACGGTCTTCACTGCCAAATCACAGGCAAAAACATAAAAGGTCCTATAGAAGCAGAAAACTCTTATGAACCTATCGAACTCTCAAATATAAACGCTGTAAAAATCAGAGCTGACAACTCCCCTATTAAAATCTTTGGAGCCCAAAATAAACTGGACATCAAAAACAAATACAACCGGATCCAACTCAATGATATATACGGAAATATCAATATTGAAGGGGAAAGTCTTGAAATTTTAGGAGAAAATTTGTTTGGAGAATCAATATCTATATCCAGTTCATATAGAAATATAGATCTCAACCACTTCGCAGCAGATACAGTCATCTCTTTCTCCCATGGGAAAATAACTCTTTCTCCTTCCACTGAAGACATCAAGCCGATTACTGTGAAAGGAGAGTATGCGGAAATTGATTTTATCATCCCTCCAGGCTTAGAAATACCTATTCAGGCTCAAACCAAATCCGGACAAATCAAGTGGGAACTCAGTCAAAAAGGAGTGGAACAAATAAGCAATGGATTCTCTATTATAAAGGCATTTTTAGAAAAAGATGAAAAACCCATTGTTTCATTATTTACCACTTACGGCAATATTTTAGTAAGAGAAAGCAGTTAAAAGTGGATCAGGATTTCTTTGTTAATTTGTGTATTTTTTCAGATAAAAAACCATTTATTTTAATGTTGAAATAAGCAATGAGGTTAGCAAGATCTTTTTTATATTTAGTCACATACCGGACAAATTCAGCTTCTTTGTCAAATAAAACATTTTCAAATTCAGAGACCTCATCTCTTAATTCGATAAGATAGTGATTGATACTCCTGTATTGGGAGTTAATGTCTATCAAGTCATCCCCTTCAAGCTTATTAAAATCAATATAAGGTGGAAGTGACTGTAATACCAAAGTGCTCTCACTTTCTATTTCATTTAAATATTCATTGATTTCTTGAAAAAAAGATTTATATTTCCCGGGATTTTTCAACCTTTCCTCTGCTTTATCCAGCAAAAATTCATTCTGTTCCTTTAGGGAATTGATGAGTTCTTTCACTCCAAAATATTTTCTTTTAAAGCTAAACAAATCAATAAAGTCACGACCGATATAAATTTTATCTTTGTAATGAGTCATCAACTCTCTTGGAGCATGGGTATAGAATTTTATTTCATAGCGGCGACCGCCTGAATCTTTTTCTTTGAGTCTGGCTAAAACTAAATGTCTATTCTGTTCGATAAAGTAACTGTTCACATCCAGCAGCACAGAATAGACAGCAAGATTATACACAATCAGCTCTTTGATATATTCCAGCAATTCCTCTTTTCTTTTAAGAAAATCATTGATTTTCTCATTGGGAGTTGGGTTTAATACGGTAAAAGAAGGAGAAACAAGATAAAGAACAGGTCCTGTTCCAAGTTCTAAATAAAGGTTTTGTAAAACTTTACTATGCAGGTCATCCAAAAGAATAAATTTTAAAAGAGGCAGTTTGTCTACTTCAATTTTTGAAAGTTCTTCCACTTCATTCATTTTTAAGTGATTCCTCTTCTGGATATTATCATTAAAACATTCAAAAATCAATTCGGCATAGGAAGCATCTCCAAAACCGTGATAGAGTTTACTTGACATATAAGGGGAAGGGCAAGGGATTCATCACCCGCTCGATTCACCAGCGATGAATCTCTCTCCCGGTTCGGGCTTCGCTCTCCTCTAAAGAGGAACCATGCCCGCTCCGCCCTCACAGGGGATTCCTCATCCCTTGCCCTCTCCCCTTAATAAACATTATCTTTCACGTGCATCGCGGTTTTAGAGATGCTTCCTTCGGCATAAGGACTCTTGTCAATAAAGAATAGAAAATCTGAACTATTCAAAAAATAGGAAATTATTTTGCGCCTTTTCTATAAATCCAACCCTTATTCTCATAGCGGTCCTTCTGGATTTTTTTTATGAGTTCCTCTTGTTTTTTACTAAAATTTATTCCTTTTAATTCAATATCAAAAAATTCTTGGACCCCTGATATTAGGTGATTCACAAGCTGTGAATAGCTGATTTTCTTGTTCGCTGCTTGGGGTATTGTAATCATTCTGATTTTCTCTTCTCTTTCTTTTAAAAAAGAAACAGACTGAAGAAGTTCATCGTCTCTTTCTAAAGGTATGGATCCATGCTGAATGAATTTAGATCCCACTCGTTTTTGGGCACTTCCCACTATTTTTTTTCCCTTAACTTTGATCTCATTTCTTGCTGGATATGAGAAACAAGGCAAATGGCTTCTGGAGTAAGATGGATTATCTTCTTCTTCAAGATAAGCAGGGATGTTCAATTCTTTCAATCCTTTAATAAGAGCTTTTGAAATGAGCTTATAAGATTTATTCAAAGAAGAAGAAAAAGTCTTTTTATCTGAAGAACAAATGCTGTAAGTCACTTCTCTGTGGTGTAAAACAAGTTTGCCTCCGGTTATTCTTCGAACAATATCTATGTTGTTTTTTCTGCAAAAATCCAAATTGATTACTTTTGTTGTATCCTGAGAGTATCCGAGAGAAACAGTAGGTCTTTTCCAGGAATAAAACCTTACAAATGTTCTCGGTTTTGAGCCTAGGCTTTTAAACAGAAAATCATCCACGGCCATATTATAGGCCCCTTCTGCGGCTTCTTTCTCAAGTATAAGAAACCAATTGTTCATCTCTTATTTCCTTGTTAATAATTCAGGCTAAACACTGTTATGAAAAAAGAGCGGACAACGGGATTTGAACCCGCGACCCCGAGCTTGGGAAGCTCGTGCTCTACCTGCTGAGCTATGTCCGCTTGTTTAAAGATTATACTTTTTTACCATAAAAAGTTAAACCATTTTGAAAAAAAAATATAACCTGATTGACATATAAAAATCCCCCCTTTATAATCATCATTCGATTTTATTTGCTCAGGAGACAAAACATGTTAAAAAAGGAGAACAATCCTCCCTTAGAAACAATAAAATCATCTGATCCACATAATTCCACCCTTGGTCCTGCGTTAAGTTTTGATGGGGAAATCAAGGGAAATGAAGATCTAATCATAAAAGGAAATCTCCGGGGCAAAATTATTCTTGAAAATAATTCTGTTCTTGTTGCTTCAGGAAGCCATGTTAAAGCGGAAGTCAGGGCAAAAAACGTCACCATAAAAGGAAATCTGGAAGGGAATATACACGCCTCGGGTAAAGTTCTTATCACAAAAGAAGGAAAGATGACAGGAGATATCGCTGCATACCGAATCTCCATAATGGACGGAGCAAAATTCAAAGGCAGCATTAAAATGCTGACTTCCATCCAGCAGACTTATTAATTTTTTCTTAAGCTATCTTATCTCTTTTTTTAAATATTCCGCCTCTGATCTCTTTACTTATCATACCTGTAATAGGTCTGAGGGGTTTTTGTGACAATATAGTCTACGGCTGATTGGATACAAGCCCTTATTGCTTTTTCAACCGGTGTGTTGCTGAATCCTCCTAAGGCAATAGGAAGACTCCCTACTCGTGTCGCTCCCCCTAATCCAAGACTTTTGGCATCACCTTCCACGCTTGTGGCAGCCACTATTTGGGATGTATTGGCATCAATAATGCGAATATCAATAGCCACATGAGCCTTTTTCATTCCGCCCCCCACGTTGACACCAAGAACCCTAGTGCCTCCACCAACTCCGCTCTTGGTTCCTTGAAATTCAGTCACAGAAGCAGTGATAATCAGGTCTGCTCCGTAAACTTCTCCGATCTTAGCTGCTGTCTCTTTTTTCACTCTCCCAGATGCTCCTAAATCCTGCTCAGCAAGAACAGTATCTAACTGCTCTCTCTCAAGGACAATATAGCGATTGGTATTGAAAAGAGATGTGGTCAGCATATCTCTCATTCCTTCCCCTATCTGAGCCCAACCCATTCCAAACATATTTAGCCAACCTGTGGACCCGCCTCCTCTGGCAGTCTTATCCTGAAATTCACCTACAGCAAGTCTTGCCTTGGGACCGTTATAATCTTCAGCTTGGGCCTCATCTATGGAAGGCCCTCCTGTGGCGGTGACTCTTGTTGTTGGTTCGCATGAGCAAATCCAGAGTAAAACTACACAAATTCCTACTAATCCTATGAATTTTTTCATCTTTCCTCCTTTGTCCTAGAAATTATAGGAATGATTTTAAGATAATTTTAGTGTAATTATAACACAAAGAAAATTATTTTTTAATATTCCAGGCTATTACGTAATTAAAGATGTTAAGTAAGCCTTTCTAAAACCGTGATACAGTGGATGTATAATGTTTATTATGGGGAGAGGGCAAGGGATGAGGAATCCCCTGCCCTTCCCCTTATATGTCAAATAAACTCATCATGGTTTTAGAAAGGCTTACAGATGTTAACATCCCTTATTAAAAAATACAGATTATTGGTATAATTTGTTCTATGAGAAAATTTCATTTGAAATCAGAATATCCGCCTAAGGGAGATCAACCTCAAGCCATAAAGAGTCTTTGTGAAGGTTTGAATAATAACATCAATCACCAAGTCCTTATGGGAGTCACAGGTTCAGGCAAGACATTCACCATTGCTAATATGATCAAAAAAGCAGAAAGACCTGTACTGGTTATATCCCATAATAAAACCCTTGCTGCCCAGTTATATCAGGAGTTTAAAAACTTCTTTCCTAACAACGCTGTGGAATACTTTGTCAGCTATTATGATTACTATCAGCCTGAAGCTTATATTCCTAGTTCTAATGTCTATATTGCCAAAGAAGCCACTGTCAATGAAGAAATAGACAGGCTTCGAATGCACGCCACAAATTCTCTTTTTCAGAGAAGGGATGTGATTGTAGTGGCTTCTGTTTCATGCATATATGGGATTGGTTCTCCCAAGACATATCATTCAATGAGTTTTCCCCTCCAAATAGGACAGACCATCACACGAAAGGAACTGTTAAGAAAGTTTGTCAGCGTTCACTATGAGAGAGATGAACATGAATTTAAGCGCGGAACATTCAGAGTGAGGGGCGACATTGTCGATCTTTTTCCGACTTATGAAGATTACGCTTATCGGATTAAACTCCGTCAACACCGCATAGAAGAAATTCTGTTGGTGGATCCACTCCGGGGAACCACTTTTGATTCTTTTAATAGACTGTTGATATATCCAAAATCCCATTTCTCCGCTCCCGATCACATTCTCGAATACGCCGTTCAAGAGATAGAAAAAGAGTTAAAAAAACAAGTGGATTTTTTTAAGAAAAAGGGAAATCTTTTAGAGGCCAACCGGATAGAAGAAAGAACTTTATTTGATCTTGAAATGCTGTCTGAATTTGGATGGTGTCCAGGAATTGAAAACTACTCACTTTATCTGAGCCAAAGAAAACCAGGGGAACCACCTTATACTCTTCTGGATTACTTTCCCTCAGATTTTATCACGATCATAGATGAATCCCATGTCACCATACCTCAAATAAGAGGCATGTATTATGGAGATAGGTCCAGGAAACAAACCCTTATTGAACATGGATTCAGGCTCCCTTCGGCCCTTGATAACCGGCCAATAAATTTTGAAGAATTCGAAACCAAGGTTTCCCAGTGTGTCTCTGTCTCAGCCACACCGGGTCCTTACGAAACAGAACAAACCAACCATTCCTATATCGAACAGATCATAAGACCCACTGGATTGATTGACCCTGAAGTAGAAGTCAGGCCAGTCAAAGGACAAATTGATGACCTTATGAGTGAAATAAAGTCTCGTTCTGAAAAGAATGAACGGGTTCTCATAACCACCTTAACAAAAAAAATGGCTGAAGACCTTTCCAGATATTACCATGATTTAGGTATAAAAGTCCGTTACTTACACTCTGACATCGATACTCTAGAAAGAGTAAAGATTCTAAGAGATTTACGGAAAGGAAAATTTGATGTTTTAGTTGGTATAAATCTCCTGAGAGAGGGGCTAGACCTTCCTGAAGTCTCTCTGGTCGCTATCTTAGACGCTGACAAAGAAGGTTTTCTGCGCTCCTCGACTTCCTTAATACAGACTTTTGGAAGAGCAGCCAGAAATGTTTCGGGAAAAGCAATCCTTTATGCTGACACCATAACAGAGGCGCTTCGATACGCCATCAATGAAACAAACCGAAGGCGGCAAATCCAAAAAGAGTATAATAAAAAGAACAAAATCACTCCTAGATCTATAAGGAAAAACATCGATGATATACTGGGCAGTGTTTATGAAAGAGACTACCTTCAATATCCAGAGATATCTGAAGAAAAGATAGAGTATATGTCTCAAAAAGAGATCGACAAAAAAATAGAAAAATTAGAAAAAATGATGAACACCGCGGCTGAAAAACTTGAATTTGAAAAAGCGGCTAAGTATCGTGATCAATTGTATGAACTTCAAAAATTTGAAGTCAGGAATGCGTAAAATGCCGGACAAAAAAATACAAAAGCTCAAAAGATCGGCTCATAAACTTCCTTTAAAACCAGGTATCTATCTGTTCAAAGATCAGAACAACAGAACTATATATATAGGTAAAGCCCGTTCTATCAAAGAACGGGTGAAATCATACTTCTCCTCTCAATCTGATCCAAGGATCAACAGTATTTTAAATGAAACAGATAAAATCGACTTTATCATTACTGACTCCGAGCGAGAAGCCTTTTTACTTGAAAACAACTTTATCCGGCAGTACCAACCAAAATTCAATTTTAGATTGAAAGATGATAAAAGTTATCCTTACATTAAGGTAACGATCCAGGATAAATACCCCGCGGTCTATCTCTGCCGGAGAACCAAACCAGATAAAGCAAGATATTTCGGTCCTTTCATCCCTGCCTCAGCAGCCCGTAAAGCTATACTGATTTTAAACAAACAATTTGGCATAAGAAGCTGTAAAGAAAATATCCTTGGGAAAAGGAAGAGACCCTGCTTGGATTATGACATAAATCAATGTTCTGCTCCTTGTGTGGGTTATATTGATGAAACTGAATATAATGAAAATGTAAACAGCGCTCTTCTTTTTTTGGAAGGAAAAACAGAAAAACTTAAAAACAAATTAAAAAAAAGAATGAACAATGCGTCAGAAAAACGTGATTTTGAAAAAGCAAAAGGATTAAGAGATCTCATTTATTCAATCGACCAAATTAACCTTAAGCCAAAGATTATTTCAGTTAAGGAAGAGGATAAAGATATCTTTGGATTCTTTAGAAAAAAACACACAGTTGTTATATATGTCTTCTGCATGCGGAAAGGTCAAGTCATCGAATCTTCAACCTGGATGACTCATCCAAAGAAAACATCTGATAAAAAAATTCTTTATAACCAATTAATTGACTATTACTCAAACAAAACTGACCTGCCTGAAAAGATCCTTCTTCCTTTTGAACCACTGAGAGCAGATAAACTCTCCTCAAGACTAAGTCAAAAAAGAAATAAAACCATAAAATTACAGGTTCCACAAAGAGGCAATAATAAAAAAATCGTGGAATTAGCTAACCGAAATGCAGAAATGAACCTTCTTAAAGAAACAATCAAATCCAATCCTTTAAAGGAACTGCAAAGAATTTTTAATCTAAAATCACTTCCGAATATCATAGAGGCAATTGACATTTCAAATACAGGAGGGAAAGAATCTGTGGGCTCTGTGGTGGTGTTTAGAGATTCCAAACCTTCAAAAAATGAATATAGAAAATATAAAATAAGGAATGTTAAAGGCCCTGATGATGTCCACAGCATCCAGGAAGTGGTTTACAGAAGATACAAAAAATTGGTTGAATATAAACTTAATCTTCCTGATCTAATTATTATAGATGGAGGCAAAGGTCAGCTTAACGCAGCCAAAAATGTTCTTACTGAACTCCATCTTTCTAAAATTCCTGTGATCTCAATTGCAAAAAGAGAAGAAGTTGTATTCACAGGACACACAAGAGATGGAGTCAAATTAGATAAAACATCTTCGGCATTAAAACTACTTCAATACATTCGGGATGAGGCTCACCGCTTTGCCATCAGTTTTCATCGGAAGCTCCGCAGGAATAAAAGTTTTGAATCTTATCTAGATAAAATTCCTGGTATAGGGCCTAAACGCAAGTCAGCACTTCTTGAAAAATATGGAGGTATTAAAAATATGGCTCAGGCTCCCAATAATGAAATCATCAAATTGATAGGGGAAAAAGCCGCCCACAACCTCAAAACCTTCCTCCCCAAAAAATAAAACTCAGGTGTGGCT
>JAWLEN010000029.1:0-1254 GCA_041686095.1 Candidatus Aminicenantota bacterium
GCTTTATAAGATGAGTGTAATAAAGAACATAAACATAGCGAAAATCAGAAAGTTTATAGAGTCCCTTTGCATATTGAGGTTTAATAATAATCCGAAAATCCCCCCCGTCATTTTCTACGGGTTGATATGGAGCATAATCGACATAGGGAGTATGAATGATACCAATTTTCTTAATTTCCAATTTTTCCATATTGGTTAATAAAATTCTTCCATTAGCCCCTGTATCAAAAAGGATTTATAATAACATTTTTATTAAAATAGTAACATTTATTGATTTCATAAACAAATAATATTTTTTTTAATTTTTATAGAGATCTGACCCAGGCCAGGATTAATTAGATTATTGGTAAGAATTTAAAATTTCTTTATTTATTTTTCGGGAATTTTATCCACTTCTATAAATTTCACCAGAAGATCTTCTTCATTGAGCATAATGTATTTCTCTCCTTCAAAATTCACTTCAGTACCGCTGAATTCTTTAAAAATCACATGGTCACCCACAGCGATTTCTTCAGGAGCATCCTTAGCCACAGCAATAATTTTTCCTTCATTAGCTTTTTTTTTGGATGTATCCGGAAGGTAGATACCGTGGGAGGTTTCTTCTTTGGCTTTTATAGGTTTTACTAAAATCCGTCCCTTGATTGGTTCTAATTTCATCTCATAACCTCCTGATTAAAGTGAAAGAAGTCGGTCAATCTTTGCCTTATCAAATCCTACCACTAAGTGGCCGTTGATATCAATTTGAGGGACAGCCATTTGACCGGAGCGTCGAGCTAGTCTTTCAGCGGCATATTGATCTCGAGATATATCCACTTCTCTAAAGGGAACACCCTGGCGTTTTAAATAATTCTTTGCCGTCCCGCAAGCAGGACAGCCCGGACCTACATACACGACCACTCTAAGAGAACCTGTTTTTTTACCCTTTTTTTGACGTGATGAATGGATTCCTGAAATAGCGTAAGAGTAGTATTTGGCACTTTCGACTCCTTCTATCTTTTTAGTCACTTTACCGTTCTGAATGGCTAGAACTGTGGGGACATTATTGACTCCAAATTGTTTATGTATCCCCGATACTTTTTGCACGTCAATAATATAGACGGGCACTTGTTTGTTTTCTTTGCTAAACTCCTTGATTTCAGAGAGAGAACGTTTTGCGGCTGCGGAAAAATCACCGTAAAAAAACAGCATGAAAAATTTTTTCTTTTTTACTTTTTCAAAATCTTTTTTTTCTTTAAGCCATTCAATCATTTTAAT
>JAWLEN010000029.1:1354-25380 GCA_041686095.1 Candidatus Aminicenantota bacterium
CCGGGAGCTTTCTCATATAATATTGATTGTCTTTATATTTGACCTCTATGAGTTTATTTTCTCTGATCAATTTTTCAACCACATTCCAATCTTTCTTAGCTTTGGTTAAAAAATTATTGACTCCTTCTTTCCTCATAGGATGGACTGAAGTAATGCTCAGCAAATCTTTCTCCACATCTCCTGTATAAGCAAAGGCATTGCCTTCATAGCCAATAAGATATTCAGCTTTGATATTTTTCTTTCTGAAAATCTGATAGGCAGAATTGATGGAAAATTCAGAGGCTGGTTTGACCCAATTTTCTGCAGGGGGTCTCGTAGGGATGGAAATGTAGCTGATTTTTGTATTCAATCCAGCTATGAAGTCAGCATCCTGTTCGAGTTTTTCGGTTTGATCGTTGACACCTTGGATAAGCATTGTTTCAGTGGTGAGATCTCCTTTATAAAGAGAAGAAAATTCCAATATCCCCTCTAAGATTTTGTCAAATTTGAGTTCTCCATGAGCTCGATTCACTTTTTTCCATGTCTCTTTGTCCACGGCGTCAATCTTTAAAGAAACCCAGTCAGCCTTTTTTAAATCTTTTTGAACATCGGGATTCCAAATAAGAGAGGCATTGGTGATCACGGCAATTTTAAAACCCAATGTTTGAAGAAGTTCTATTTCTCTTCCTAAATGAATATCCAGTGTGGGCTCACCATCAGGAACAAAAGTGAGATAGTCTATAGACTCTTTATTTTCTTCAGCCTTTTGGATTTTTATCTTTACAGCTTCCAGGAGAGCCTCCGGTTTATAAAAAGACTTCCTTTCAACCCGCAGCTTTAGAGTTCTGCCAAGCTGGCAGTAAATACAAGAATAAGTGCATATTTTTGGGGGAATGTTATTGATGCCGATACTTTTCCCCAGACGTCTTGAAGGGACAGGCCCAAATGCCATCATTTGGTTTTTTTCTGTCATGTCTTCTCTCCTCAATTATTATGAATTCAGCCATTCTTTTCTGTGATAAACCGCATCCCAGAATAGATACTCATATCGGCTCGCATTGACAAACACTTCTTTTAGTTTAGGGTAGGGAGAATCTTTCCCTGCTTCATTGACCAAATCTTTAATCTTTTCCACCAGACGGAGATAGGATTCGGTGAGATAAGCATTGGCCCAATCTTTGTATAAGTGATTTTTATTACTGCTTAATTTATCTTTGTGAACCTCTGCGATTTCAGCATAGGACCAGAAGCAAGGGAGTACAGCGGTGATAGCTTCAGGATAAGAGTTCAGTGAACTTGTGGAGACAAGAAAACTGCTGTATGACAAACTCACAGACATGGGTTTGACCTCAGCTGCATCCCGGACCGTATGCCCGATTTGTTTCAAAAATTCTTTATATCCATCAAATTCACTTTGAGCCTCCAATTGAAGTATGTCAGCGACTTCTCTCATAGCTTTGACTGTAGGAGCTTTGGACACGATAATCCCAAAGTTTTTGATAGCTGTGATAAGATAATGATAATCTTGGAGAATATAAAATTTGAATTTTTCCAGAGACAGATCTCCTCTGTACAGCTCCACCACAAATGGATGCTGGATGATCTTTTTCCAAATGGAATCCGCATCTTTTCTCAGTCTTTCAACAGTTTTCATGGTTTTCGACCCTGAACAACCACAAAATCACCCATTTTATATCCTTTTTGGGGTTTTTCTATTTCATCATCGGTGTATTTTGGATGTTTGGTGAGCGTTTGGACGTATTTTAAATCGACGAAACCAGCTTCCTTGAGCAGCGTCGTGATCTCATCAGTGGAATGCCAGTGGGCTCCTCTGATAAATTTAACCGGATAGGGATGTTTGGGTGAAATCAAGGTGTCATGTTTGCCTCTGAGGTATGCCAAATCGTACATCATGGCATAGGAACCTTCTCTGGGCAAAAAAGAAACCACCACATG
Organism: Candidatus Aminicenantota bacterium; assembly: GCA_041686095.1. Taxonomy (GTDB): domain Bacteria; phylum Acidobacteriota; class Aminicenantia; order Aminicenantales; family Aminicenantaceae; genus WJMT01. The sequence goes on from JAWLEN010000029.1 coordinate 3,290, forward strand.
TCCGCCGGGTTTGAGGATTCGGTAGGCTTCGCGGACGGCTTTTTGATCATTCTTGACGTAGCTCAAAACAGTGCTCATCAGGACTGTGTCAAATTTTTCGTTAGGGAAAGGAATATCTTCAGCTGTTCCTACCTTCACTTCAATCCCCCTTTTTTTTGCCAGTTCAGCCATTCCTTTGGCGGGTTCCACACCGTATTTAATTCCCAGCTTGGAAGCAAACAGACCGCTTCCCACTCCGATACTCACTGCGTTTTCCGGATTTTTCAGAAAATGTTTTTCCGCCAGCAGTTCTGACTCAAATATAAACCTGTTTTTGTCAAACCAGGCATCAAAGTCTTCGGCCTCCACTTCAAACGCAGAGGGCGAAAGGGGTTCGATGTTGTGATAGAGAGGACCGTTTCCTTTTCCAATATCATCAGGAGCATTTTGAATGGCCCTGGTGATAAAATCTTTGGCCGCTTCAATGGAATCATGAACGCTCATTCCCTTGGACAAACAGGCTGTTATGGCCGCAGAAAAAGTGCAGCCAGTTCCATGGGTGTTTTTTGTTTTTATTCTTTCTGCCTTGAAGTATTCAAATGTCTTTCCGTCGAATAAAATATCAACAGCTTCCTCTTTATTATGAAGATGGCCTCCTTTAAGAAGCACGAATTCAGGCCCTTTTTTATGGATCTCCTCAGCCGCTTTCCGGGCGTCCTTCATGCTTTTGATTTGAAAGCCGCTGATGAGTTCTGCCTCATATACATTGGGAGTGAGAATAAAAGTCAAAGGGAGAAGATTCTTCACTAAGGAAAGCTCTGCGTTTTTCTGCAGAAGGCGGTCTCCGCTTTTAGCGACCATGACAGGGTCCACCACTAGCTGTTTTATACCGTGTTTTTTGATACGATTCGCTATGACTTCTATTATTTCTTTGCTGGAAACCATTCCTGTCTTTACACTGTCTACTCCCATATCTTCCATCACCGCGTCAATCTGTTTGCCGATGATTTCAGAAGGGATATCATGAACAGCGCGGACTCCAAGAGTATTCTGTGCGGTTATAGAGGTTAAGACCGACATACCGAAAACTTTAAAAGAATGAAAAGTTTTCAAATCAGCTTGGATTCCGGCTCCTCCTCCTGAGTCCGAACCCGCGATGGTAAGAGCTTTTCCTTCATAGTTCATTTTAAGTACCTTTAAATTTTATTTAATCCGGTAATAGTTCCATAAAGTAATTGTTATTATAGTTGAATCCAAATAAGTTTTAAAGAAATGATGTGAAGTAAACTCCATCACGGTTTTAGATTTGCTTCCCTTCAGGAGTTTGATTTTGACCTAATAGGCAATTAATATTATTATAGCGCCTTAGTTAAGGAGGACAAATGGCAAAAATATATTTAGATGAATATGTTCCTGAAGTATGGAAGTTATATCTTAAGCAAGCTGAAGAAGCTGTGAAAGATGGAGCCTTATCAAAAAAGATAAAAGAAATTATAGCGGCTGGAGTTGCGATTGCTTCCCACTGTGAACCCTGTGTCAAATTACATATCCGGAGGGCCATAAAAGCAGGGGCCAGTGCTGAGGAAATTTCAGAGATGGTCGGTGTTGTTGTTATGCTGTGCGGAGGCGTTGCAGAGATTTGGGCAAGGAGGATCATTGAAAGAGAGTTGAGAGCTTTGAGAGAAGATTAAAGGTCAATTCATTAGAAGAAATATATTTTTAAGGGATGATTGAGAAGCTTATTTTTTAGAATATTAATAGTAAAATTTAAATAGAAATTAAGCCCAGATGGGGTTGACTTGGTGTTTACCGGGGAGTAAAATAATCCGTCACAAAAAAACATGAGTAAAGTCATAGAAGTTACTGATAATAATTTTGAAGAAGAGGTATTGGATTCTGACATCCCTGTAGAGGTGGACTTTTGGGCTCCTTGGTGTGCTCCCTGCAATGTAATTTCCCCCATATATGAAAATCTGGCAGAAGAATACAAAGATTTCAAATTCTGCAAGATGAATGTGGACGAAAATAAGCAGACGGCCATGAAATACAGAATTATGAGCATACCAATGCAGATTTTTTTCGTTAACGGAAAAAAAGTTGATGAAATTCTAGGTGCGGTTCCAGAGCAGACCATTCGTTCTAAAATTGAAGAAGTTCTTGACAATTATCCTGTTGATGAATTAGGAAGATTCAAGAAAATTTTAACCTTATGGATCGAACATAACGAAAAATATGGCAGTAAATTTAGGAAATGGAATGAGAAACACAAGAGTATGGGAGATAAAGCCATTTATGACAGCCTATTACAGACAGCACAGGATATAGAAAAGTTGAATAGAAAGTTATCTCAATACCTTAATGAACTTTTAAAAAAGATATAAACCAGAGTCTGTTATTTTTTATTTATACCTCTTATTTTCTTTTATTTATGGAAATGTCTTTTATGATTTGGATTTTTAGAGATTGAAGGATGAAGGAGAAAAAAAATGAAGCAAGGGGATATCATGGTGATTGGGGCAGGGCCGGCCGGTCTCGGTGTCTGTTTTTATGCCGATTATTATGGATTAAATACAGTGATTTTTGAAGAAAAAAATTTAGGAGGCGAGGCGGCTGAAATTCCTTTTATTGACAATTATCCAGGCTGTAATGAAAGAATGACAGGAAAAGAATTGACCGATCAAATGAGTCAAAAGTGTGAAGAGAACAGAGGGGAGATACATCAGTTTGAAAAAGTGATGGAATTAGATCTCAAAGGGAATCAAAAGATTGTTAAAACAGAGAAAGGTGAATATTCAACCGAATATTTAATTATTGCTTCTGGGACACATCCTCTGGTCCTTGACATACCTGGAGTGAAACAATTTAAAGGAAGAGGAGTGAGTTATTGTGCTGTATGTGATGGGGCCTTTTTTAAGAACAAGCGTGTGGTTGTGGTGGGAGGAAATAGTCGAGCCGCAGAAGTGGCTGTTTTCCTTTCTGGTATAGCATCCGATACAAAACTAATTTGTCATAAAAATAAATTGTGTTCGGAGAACATCCTGATAAAGAGTCTTGATAACCATGATGTGGAAGTCATTGAGGGAATGGAACTCAAGGAGATCAAAGGAGAAGTTAATGTCAAGAGCATTGTATTATCTGATGAAGAAACTCAAACCACCAAAGAAATAGAGACCGATGGGGTGTTTTTTCAAATGGAAGGGATTCCAAACAGCCAGATAGCCAAAGAAGCAGGCATAAAACTGGATGATGAGGGATTCATCATAGTGGACCAAAAGAACAGGACAAATATCCAAAATGTGTATGCTGCAGGAGATGTGACTGACTGCTCGGTTAAACTGGTGTCCACAGCTGTATCACATGCGGCGACTGCTGTTTTGGATATCATAGATCAGAATAATCAAACTTGATGAAAAATGCCTGCTGAGAGAGAAAAACGAATCGGACTTTTTATCTGCCACTGCGGGAAAAATGTCGCAGGGGGTTTGAATATAAAAAATTTGGTTGAGAGCTCAAAGAAAATAAAAGGGGTATCCTTTGTTGCTGAGAATAAATTCTCTTGTTCTGAAGATGGGCAGGTAGATATCCAAGAGGCTATTCATGAGCAGAAATTGGATAGGATTATCGTCGCGGCATGCTCCCCTTCTCTGCATCTTATGACTTTTCAAAGATGCGGGGAAAAGGCAGGGATAGAGCCTCAATTTGTGGATTTGATCGATATAAGAAAGTGGACTATGCACGGAAGTCCCCAGAAGACAAGTCCTGAGGAAGCATTAAAAAAATCAATACAGCTTATTGATCTTGCTGTGAAAAGGATGAGGCTGAAGCGTCTCGTTCCTATGGCTGAAATAAAAGCAGAAAAGTCAATTTTAGTGATAGGGGGAGGAGTTGCTGGTCTGGAAGCTGGATTGGATTTAGCGGACAAAGGATATAAAGTGTATATCGTGGAGAGGCTTCCCACTATCGGGGGAAAGATGGCTTTGCTTTATAAGGTCTTTCCTACCAATGACTGCGCTCCTTGTATCCTGGCGCCTAAAACAGCCTATGCAAACATCCACCCTAATATTACCTTACTGACAAATTCAGAAGTAAAGAATGTATCTGGTCATATAGGGAGTTTCAATGTCAATATCCTTCAGAATCCCAGGTATATTGACTTGGATAAATGCACTGGATGCGGAGAGTGTGTTGAAAAGTGTCCTGTTAAGGTAAAAGATGAAGTGTTTTCAGCCGGATTAGGAGAAAGAAAAGCTATCTATATTCCTTATGACCAGTCCATTCCTAAAAAAGCGGTTATTGATGCCTCAAACTGTCTCTATTTTCAAAAGGGAGTTTGCCGGTTGTGTGAAAAACAGTGCCCTACGGATGCCATCAATTTTGATCAGAAACCAAAATCAGTGAACATAAAGGTGGGGGCGATGATTGCAGCCACAGGATTTGATGAATATGATCCTTCAGGTAAAAGCGAATATGGATACGGGCGCTATAAGAATGTCATCACCCAATTTCAGTTGGCTCGTCTTTTGGACATTGATGGCCCCACCAAAGGTCAGCTTTTAAGACCGAGCGATAGGAAGGAACCCAAAAGGATTGTGATGATTCAGTGCGTAGGGTCCAGAGACCAAAAAACAAATCCCTACTGTTCGAATATTTGCTGTATGTATGCTTTAAAACACGCTCAGATCATTAAGGAGATGGTCTTGCCTCAAACTGATATATTTATTTGTTTCATCGACATGAGGACTGTAGGTAAAGGATTTGAGGAATATTACAGAAGAACCAGAGAACTAGGAGTCCATTTTATCCGGGCAAGACCGAGTGAGATTGCAGAGGACAGAGAAACGAAAAATCTTTATCTGAATGTGGAAGATCCTGAGATCGGGAGACTTCTGAAATTAGAGGCAGATATGGTTGTTTTGTCCTGTGCTACGGTTCCTTCATCAGGCACAGAAGAACTTTCTAGGATCTTAGGTGTCAAGCTGGATGAAAATGGGTTTTTTAAAGAAATGCATCCCAAGCTTCGTCCTGTCGAAACCAATGTTCGTGGGATTTATATATGCGGTTCTGCCCAAGGTCCCAAAGATATTCCTGACTCTATTGTTCAAGCCAAGGCAGCCGCTTCTTGTGCTGATAGTGAATTAAGGAAAAACAAGATAAGACTTCCTCAATTGATAGTGAATGCAAGCAAATTAAAGAAAGGAGATAAATAAGAAATGGAAGAAGTTTATGTTGAAGAATTTATGTCCCCAGGTTGTGTGGGGTGCCCTGCGGTTCAAAAGATGTTGGAGGAATTAAAAGAGGAATTTGGAGATAAATTGACCGTTGAAGAAGTAGATATCACTGTGGATACCACCAGAGCCAGTCAGTACGGAATTATGTCAGTTCCAGCTGTAGCCATTAACGGGGTTCTTAAATTTATCGATGTTCCCGAAAAGGAGGCCTTAAAGAAGGCCATTTTAGAGGAGATTGAAAGAGAGGAATAAAACGTGAGATTAACTGAACTTGATCCCAAATTCAGATCTGAAGTCCTGAATCATGAAGAAGCCCAAGGCTTGAATGCCTGTTTTGCTTGTGGAACCTGTACGGCCGGGTGTCCTATTCATGAAATATTTCCTGAATACGACCCAAGAAAACTGGCTAAAATGGTCAAACTGGGAATGAGAGAGGAAGTGTTATCCAGTCCAACTATTTGGTACTGTTCCACATGCCACAATTGCGAGCAGCGCTGCCCCCAGGATGTCAAATTTTTTGATATATTGAATGTTTTAAAAAACATGGCAGCCAAAGAAGGTTATGCGCCTCATTCATGGATTGAACAGACAAAACAAATCATGAAAAATGGAATCATATTTTCGATAACTGAAGAATTGAAAGCAAAGAGAAGAGCTTTGTCTCTCCCTGACTTAAAATGTGATGGGGAGAGAGCCCGAAAAATCATCAAATTAACTGGCGTTGATAAGATTAAAGATCAAGGAAAAGCCTAGAATGAGACGTTATGCGTTGTTTTTAGGCTGCACCACACCCACTCAGGTGCTTCAGTACGAGCTTTCTTCTCGATGGATCTGTAAACAAGTGGGCATTGAACTGGTTGATATTGAGGATTTTATCTGCTGCGGGATCAATCAGAATAATATAAGCTTAGAGGCAGGATTGCTGCTGGCATCCATGAATTTAGCTTTGGCTGAGAAAAGAGGATTGGACATACTGACTCTGTGCGCGGCATGTACGGGACATTTGTCAGAAGCTGTCGAAAAATTAAAAGATCCAAAAACAAGAGATTATGTAAACAGCAAACTAAAGACAGTTGATTTAAAATACGAAGGGAAAGTCAGAGTCAAGCATATTTCAAGGGTATTATATGAAGATATTGGTATTGACCGACTCAAAGAAAAAGTAAAAATCAGTTTATCCAAGCTGCGGGTTGCTCCTCATTATGGGTGTCATTATCTGAAACCATCATCAGCATTCAAAGGATTTGATGATCCTGATAATCCAAAGACTCTTCATCATCTTATATCTGTCACTGGAGCTCACCCTGTAGAGTATGAAACCATTAATTTATGCTGTGGAGGGAAGAGCTTTCCTGTCTCTGAGGATATACCCAAGTTTTTAGTGAAAAGCAAGCTTGATAATTTGAAGTTAAAAGAAATAGATTTTTTGGTGGTTCAATGTCAGACCTGCTATCTTATGTATAGAGACCAGCAAAAGGTCCTCAATCGGAAATTCCATAGAAAATACAATATGCCTGTTCTTTTGTATCCTCAACTTCTGGGCGCAGCCATGGGAGGAGATTTAAAGGATGACCTGGGGATTCATTTAAACGGGATCTCCGTGGCTGATTTTGCGAAAAAATCAGGAGTTGACCTGAAATAATAGGGAAAGGTTGATATCATGAAAGGAAAAACATGCGATTCAAAGCGGGATTTACTGTTTTAATTCTTTTATTGGGGGCATGTTCAGCGGATCAGTATTCTCCCACGATAAGGTTTCCTTATCAATGGCTGGATGAGCCAGGATATGGGGGAGATATTGACTCCCAGGGCATTCCTGAGCCTTCGGGCATTTGTTACCATCCCCTGAGAAAAACTCTGTTTGTGGTCAGTGACGAGGGAGAGGTGGTTGAGATGCAGACCGACGGAACGCCTGTTTTTAGACAAAAAGTTCCGGGTGATCTAGAAGGAGTGACTGTAAATCCAGAAACCGGCCTTCTTTATATAGTCAAAGAAGGCGATGACGTGATTCTTGAGTTTGATCCGGAAAAAAAGGAAGTCCTGCGAACTTTTCCTTTAAACAGGAGTTACAATGGAAATCCTGAGTATATCCAAAAACAGGAGGGTTATGATAACGGCATCGAGTCCATCCAGTTTATTCTAGATGAAAACCATTCAGAAGGAGGCACTTTCTATTTGGGGAATCAATGGGATCCTCCTTGTGTCATGGAAGTGCTGGTCCCTTTGAAATCCTGTCAAGAAAAAGTCTGTGAAGCCCATATTTTAAGGGTCCTCCCCTTAAAAATGGATGACCCGGCAGCCATGCATTTCGACTCTCGGTCCGGGCTGCTGAATATTGTTAGTGATGCTGATAATATTTTGGTGGAGATAGACCTCAGTGGAAAGATCATCAGGGAATATGCTTTTTTAGGAGATAATCAAGAGGGGATCACTATAGATGAGGAGGGATATCTTTATATTGCCCAGGATTCCGGAGGGATTATAAAGGTCAAAGACTTAAGGTAAAGCTAAGCTATAAGAAATGTAGCCGGATCAAGACGGAGCGGAAGTTTTTCTGAGGTCAAGGATCCGCGATTTTTGGCTATATTGAGTCGAATAAAATGGTCCTGATATTTTAATGTGATCAACACATCAATATCATTCATAAAATTTATCAGCTCTTTGGGATACCCCTTTTTATCAAAAAGCGGTTTCTTATCTTTTAAAGAAGCGCTGAACCAGATTTCAATCCCCGCTTTTTCAGCAAAATCTCTGAATCGATTCAGATCATCAGGTGACGATTTTGAAAAATCAAATCCGTCTATAATCACAGTATCCGCAGCGAATTCTCCCTGTTTGATCATAGCTTCTACACTTTTGAGTACTTGTTCCGTGTTTGTTCCCTGCTGGTTGAAATTCATAATGACCCGATTTTTTATGATTTCGTCATGAGTTTTGAGAGAAGGCTCTAGGTTTTGCTTTTTTGCGATCTCCTTGAATATATCTTCATACCAGTTGATGATATAATCAACCCGGCTGGCATAGGAAACATGGATCACATGTTTTTCTTGAAAAAGTTTGTCAATAGCGATATGAACGAGACAAGCTGTTTTTCCCACTCCTTTTCTTGAAGCTAGGACAGCTATTTCTCCTTTTTTGAGTCCTCCCTTTATTGATTTTTCCAATATTCTTAAAGGACTTCTTTTTGTAATCTCTGACTTAATCATCCTCATTTTCTCCACATATAGGTAAATTTATTTTTTCTTATCTTTATATTCTGTTATTAATTCTTCGGCAATATTTTTAGGGACTTTTGAGTATTTTAGAAATTCCATGGTGAATTCAGCTTTGCCTTGAGTCAAGGAGCGAAGAGTGGTGGAATAGCCAAACATTTCTTTTAAAGGCACTTCCGCATCCACTCTCACAAATATTCCGTCTTCCGCTGAACTTATGATGATCCCTCTTCTTTTGGTTAGAGAAGAAAAAATGTTTCCAGCGAATTCAGAAGGACCGTCTACAGAGACTTTCATCACAGGCTCTAAAATTTGAGGGTTGGCTCTAGTGTAAGCCCATTTGAAGGCTTCTCTCGCTGCTGTGCGGAAGGCAATGTCTGAAGAATCCACAGGATGAGACCTTCCGTCATTGAGAACCACCCTGATTCCTGTTATAGGATGACCGATGAGAGAACCTTTTTCCATGGCTGATTTAAATCCTTCATTACAGGAAGGAATAAAATCTTTGGGAATATTTCCTCCTTTGACTTCGTCAACAAATTCATATCTTCCTTTTTCAAAGGGCTCGATAAATCCCATCACTCTCCCAAACTGTCCTGCGCCTCCGGTCTGCTTTTTATGAATGTAATCAAAAAAAGCTTTTTGCTGAATGCTTTCTCTGTAGGCGACTTCAGGCTGACCTGCCTCCAATTCTATATTGTATTCACGCTTCATCCTTTCAATATACACATCCAGATGAAGTTCTCCCATCCCTTGTATGATAGTCTGGTTGGAATCATGGTCCACATAGGTTTTAAAGGTAGGATCTTCTTTGATAAATCGGCTCAAGGCTTTGGCCATTTTATCTGAGGATTTTTTGTTTTTCTGGTTTATGGCAAGAGAAATAACAGGATCAGGCACATGGATGGAAGTCATCCGATAGCCAAGACCTGGTTTGACAAAAGTATCTCCTGAGGCACAATCGATGCCAAAAAGAGCTGTGATATCCCCGCATTCGGCCCTATCTATATCTTCCATGGTGTCTGCGTGCATACGGATAAGACGTCCCACTTTAAAATTGTTTTTTGTCCTGGTGTTGTAAAGCTGGTCTCCTTTTTGAATTGTTCCCTGATAGATTCTGATATAGGTTAACTGACCATAAGGTCCCTCTTCTAATTTAAAGGCAAGAGCCACAGCAGGAGCTGCGGGATCTGGTTTTAGCTTGACAGGTTTTTCCTCTTTCTCTACATCTATAGCCTGGTTCTCCACTTCAGAAGGATCAGGAAGGTAATCCACCACAGCATCCAGAATGAGATGCACCCCTTTATTTTTATATGCTGATCCCATAAAGACAGGCGTCATCTCACGGGAAATAGTTCCTTTTCTGACTGCCTTGTATATCTGTTCTTCAGTTTCTTTTCCTTCAAGGGCAGCTTCCATAAGTTCTTCAGAGAACATGGAGGCAGCATCCACCATTTCTTCCCTTTTCTCTTCCGCCTCTTTTCTCAGTTCTCCGGGAATGTCTTTAAAAATAACCTTTGATCCTTCAGGTCCTTCAAAATAAACTGCTTTCATTTTAACCAGGTCTACAACTCCTTGGTGATTGTCCTCCAGACCTATAGGGATTTGCATAAGCACTGCATTATGACCTAATTTTTCTTTGAGCTGATTCTTTACCTTAAGAGGGGCTGCTCCTACTCTGTCGCATTTATTGATAAAGGCGATAGTCGGGATACGGTATCTTTTTAATTGACGGTCAACCGTGATGGATTGAGACTGAACTCCACCTACTGAACAAAGCATCAAAACAGCTCCATCCAGAACTCGCAAAGACCTTTCCACCTCAATAGTGAAATCAACATGTCCTGGAGTATCTATGATGTTTATGGAATGGTTTCTCCATGTGACAGTAGTGGCAGCTGAAGCAATAGTGATGCCTCTCTCTTTTTCCAAGGGCATAGAATCCATGGTGGCGCCCACTCCGTCTTTGCCTTTAACCTCGTGGATTTTATGGATTTTTTTGCAGTAAAACAGAATCCGTTCAGTGAGAGTTGTCTTTCCAGAATCAATGTGAGCGCTGATTCCTATATTTCTCTTTTTAGCGATACTTGTGTTCATCAGAAATCCGACCTCTTTAGAAATTTTAGAATTTATAGGGGAAATAATTTATCGATGATAAAGGTTTGAAAAAAACCTAACTTCCCAATTTTCTAGATAATATTATAATATTTTTTTTATTTTTAGTCTATAGTTAGATGTTTTTTTAATGAAGCCTTCCGTCTTTCTTGTCATCTCCCCATTCCGGGATTTTGAACTGGTCTGGTTTTTCTTTGATCACTTTTTTGAGCCATTCAACGGGGTATCCGAGCCCCCTGGGACGTCCATTTTCATCTTTGACATAACCGTCATTGTATTTGGTGAGCAAGAATTCCCCCAACTCTATCCACTGCTTGACCACCTCTTCTCCCTGGGAAACAGAATAGTTAGTAAGATAGCTGGTTAGAAGTTCAGGATTGGTGTTGTAGAGCTCCAGAGCGGTTTTCTCTATAATGGGCTGGAGGGACATAAACTGTCCTTCCAGTTTAGACTGGACCTTTTTTATATCCTTCACCATGTCTGAGTAGCGAAGATTGGCATAATTGGATACAAAATTAAACACCCACCACGCTGAGTCCCACGAAAAATCCTGCAGGTCTCCTTTGGTAAAAGGTTCAGGAAGGTCATTGATGGAGCAGTAAAGAGGTACATAACAAGTGGTGTAGGTATCATCCACTCCATACCAATAAACTCCTCCTATGGGATTCGGAAGCCAACTCCTGGATTGAGAAATAAAGGAAAAACCGGTCTGTTGAGTGGAAATAGGTCGTTCCCAGGAATATTGGACTCCATCCACTTCCCAGGTCAGTCCTCTGTAGCGGACCGGACATCCGAATGGACCGGCATCAATGCCTTTCGTCATATCGAATTCAGTGCCTTCGTAGTGATCCCGCATGATATTCATGACATCTTCCAGAGACAACTTTTTATCAGGCTTTATCCACAGAGGATAGCGTTCCGCTCCTTTAACGCCCCTTTGAAAATCTGGGGATAGATTTAGGGAAGGAGCAGACCTGCGGAACATACTCCAGACTCTTGAAGCGCAGGTTCTTAAAGAGGAAGGTTTGGGAGGGTCATAGGCTTTTCTGAAACTGAAAGGTTCGCCTGATTTTTTGTCATAATAACCTTTTTCTTCAGCAAAGGAGATCACATTTTCTGAATACAGACAGTTTTCAGGATCGTTTAAAGGGAAGGTTCCTATTCGGGCCATGTTGGCATGGGCTGAAATAGTGCCGTCTGGAATGCGAAGTGCCACCCAGAGTGCCCCTTTTCCGCCTTTACCTGGCCCTATCATTTCCATGATCCAAGCCTCATTGGGATCTGCGATTGAGAAAGATTCGCCTGTGCTGGCATATCCATATTCGTCAACCAGCTCAGTCATGACCTTAACCGCTTCCCTGGCAGTCTTAGACCTCTGTAGGGCGAGATTCATGAGAGTGAAGTAATGAAGAAGGCCTTCAGGATTTCTCAGCTCCGACCTTCCCCCAAAAGTGGTCTCTCCGATGGCTACTTGATGTTCGTTCATCAGTCCTACCACAGCATAAGTGCGGGGCACCTGTTTGACTTTTCCCATAACTTCTCCGCTCCAGCCTTTGATTTCTATGAACTCTCCTTTTTTATGATCTTGAGCTGGAGTGCGATCAAGCTGGGCAAGAAATTCACCGTCGCAGGTATAAGTGATCATAACGGAACCGTCTTTAGATGCGCCTTTGGTAACCAGGAAGCTGGAACAGTTATCTTCGGCCCAGCCAAGGGTCTGGCTGAATAATAAAAGTATTGTGATAGAAAAAATAGTAAAAATGCGTTTCATCTTAATTCTCCTCCTTTTTTTGACTTATTCATTTTTTGTTGAAATTTTAACATATATCAATAAGAGGCATAAAATCAAGCCCGTTATTAAAGAGGCAAGGGCAGGGGATTCCTCATCCCATGCCCTCCTTTTGTAATTTTTTAGAGATGCTTACTCGATCGATGTCTGATTCGCATGAAAGAGGTTATTTTGATATGATAAAAAGAAAATTAGAATCAAATTCATAAAAGAGATTATACATCTAAGTCAATTTCAGGAGGCGAGAGAGAAGAATGAGACAGCCAATTCTTGATTTTATAAAAGAAAATATCGCTCTCATGGATGGAGCCATGGGAACCGAGATTTATGCCCGAGGGATTTTTATTAATACCTGTTATGATGAATTAAACCTTACCAATCCCAAAATGGTCAAGGAAATTCACAGGTCCTATATTGAAGCTGGAGCTGATATCATAGAAACCAATACTTTTGGTGCCAACAGGATCAAACTGCAGAAACACTCTCTCGAAAATAAACTCCACGCTATCAACTATCAAGGGGCGGAGATTGCCAGGGAAATGGCAGGAGATGAAGTTTATGTGGCAGGTTCTGTGGGGCCTTTGGGAGAACGGCTGGAACCATGGGGGGTTCTTTCAGAACAGGAGGCAAGAGAGATCTATCAAGAACAGGCAAAACCACTTATAGACGGCGGAGTGGATATCATTTCTTTGGAGACTTTTTCTGACCTTCATCTTATTCAGCAGGCTATTATCGGCATAAAGGAAAAATTTGATATCCCGATTATGGCTCACATGACTATAGGGGATGATGGCAATTCTCTGTTCGGCACTCCCCCTGAGCGGTTGGGAGTAAAAATGAAGCAGTTTGGTGCCAATATAGTGGGATTAAACTGCAGCGTGGGGCCAAAGATAATGCTGGATTCCATTATAAAGATGATCGGAGCTGTTGATGTTCCGGTGAGTGTCATGCCCAATGCAGGTATCCCACAGAATGTAGATGGCCGAAACATCTATTTAGCCACGGCTGAATACTTTGGAGAATATGCCAAACGGTTTGCTCAAGCTGGAGTCCGAGTCATTGGAAGCTGCTGCGGCACCAATGCTGAGTTTACTAGGGAAATGCAAAAAGCCATCCAGTCTGTAAGACCCAGGAAAAGAATAAAGCATCAACCCATAGCTGGCACAGAGAAAAAGACAAAACCAGAAATTCCTACCTGCGAGAGATCCGAGTTGGCAAGAAAGATATGTGATAAAGAATTTATCACTTCGGTGGAAATCGTGCCGCCCAGAGGGATCAATTCCTCCAAAGCATTGGAAAAAGCCAAAGCTCTCAAACAAGCTGGAGTGGATGCTGTGAATATTCCTGACGGACCTCGGGCTCTTTCCCGCATGAGTTCCAGCTATCTTTCTCTCATCATTCAAGAGAAAGCCGGAATAGAAGTGATCCAGCATTATGCCTGCAGAGACAGGAACCTGCTTGGTATGGTGGGAGATCTTCTTGGAGCTTATGGAGCTGGAATAAAAAATATCCTTCTTGTCACAGGGGATCCTCCCAAAATGGGAACATATCCTGATGCCACGGCGGTTTTTGATGTGGATTCCATCGGTCTTACCAATGTGGTGTACAGCTTAAACTGTGGTATGGATTTAGGAGGAAATCCGTTGAAAAACCCCACTGGTTTTTTTATTGGAGTGGGAGTTAATCCAAGCGCTGTAGATCTTGATTATGAAATAAGCCGGTTTGAGTGGAAAGTAAAAGCGGGAGCCCAGTTTGCTATCACTCAGCCTGTTTTTGATTCTGAACAGTTCACTAAATTTCTAAAACGGATCGAGCATGTAAGAATTCCTATTGTGGCCGGTATATGGCCTTTGGTCAGTGTTCAAAATGCTGAATTTTTAAACAATGAAATACCTGGAGCTTATGTTCCGGAGGAAATCATCAAACGCATGAAGGCAGCTAAAACTAAACAAGAAGCACAAAAAACCGGAATTCAAATTGCCAGAGAACTCTTAAAGGAATTAAAGCCTCATTTAGCTGGGGCTCAGGTTTCAATCCCCTTTGGAAAATTGGAAACGCCTCTTAAAGTACTCAAAGATGTGTTGTGAAATTCAGGTGGGGCTTGGGCGGATGATATCCAGAAGTTCTGCCAAGACCATGGCGGTGGCCCCCCAGATTTTATGTTTTTCATAGAGATGAAAAGGGGCCTTGACCTCACTGTTTTTTAGCTTCCAAGTTTCTTTTCTTATATTCTTGTTGTCCAGCAGATGAACCAGAGGAATCTCTATGACCTCTGCCACTTCTTTTACTCTGAGATTATAGGCGGGGGGTTTACCCAAAATGCCTACCGCAGGATAGATGCAGTAGTTGCTGGGGGGAATATAAAGAGGAGTGAGTTCACCCAGGATTTTGATTTTCTCAGGGGGAATCCCCAGTTCTTCCTGAGTTTCCCTTAAACCAGCTTCAAGAGGGTTCTCATTTAATTCGCATTGACCCCCGGGAAAGGAGATTTGATTGGGGTGATACTGCACCATCTCGGTTCTTCGAGTTAATATCAGATGCAATTCATTTTTTTTGGGGAAAAAAAGGACCAGGACTCCCGCTTTTTTGCATTTATTTTTCATTTCTGCATAGGTTTTGTGACCTGGTCTAGGATCAGTGACCATGATCAATTGGCTCTTAAGGCCTGGTTTGGGTGAGTTGACAGCTTTTTTGATCAGGGATGCTTTTTTTTTCCAATTCATCTTTCCTGTCCTATTCATAAAAAAATGGCGATGTTTTTATTTAAAGAATATATTTATTTAATCGAATTCCTTCTGGCATATCAGCTTTTTCTTTATAGATATTCCAGTAATAGGATCGAGCTTCTCCAAGTATTTGATAAAGCTTGTGATTTATATCAGGTTTGTGGACAGCCAGAATATTTCCTTTATTGTCCACTAAGGTCAGTTGACTGCACCGGTTGAGTATTCCTGCGGTTCCCACACTGCAGATCGAAACTAATTCATTTGATTTCACTTTATTGATCAGTTCCTGATAAGGAATTTGCTTTTCCTCAACCTCAATACCCATTTTCTTGAGAATTCTCACAATACCCTGGATGGTAACAGAGGGAAGGATGAGTTCGTTCTCTGGGATTTTTATCACGGTATTGTCATCCATTGCGAACAAACAGCAGGAAGAATCCCATTCTGTGATCAGCCGATTTTCTAGCTTTTGATCAGGTTTGTCGTCAAGAAAGAGGGCCGAAGCCGCTTCAGGATCTATCTTTTTGGCTGCGTCAATAGCTTTAACGCTTATTAAGTAATTTATACCCAGCTTAAGGCATCCAGTCTTGTTAACTCCTACAGCGCGCACAAGGTTTGGGACCACCACTCCATTAAAAGGCTCTCCCAAATAGCGGTCATAGCGGCAGGTCACAGCCCTTATGGAAGGCTTGCCGGGAAAAGTGACACCTATGGATTGTTCCTCATCAACAGTAAAGGGACGCAGATATCCCTGGGCATTGTTTTCTGCCATTTCTTCTAGAAACTGGATCATCTCCGGTTGTTTAAAATATTGATGGATAAAGATATTTTCTAATTCCTCTACTTTCGGGACCATTTTTTGTTGTTTTTTGCCCAAATTAAAGGAAATCCCTTTCTGAAAACGTTTCAGGTTATCCTTCCAGTTTAAAAATAAGACTTCAATTCGGCCTTTTTTGTTTTTTTTGCAAAAAAATCTTATTCCTTCGAAAGCCAGGAACTGGCCGTAATGAATAGAGCGGGAGACTGCGTACACTTTGGCATCTTCCTCTAAAATCTCGAACTCTTTATTTTCCAGCAAATATCTCATTTGTTTTGAAGCCCATTTGACGCCTTCAAATCCAGCCATTTTTAATCTCCTTCTCAAGTGTTATGTTCATAAAAAAGATAATAACAATATACAATATCCAAGGCTAAAATGCTAAAAGCATTATTTTTAACCATTGACATTCTGTTTTTGATTGGATAAAAGTAGTTATCAAGGAAAAACAGGGAAGAATGATATCAAAAAAGGGCTTAATTTTATTGTTTTTTTTTCTTTTTATGGGGTTGTTTTTTCCCTTGTCCCAAGGAGAAACAAGAGTCATGCAATCTGATAAAATAAATCTTCCGGCTACCATTGATGGATGGAAGCTCACAAAGCCACCCAAGATGATCGATAAAACAAATATATTTGATTACATGAATGGAGCAGGAGAACTCTATCTCAGTTACCATTTTGACCACCTTTTAGTCTATGAATACAAGAATAAAAGTGATAATGATATCCTGGTGGAGCTGTATTATATGAATGACTCAAAAGATGCATTTGGATTATTGTCGCTGGATTGGGGAGGTGAAGCGGTGGAACTAAACCAACCGCAAGCAGAGAAACCCAGTGAATCTATTGTTCCTCGGAAAAGAGCCTTGTATGGAAAAGGACTGCTGAGGGTATGGTCAGATAATTTATATATCCGGATTATGGCGTTTAGGGACACACCCGGGGTCAAAGAGGTTATTCTTCAATTAGGGAAAATTATCACTGCTGATCGCAGAAATCCGCCCCCTCCAGAAATGCTTAAGGCCATTCAACCTTTTATGGATTCTCCCTGGACATTGAAGAGAGACAGAACAGCTTATTTCTATTCCTATCTAGTTTTGAATTCATTATTTTATCTCAGTCATGAAAATATATTATACCTTGATCACTCCACTGAGGCTGTGATCGCCACCTTTGAAAGAGAAATTAAATCCGAAAAGAAGCCACCTGTAAGACTCCTGGTAATCAAATATCCGGATCATGAAAAGGCTGTAAAAGCGTTGAATAATTTTTTCAAATTCTATCTTCCAGACCAGAATAAAGAAGTAAAGCCAGATTTGAAACAAGAAAATCAAGGTTTTTTTCATATTGAGGATGGTTGGATGGGGCATAGATTGATAAATCGAGGTTTGGCCTTGGTATTTGAATGTCCTGATCAGGAATCAGCTCAGGAGATCATAAATCAGGCATTGTTAAACAAATTTCAGAAAAAAGGAAGGAGGATTCAATGAAAGATAAAAAAGTTGTGGTCACCAGAAGGGATTTCATCAGGGGAACTGTGGGTGCCACGCTTGGTTTTACCCTGATGGGACCGGAGTGGCTTAAGGGAACTTTTGAAGAAAGGAGCCGGAGTTCTGTGGTGATTGTTCGCGACCAGAAAGCTATGGATAAAGCTTTGAATGTGGACAAAAAGATACTGGAAAAAATGCTTGAACAGGTATTGATCCATGTAACCGGCAGGAGCAGCATGAAAGAAGCCTGGCTCAGTCTGGTTGCCCCTGAGGACGTCATCGGCTTGGTGCCGACTCCTCTTATGAATCCTACCCATGACGAGTTGATAGAGGTGGTGAAGAATTCTCTGATTTCAGCCGGCATTCCCGCAGAAAATATTCGAAATGCCCAAGGCAGATCAGTAGACCTCGAACTCATTACTGCCCTGATTTCCCTTCCAGGTCTTAAAGCCCATTGGCTGACGGGCATCGGAACTGTGATTAAAAATTACATCCTTTATTCTGGAGCTCCACGGAATTATCATTACCAGGACAGCACCAAACTAGGGGAAATCTGGCATCTTCCTCAGGTTAAAGGTAAAACAAGGCTAATTCTGGTGGATGCGCTCCATCCTGTGTGCGATAAAGGGCCCCAGGTGGATCCTCGATACAGGTGGGCTTATAACGGCTTGATTGCAGGTACTGATCCGGTGGCTGTGGATGCAGTCGGTTTAAAAATCATCCAGACAAAAAGAGAAGAACTGAGAGGAGAACCCTGGCCTCTCTCTCCCCCTCCTATTTGTATTGAAGCCGCGGACAAGGTCTATAAACTGGGGAACAGCGACCTTAGTAATATTGATATCCAGACTATAGGCTGGGATCAGGATTTGTTGATTTAATATCTGTCAATCACACTTTAATCGAGAATGATTGAATCATTTGGATGGGTTTCTATTCTTCCTCCTTTAATTGCTATTTTTTTAGCCATTAAAACCAAACAGGTATATATCTCATTGACTCTGGGCATTTGGATGGGTTGGACTGTTGTAAAGGGTTGGAATCCCTTTACTGGGATGGTCAGTACGGTTGATTCGCTCATTCATGTTTTTACAAATGCTGAAAATACAAGGGTTATTCTTTTCAGCTGTATGATAGGAGCTATCATAACATTTACCCAGTATTCGGGAGGAATGAAAGGATTTGTCAGCTGGATCATAGGGAAAGGCATTGTTAAAAAGAGGAAATCAGCTGGTTTACTGGCCTGGTTTTTAGGAGTGATTATTTTCATAGAATCAAGTATATGCATACTCATCTCAGGTGCCGTGACACGTCCTATTTTTGATAAGTTGAAGATATCCAGAGAGAAGTTGAGTTATATTTTAGATTCAACTTCGGCTCCCAAATGTGTCCTGATTCCTTTAAATGCCTGGGGTGCTTTGGTTTTGGGATTGCTTGCCCGTCAGGGAGTGGAAAATCCTGTGAAAGTTTTTATCTCTTCCATACCTCTGAACTTTTACGCTATCCTGGCTTTGATTATTGTTTTGCTGACCATTGTAACAGGTATCGATATCGGACCCATGAAAAAAGCAGAAAAACGAGTCAGAGACAAAGGCAAACTGCTGCGGGATGGAGCTGAACCTCTGATTTCGGAGGAAGTGGTGATGATGAAGGAAAAGCCAGGTATTCCCCAAAGACCTATGAATATGCTCATTCCGGTTGGGGTTATGATGTTCATGATGCCGGTGGTTCTTTTTATCTCTGGTAAAGGTCATATTATGGAAGGATCTGGTTCTCTGGCTGTGCTTTGGTCTGTGATATCAGGGCTTGCGGCTGCCGCTGTAGCGTACAGAGTCCAGGGTATTATGGATATTAAAGAGATCACAGATACATTCATGAAAGGAGTGGGGGGACTGATCCCTTTGGCAGTTCTCATGATGCTCGCTTTTGCCATAGGGGACATTTGTGATGTACTTGGCACAGGACCCTATTTGGCCCAGACAGTTAAATCGACTCTTCCTTCTGAGGTTATACCGGCTCTCATATTTGCTGTTTCTGCCTTGATTGCTTTTTCAACGGGAACATCTTGGGGAACTTTTGCCATTATGATACCTATTGGAATCCCTATGGTTCATTTGATCGGCCTGAATCCCGCTTTAGTCACAGCAGCTGTTTTAGGAGGAGGTGTGTTCGGAGACCACTGTTCACCTATATCGGATACCACCATCATTTCTTCTATGGCTTCAGCCACAGATCATATAGACCACGTGCGGACTCAAATTCCCTATGCTCTTATAGCCGGGGGGGGAGCAATGGTTCTTTTTCTAATATTTGGGGCTGTTTTTTAGGATTTTTCTTTGGATTCAGATTTTTCAGATTCTTCGGATTTTATAAGCCCTACTTTTTTTCTGATTTCCCTGTCAATTTTATCAGCCAGGTCTTTTTTTTCTTTGAGAAGGTTTTTTACATTTTCTTTTCCCTGGCCCAGTCTCTCGTCTTTATATGAATACCAGGTTCCTGATCTTTCAATAATACCGGATTCAACCCCACAGTCTATCAAATCAGCTTCCCGGGAAATCCCTTCTCCGTATATGATCTCAAATTGTGCTTTTTTAAATGGAGGAGCCAGCTTGTTTTTGACTATCCTGACTTTTACTTTATTTCCGATTAACTCGTCTCCTTCTTTTATGGAGGTGATCCTTCTTATATCGATCCGGAGTGAGGAATAAAATTTAAGGGCTCTTCCTCCACTGGTAGTTTCAGGATTCCCTAAAAAGAAACCTATTTTTTCCCTGATCTGGTTGATAAAAATAAAACATGTCTTGGAGCGGCTGACAATGGCGGTTAATTTACGAAGGGCCTGGGACATGAGTCGAGCTTGGAGACCCACATGGGCATCCCCCATTTCTCCCTCCAGTTCTGCTTTAGGCACTAGGGCGGCCACAGAATCCACCACAATCACATCCACAGCACCGCTTCTGACCAGGACTTCAGCTATCTCAAGGGCTTGTTCTCCATAGTCTGGTTGTGATATCAAGAGATTATCAATATCTACCCCTATACTGGCCGCATATTTTGGATCCATAGCGTGTTCAGCATCAATAAAAGCAGCCTGTCCTCCTTGCTTTTGTGCTTCAGCAATCACATGAATTCCTAAAGTGGTCTTCCCTGTTGCTTCAGGCCCAAACACTTCAACCACACGTCCTCTCGGAAAGCCGCCGATTCCAAGGGCCATGTCAAAAGCAATGGAACCTGTTGGGATGGAGGGAACTTTAACTGCGGCCTCCTTCTGCCCCATCCTCATAACAGCGCCTTTTCCAAATTGTTTTTCTATCTGGGAAAGAGCCGCATCTATAGCTTTTTCTTTAGCTTCTGTATTTTTTGAGTTTGGCTGTTGATTCATTTTTTTCTCCTCATTTATTATATAAAACCTCTTGTTAAAAAATAAAGCCCTCTCAGAATACAGCCGAATATTAAGTGTGTCTTTTTCTATTTAGAGTAGTCGTAAAATCCTTTTCCTGTTTTTCTTCCCAGATAACCGGCATCAACCATTTTCCTCAGTAAGGGGCAGGGTCGATATTTGGGATCTTTAAATCCGTCATAAAGAACCTCTATGATAAAAAGGCATACATCTAATCCGATGAGGTCAGCAAGAGCTAACGGCCCCATTGGATGGTTCATTCCTAATTTCATGACTTGGTCAATGGCTTCTTTGGTTCCCACGCCTTCCATAAGAGCATAGACGGCTTCGTTGATCATAGGCATGAGAATTCTGTTGGCTATAAATCCTGGATAGTCGTTTGATTCTTGAGGAACTTTGTTCATTTTTTGGGCTAATGACTTGACCTGGTCAAATGTTTCCTGACTGGTTTCTATGCCTTTGATCAGCTCCACAAGAACCATCAGAGGCACAGGATTCATGAAATGCATTCCCATAAATTGATCTGGACGGTTGGTCAAAGCAGCCAGTTTGGTGATTGAAATAGAAGAAGTGTTTGATGTCATGATGACTTCTGGGGCAAGTATTTGGTCAAGCTTTACCAAAACTTCTTTTTTGACATCAAAATTTTCAAAAACAGCTTCAATAACAAAATCGGATTCTTTGAGGTCTTCAATCGAAGTGGTGGTCTGTATTCTTGCTTTGATCTTCTCTTTATCTTCTTTGAGTTTGCCTTTTTCTTGGAATTTAGCCAGGCTTTTGTCTATGCTTTTAAGGGAATTCTGGAGCAGGTCTTCTTTGACGTCATTCAGCATCACATCAAATCCAGAAGCTGCGGCTGTCTGGGCTATTCCAGTCCCCATTGTTCCGGCGCCTGCCACGCCAATTTTGTTTATTTTCATGGATTTCTCCTTTCTTACATTATCTCCACGGCCATGGCGACCGCATCTCCCCCACCGAGACAAAGGGAAGCGATTCCCTTTTTAAGGCCTCTATGTTTTAGAGCGTAAATCAAAGTGGTGAGGATTCTGGCTCCTGTAGCTCCAATGGGATGTCCCAGGGCCACGGCTCCTCCATGGACATTGACTTTTTCTCTGTCTAGATTCAGCTCTTTCAGCAAAACAACCAGTTGAGAGGAAAAGGCTTCGTTAATTTCAAAAAGGTCCACATCGTCGATTTTCCAGCCCAGATTATCCAGTAATTTTTCTATGGCTCCTTTTGGCGCATACATGACCATATTTGGTTCAAGAGCATTTGAAGTCATTCCCAAAATTTTTGCCAGAGGTTTTAGATTTCTTTCTTTAACCGCATCTTCGGAGG
>JAWLEN010000133.1:0-5758 GCA_041686095.1 Candidatus Aminicenantota bacterium
AAAGTTCATGTCATTGACCATGACCTCAAAGAAAACGAAGTCTATGATTTTGAAGAACTGTATTCACAAAACAGGTTGAATAAACTCCTGCATCCGGTGATCGGTCAGACTCAAGAAGAGATCAAAAACAATTATGAAATCACATTTAATGAGAATGATGAAGTCTATGAATTGACCCCCAAAACTTTATCCAGCCGGTCCTATGAAAAAATAGTCTTTAAAGTCGATTCCATGGACAGAATCAAATGGATGAAAGTGCTGTATAAAAACAGTGACTGGACCGAAACAGAATTTTCCAATTGGAAAGAGCTGGACAAAGTA
Source organism: Candidatus Aminicenantota bacterium (assembly GCA_041686095.1). Classification (GTDB taxonomy): domain Bacteria; phylum Acidobacteriota; class Aminicenantia; order Aminicenantales; family Aminicenantaceae; genus WJMT01. The sequence goes on from JAWLEN010000133.1 coordinate 322, forward strand.
TCAGACTATTTTTTCAAATACTTGAAGTAAAGGAAACAAACGGAGGGAGAGGGATTCGAACCCCCGTCACGATTTCTCGTGAAGCGGTTTTCAAGACCGCCGCCTTCAGCCACTCGGCCATCCCTCCTCAGGAAACACTAGTCTAACATTTTTATTTATGGTTCGCAAAAATCTCAGGTTATCTCTGTGACCCCATTCATATAGGAGTGAAGCACTTGGGGGATCTGAACAGTTCCATCCTTCTGCTGATAAGACTCAAGTATGGAACTGACCGTCCGTCCCACCGCCACGCCAGATCCATTAAGAGTATGAACGAATTCAGGTTTTGACTCAGGCTCTCTTCTAAATCTGATGTTGGCACGCCTTGCCTGAAAGTCCTCGCAGTTGGTGCAGGATGAAATCTCCACATAATCATTTCTCTGGGGCATCCAGAGCTCCAAATCATAGGTTTTAGCTCCGGCAAAACCCAGTTCTGCTGTGCACAAGCTGACCACCCGGTAATGAAGCCCCAATTCCTTCAGCACTTTCTCAGCGTATTGAGTTATCTTTTCCAGCTCCTGATAAGATTTTTCGGGCAGGGTGAAACTCATAAGCTCTACTTTATTGAACTGATGCTGCCGTATCAAACCTCGAACATCTTTGCCGTATGAACCAGCTTCGCTTCTAAAACAAGGGGTGTAAGCCACAAATCTTTGGGGCAGAGACCCGGCATCCAGAATCTCATCCCGGTACATATTGGTTAAAGGAACCTCTGCCGTGGGGATTAAATACCAATCATATCCTTTGAGCTTAAAAAGATCTTCCTCAAATTTAGGAAGATTGCCGGTCCCTACAAGACTCTCTTTATTGGCAATAAAAGGAGGAAGTGTTTCTTCAAACTCTTCTTCTCGGATATGGATGTCGAGCATGAAATTGATCAGTGCTCTTTCCAGTCTGGCTCCCAATCCTTTATAGACCGCAAATCTGGCACCCGCTAATTTGGCGGCTCTTTTAAAATCAAGAATGCCCAATCTTTCACCGATCTCCCAATGCGGTTTAGGTTCAAAAGGAAACTCAGGCTTTTTTCCTGACTCTCTCAACTTCTTATTAGCCGAATCATCCTTTCCTATGGGCACAGACTCATGAGGAATATTGGGTATATTCAACAGGAAATCATTTATCTTCTCTTCTATGTCTTTAAATTCATCCTCTTTTTTCTTTATTTCATCAGAAACGTCTTTCATCTCATGGATCAGGGAAGAGGCATCTTTGCCTTCTCTTTTCATCTGGCCTATCAGCTTTGAATTCTTATTCAGCCTATGCCGCAGGTTTTCAATTTTTACCAAATAGTCCTTTTTCTCCTCAGTCAATTGGAGAAATCCAGATAGGTCAAGGTCTATCCCCCTAGTGAGAGTCTTTTCCCTCACCAAATCCGCATTTTCCTGGACAAATTTAATGTCTAACATGTGGAGGATTATAGTATAAAATACGGGTAAAGTGAAATATAAAAATAGAGTAAAAGCATCTCTAAATCCTTTGTGAGGGAAGGATACAGGATTCGTCACCCGCTCGATTCCCCAGCGCGGAATCTCTCTCCCGGTTCGGGCATCGCTCTCCTCTAAAGAGGAACCATGCCCGCTCAGCCCTCACAGGGGTTTCCTCATCCCATATCCTTTCCCTTCCCTAATTTAAACTCAACAAGGTGTATGAGATGCTTTTACTCAAACGGAAGGGTGAGGCGTCTTCAATGTCGCTTCAGCCTCATCTTAAATTTATAAGGTTGAAAAACCGTTGCCTGGAGTTATCTATATTCAATAACAAAGTGCGAAGTTGACTATGAATCCATAATAAAATATCATAACAATGGTTGAAGCAAGATATTTTATGATGAAAGAATTCAAGGGTTATATTCAGATCTATACGGGACACGGCAAAGGAAAAACAACCGCGGCCTTAGGACTTGCCTTAAGAGCAGCAGGTCACGGCTACAAGACTTTCATAGGCCAGTTCTTAAAAGGACAGAAATACGGAGAACTTGAAAGTCTTCAAAAGTTAAAATCTTTGATACAGATAAAGCAGTTCGGCAGAAATGCCTTTATTCATGTGGATAAAAACCCAGACCAAAAAGATATAGATAAAGCGAACCAAGGATTAAAGACCTGCCTCAAAGCCATGCTGTCCGGACTGTTTGATATCATTATTCTGGATGAAATCAATGTGGCCATCTATTTCAATCTCATTAAAGAAAAACAAGTCCATGAATTTCTGGACAAAAAACCAGACAACATAGAAGTGGTCTTAACCGGAAGATATGCTCCGGAATCTTTGATAAAAAGAGCTGACCTGGTGACTGAAATGAAAGAAATCAAACACTACTACACAAAAAAAGTTCTCGCCCGTGACGGGATCGAACGATAACCTTCAGGTTAAATGGAAAAGCATAAATTCGAAAAACTGGTTGAAGAAGCTCTGTCTGAAATCCACGAGGAGTTTCAAAAATATCTTAAAAACATCACAGTTATTGTCGAAGACCATCCTCCTCCAGAAGTTTTAACCAGGATGGGGATAAGCCGCAGAGGTCTCCTGCTGGGATTGTACCACGGAGTCCCCTTAAAACACCGGGGCCCTTATTATGGAAATATCCCCCCTGATGTGATCTCTATCTACCAAAAACCCATTGAAAGGATATGCTCCTCTGAGGAAGAGATCAAAAAAAAAGTCAGAGAAGTGGTCAGACATGAAATCGGGCATTATTTTGGAAAAAGTGACAAAGAATTAAAAGAAATAGAAAATGATATAGAATAACCTGGACGGGTTAAAAGGAGAACTTCTCTATGAAAAGAAAATACAAGGGAGTTATTGCGGCTCTCACAACTCCTTTTGAAGAGGAGCAGATAGCCCCTGACAAATTAAAACAAAACATCTTAAAATACAATGAAACCAACCTTTTTGGCTATGTCATAGCTGGTTCAACCGGGGAAGGACCTTACCTGTCTGATGAGGAATGCCTCACATTAGTGGATACAGCCAAACAATGCTCCTCCAAAGATAAAATAATCATAGCAGGAACTGCCCGCGAATCCGTAAAAAACACGGTTGAACTCACCAACAAAGCAGCGGATGTGGGCGCTGATTCAGCTCTGATCTGCACCCCTCATTATTTCAAACCAAGAATGACCCATGAGGCCCTAAAAAAATATTATCTTTCTGTGGCCGAAAAATCCCGGATTCCCATCATCATCTATAATATCCCTCAAAATACAGGAGTGAGTGTGGATAAAAATCTGATCATAACTCTGGTCAAACACCCTCAAATTTTGGGATTAAAAGACAGCTCTGGGAACTTAACTTTTTTTGAAGAAGTCTATCCTCATCTTGATCCTGAAAGCTCATTCTTGTTAGGAGCCGGAAGTCTTTTTTTCCCGGGGCTGGTCATGGGCGCTGACGGAGGGATATTAAGACTTGCCTGTGTGGTCCCTGAACTGTGCACCAAACTCTATGAATACTATAAAGAAAAAAATTGGGAGAAAGCTCAAAAACTTCAGCAGGATCTAGTGTCTCTCAATCAAGCTGTGACCAAAGACTATGGATTGGCTGCCACTAAATATGCCCTGGATCTTCTTGGATATTACGGAGGCCTATGCCGGCTTCCCCTTTTGGGCCCCAGTCCGACCGTAAAAAATGTAATAAAAGATAGGCTCAAAAAATTACAAGCATCCTGGACTCTGGGAAATAACGCAGATCTAGATAATCCGGGAATCTGACAAAGGAGTATTCATGTCAAAAAACAACCGACGTGTATTTTTAAAAGAAATGATACTCGGCTCTCTGTGTGTGCCTCTTCTGAATTCTGGTTTACTCCCCTCTCCTCCTCAAAGAATCAAAAAAGGTTCTATGTATTATCGCCGATTGGGCAGGACAGGACTCCAAATATCTGAAATCTCTCTAGGAGGAAGCCCTCTTCCTGATTGGGCACTCATGAGACAGGCTGTAGACAGAGGGGTTAACTATATCGATACCTCCCACACTTACATGAACGGAAACAGTGAAAGGCAAATAGGAAGGCTCTTAAAAGAAGTGGGAAGAGAAAAAATCTATGTAGGAACTAAATTTCATCTAAGAAGCCATTGGAGCGAAGAATCCATTATTTCTTCAGTCGATGGCAGCCTCCAAAGGCTTCAAACTGATCATATTGATGTTCTGCTCATCCATGGAGCCTCAAATCCAACAAACCTCACTGATGAACGGTTGTTATCTGCTTTTAACAAAATGAAAAAAGCTGGAAAATTCAGATTCAACGGGCTTTCCTGTCATTCCAATCACCACCAAGTCATCTCAGAAGCGGTCAAATGCGGCCAATATGACACGGTCCAATTAGGATACAATGTTTTTGATATTGAAAGCACAGAAAAAGACATAAAGACCTATCCTGACTATCTGGGAACCAGTGGAATCCGAAACCTCATCAAGTCAGCTTATGATAATGACATAGGCGTTATCGCCATGAAGACTCTTAAAGTGGGAGGCAAGCGCCAAAATCTGGACAAATACAGGACCGGGTCCACCTCTATTTATCAGGCGATGTTGAAATGGGCTTTACAAAACCAACAAATCACATCTGTGGTCACTGAAATGCTGAACCGGACCCAACTGGAGGAAGACCTGTCAGCAGTCAACCGCCCCCTTACTGAAAAGGAAGAGAAAAATCTTATTCGGTTTGCCGCCAAAAACAGCACAAATTACTGCCATATGTGCGGGATTTGTAAAGACAACTGTCCCCAGGGAATTGAAACCACAGCCATACTGCGGTATCTGGCCTATTTTGAAGGTTACAACAAACAAAAAAGAGCCAGAACTTTATATTCCCATCTCTCACCTAAAAAAACAGCAAAAGCCTGCTTGGAATGCGGGACATGTGATGAGCACTGTCCCTATGGAGTCTCTGTCAGCCAGCGCATTCATGACGCAGACTCCCTTCTCTCATAAAAAAAGGACCGTGCACCCTGCTTCGACAGAACTTCCCCTGCGTATCCCATGCAGTTAGCTCAGGCAAGGCGTACCTGCAGCACAAGCCACAACTCTGCTACCGCTGCTACCTCCCGGTCCTGACGGGGTTTACAAAGAGTGCTTTGCACAGGGCCCGTACCTTCAACACCACTTGCATGAGTACTGACCAGAAAAAGTTATCAGCCTCTGCAAGGAATTCGACCTCACTATAGCGGATTGTGAGCAACAGGGCACCGCTAGCTCCCCATCTAGCACGGTCCGATATAAAAATCCTAACTCCAAATAACCCTTTTGTCAACTGATCCTAGTCATTCACAGCCGATCTCACAGCATCTGCTTCGTTGCAGGGCATTCGCGGTGAAGATAGAAATTCAGGTGTAGCTTGTGCTCCGTTCAGATTTTTAACGCCATTCTTCTTCGTTTTTCTCGGCTCCTGCGTAACTCCCCCCGT
>JAWLEN010000134.1:0-5681 GCA_041686095.1 Candidatus Aminicenantota bacterium
AAATCCCAGCTGGCTTATGATACTGAAAGCCTGGCGGTCTATATGTGAAGCGATAGCCAGTCCCTCTAAGGAATGAATGAGTTCAATGACTTCTTCAAGAGTAAGAGAGGTGGCTCCTATAAGAAGATGTTTGTTGAAGTGAAGAACTTCACCCCCCTCATTGACAGCCACCTGAAGCCCAAATGTCTTGTCGTCGTTTTCTCCTGGAAGGTTCTGGTATATAATTTTTTGCAGCTTAGATACGGATGATATCTTATTGAAAAGCGCTAAAATATGGACTTCTTCTTGAGTTGTCACTTCCATGCCAGGGAGAACTTGGATTTTAACTTTTTTTGCTGCTTTTCTTAAGGCAGGAACATTTTCTGCAGAATTATGATCACATATCCCTAATACGTCTATGTCTTTTGTTTTTGCTTGAGTCACAATATTCTGAGGCGACATTTCCAGGTCACCACATGGGGAGAGGCAGGTGTGTATATGAAGATCAGCTTTCACTTTTTTCAACATTTTTACTTATTTGCCTCTCAATAACTGATACAGTTCTCCTGAAATCTCAAAAGCAGTTTTTGGGGTAGTGAGTATGGGACAATTTTCTTGTTCGGCTTTTTGTAAAGTGTCGGAATCTGGTTTTCTGCCGTTGACAATGATGATTCCCGCAAGTTCTTTTAGTTTGGCCACCGCCACGATATTCAAATGGATCTGTAAGGTGATCCAAATGTATTTTTCTTTGCTGTTTGCCATCACATCTGACAGAAGATCACTGGTATAGCCTCCTTTCACTTCCGTATCCAAAAACTTTTCTGCACAAAGTATTTCCAGATCGAGATCTTTTTTTATTTTATTTAATTTCATTTTTATTAACCTTTTACCTTAGGCTTAATATTTTGTCCTGTCTTATTTATGGATTTTGTTTTATTGAGAAGTTCTGAAAGCTCTTTGGATAAATCTCTGAGTTTTTTAGGAAGCATAAACACACAATCTAAGAGGGAGCTTTCTTTTTTTACCACGTCTTCGGCAAAAGCTTCACAGGTAGGAGATCCGCAGGCTCCACAGTCTATCTTGGGTAATTTTTCGTATATTTTTTCTATTTCTTTTCTTTTTTTTATGGCTTCGGTTAGGTTGTCATTTAAAGGTTTTATGGGGCGGGGGCGAAGCTTGTGTTTTTTGAAAAAATATCCCTCCGAGTATTTCTTGCGGACCTCTTTTACGTCTGGGCATTTTTTAATTTTTTTCAACTCAAGTTCTTCAATCAGTCGGAGGATTTTGTTGTAGGATATATAGAGATTTTCGACAGTGAGAGAGCCACCGATACACCCTTGAGGGCAGGAGTAAGCTTCGATAAAATCTATATGCTGAAGTGAACCTCTTTCCATATCATCGAATACTTTGAGGATTTCCGGGAGCCCGGAAACAGTCAGCGAGTTCTTGAGTTTGAGAGTTCGACTTATTCCCCCTGCCATAGCCCAGCCTAACCCTAAAATACAAAGGTTGTCTAAAGATTCATCAGATTCTTTATGGTCGATATTTTCCATGGCTGAAAGGAGTGGTCCGTATATATCAGATATTGAAATGGCCCCGTCAAGATATGACTTTTCCTTTTCAGCCGGTTGTTTTATTGAGATCATTTTTGCAGGGCAGGGTGTTATATAGAAAGCCCCTATTTCTTTTTCTTCAAGCCCATACTGCTTTGATTTTTTCTGTTTGACTTCTCTGGCAGCGATTTCTCTTGGAATGTCTATAGGCGTTATGTGATTGATTAAAGAAGGGTATTTAACTTGAATAAGACGAACCACTGTAGGACATGTATTTATTATGAGAGGCTTTGTTTCACTGTTTTCTCGCAAATATTCTTGAAGGGCAAAACTGACTTCTCCGCAGCTTAAGGCAAGATCATAGGCATCATCAAATCCTAATTTTTTGAGTCCGCTTAAAATTTTGCCGGGGGTAATTTTTTGGCCAAATTGGGCATAAAGAGCAGGGGAGGGAACAGCCACAGTATGTCTGAATTTTGTCAGCTCTCCAAAAGGATCTGTAAGAGGCCGGATAGCACCAGTGGGGCAGGCGGTGATACATTCTCCACAGTCAATGCACTTTTCGTCGCTGATCCTTGCTTTTCCTCCTCTTACCCTTATGGCTTGGGTGGGACAGACTCGCATGCATTTCATTCTGCCCAAACATTTATTTTCGTCTACTTTGACGAAATGAAGATAATGGTTCATAATACCTCCGAATTATTGAGGCAAAAGAGGATTTCAAGGGTGGTCCCTTTTCCAACGCGTGAAGTGATAGTGAATTTATCAGCATTTTTTTTTATGTTAGGGAGTCCCATTCCCGCACCAAATCCCATCTCTCTGTACTCTTCTGTGGCTGTGGAATATCCTTCTTTCATGGCAAGAGATATGTCTTTTATTCCCTTACCTTTATCATCTATTTTCAGACGGATTGAATCTGGATCGAGACTGAAATAGAGAATACCTTTATCTGCATACATCACCACGTTCAACTCAGCTTCATAAGTGGCAATAGCCGCGCGCCTTATGATTGAATTTGATATCCCGGTTTCCTGAAGGATTTCTTTGATCTTGCTTGATATACTGCCGGCTCGGCTGAAATCCTTTCCTTGGATTTCAAATTTTCGAGACAGGACGTTTTCTTTTTCGGTCATGATTTCTTATCGGATTCAGAGTACACACCGGGTAGATTGTGACTGTACAACAAGCCGCATGCTGTATACATCATGAATTCAGTAAGAAGAACAGGAATATCTTTTTTCTTTGCCAGTTTTAGTCCTTCAGGATCAGGCTTTTTTCCTCGGACATAAACAATAGCCTTGGCTTCTATGATGTCTGCTGTGCGTACGGATTGAGAGTTGCTGAGACCTGTGAGAAGAAGTATTCCGGGTTTTGCAAAGGCCAGAACATCACTCATCAAATCTGAGCCACCCGCAAATTCAATATTGTCATTAATATGAGATTCACCACATATTAATTCAGCCTGAAGCAAATGGATTATTTCTTTTAAGGTCATTTCAGATTAATTCTCTTTAACAACGGTCTTTATAGTCACATCACCTTTTTTTATGACCCTTTCTGAAGGAGAAATGACAGTGGGACAGTTTTCCCAGCACATTCCACAGCCATTGCATTTATCCACATCAACAAATCTTGCTTTTTTGTTGATCCTTACTTTAAAGTTGCCTACGAAACCTGAAACTTCTTCGACTTCACTCCAGGTTAAAAGTTCGATATTGGGATGTTTTCCTATATCTGACATCTTTGGGGTTAGTATGCATGCGGAACAATCCAAGGTAGGAAATGTTTTATCCAGCATGGACATATGGCCTCCGACAGAGGCTTCTTTTTCTACTAAATAAACTTTTTTACCTGAATTGGCATAGGTCAAGGCAGCATGAATACCTGCGATGCCTCCTCCGACAATAAGCACTTCAGGTCTGACAGGAACTTCTTTTCTTTCTAGAGCTTCATGCAGAGCAACTCTTTTTACCGCCGCTGATACAAGGGTCTTTGCTTTTTTTGTAGCAAGTTCTGGATCTTTGGTGACCCAGGAAACTTGTTCCCGGATATTTGTCATCTGGAAATAGAAGGGATTCAAGCCTCCTTCAGAAGTGACACTTCTGAAAGTGGGTTCGTGCATCAAAGGGGAACAGGATGCCACAATGACCCGGTTTAGATTGTGTTCTTTGATGCTTTTCCTTATGAGGTCCTGTCCTGGATCAGAACACATAAATTTGTATTCTGTAGCAAAGGCGACGTTATCGAGCTTTGAGGCATACTCTGCCACAGCAAAGACGTTGACTTTATTAGCGATATTAGCTCCGCAGTGACATATAAAAACTCCAATTCTTGGTTGGCCGTTATCAGACATTGATTCCTCCGATTTGGATTTTGTCCCATATTTGTTTTATAGGAATCAGGGAACGAGAGAATCCCATCTCCTCTTTTGAAAAGCCAAACGCCAATCCCATTAATTGACTGAAGAACAGAATGGGAATTTTAAAGTCTTCTTTATAAATTTTTGAAATTTTACTTTGAGTTATTTCTAGATTAAACAGGCAGAGCGGACACAGTGTCACAATCGCATCAGCCCCCTTTTTACTGGCTTCTTTAATAATGATGTAATTGAGTCTGGCCCCTAATTCCTCAAGGTTTGCCGTAAGAGCTCCTCCACAGCATTTAGTTTTGGCTGTGAAGTTAACTGTTTCCACCCCCAATGCTTGGAGGAGAGTATCCATGCTTTGTGGATAATCCATATCGTCAAATTCTTTGAAGGGCCTTACCACCTGACAGCCGTAGTAAGAGGCCACTTTAAGTCCTTTTAACTCATACTGAACCTTTTCTTTTATGTGATCTATTCCGATTTCGTTGACCAGAACCTCAACAGGGTGTTTGACTTTTATAGTTCCTTTGTATCCCAGACCAAATTTTTCTAGTTTTGAGAGGATTTTTTCTGACTCTTTAGAGCCTTCTTTAAGGAAATTATTGGCTTTTTTTAAAGAGAGATAGCAAGCCGCGCAGGGAGCGATGATATCTTTTCCTGCTTTTTCTGCGATAGAAAGATTGCGGCCGTTTATAGCAGCGGCTTTTTCATCATCGACGGACATTGAAGCCGTAGCCCCACAGCAGTTCCAGTCAGGCAGTTCTTCAAGTTCCAAGCCGAGGATTTTAAAAACAGGAAGTATAGATTCTTCATAATGCTTGGCATTGGTTTTTGCAGAACACCCTGGGTAATATATATATTCCTTCATCAGGTTTCCTCCTTCACGGCTTTGAGAAGTTTCTTTAGCTGTTTTTTGTTTTTAATGGACTCTAATTTTATACTCATTCGTCCGGTTTTTATTAATTTCAATCCTAAAGGAGCCATTTTTAAAAGGCCTAAAGGATTTAAGGTTTTAAGATAAAGACCCAACATAAGCCACAGTTCTGAACTTCGTCCGTTTTTAGTCAGAATTTTATGCATTTCTTTATACATCACTGGAATAGAGAATCTGGAAGGATACACATTCTTTTCAATCGCTATCCTCTTAATGGTGTACATCACATCAGTTATTTTTATTTTTGCAGGGCAGCGGACCTGACAGCTGTAACAGGATGCACATAGCCATGGAGTGAAGCTTTTCAGTACAGTATCTTCAAAGCCTCCTTTAGTAAGAGCCATTATTTTTCTTGGAGTCAAATCCATATAAGCTGCATCAGGGCAGGAGCTGGAACAGGTGCCGCATTGGATGCAGCGGTCTATTTCTTCGCAGTGGCTGAGCTCTTTTATGGTGTCTAAAAATTCAAGATTGAGATCTTCTTCAAAACATACTTTTTCCTGAGTTTCCATAAATCCTCCTTAAATATAGTTTTATGGTAAGGGGGTGTTTTATAAGTAAGGTATGAGAAATATTTTGAATACTCATAACTTTTTCAATACTAGTGAGCTGGTGCTCACGATAGATAAAAAATCTTTGTTAAGGCATTTCTTTCTTGAATGAAACTTTCCTGCATCAATAAATATTAGTTCTAAATTAGCTATAATTATTTCCTGCAAATCAATTCTATTTAGAATCAATTGTCTTGTCAATGAAAAAAAAGGATTCGTTTTGCAATTGATTTATGCGTCCGTATTTTTTATAATTTTATCACATGGATGTCGGCTTTTAGGCTTGATCATCTTTGTTC
>JAWLEN010000030.1:0-24897 GCA_041686095.1 Candidatus Aminicenantota bacterium
GAATAAACCGCCTGCCAAATATCCCACTGCTGCCCGGAACGCGAGTCAGTCCCCAGAACCAGTTCTCTATGGTTCATCTCTTCCAAAGTACAGCTTATGTGACCAAGATAATCTCTTTTTCCAGGCCTGGGTGTCTTTTTCCACTGGCTGTCCAGATAATAAGCATTTTTGTTTTCATAAATGTTGACCACAGTGTATGCCCTGAAGTCAATAGGATCAGGGCAAGCCGCGTAACATCCATTGTATTCGTCAGGATAGAATACTTGAACTCCAAGGGCTTCCCATCCTCCGGTGGAGCCTCCGTATAGGAACCGCGCCCATCCTTCACCTATTCCTCTAAATTTTTCTTCAATAAAGGGAACCAGTTCATAGGTGATGGCGTCTCCATAGGGGCCAAGATTGGCAGAGTTGACCGCATATGAGTCGTCATAATAGGGATTGGGGTGCTGGATTTCGATAACAAGGACCCTCGGAAAGTCAGGCCCTGTCCATTCTTTATAAAATTTATAAGCGTATTCCTGCTGAATGATGTTGTAGCCCTCAACATCAAATCGTCCGCTGTATTCAGGTTCAATGTCTTTATCAGGAGGCTCTTCCCTGAATCCTCCCAAAGTGTAGGGGAAATGCCCGTGAAAAATAACTAGAGGGTATCTGGCGTCAGGATGCTCATCAAATCCTTCAGGAAGAAGCACGTGAGCTCCCAAATGCATGGGGCGGCCCCAAAATTCGGTTAATAGTTTGCTTTGTATCTTGACGTGCTTGATGTATTTTGTTTCCGGAGGATCAGGAATGGGAGGAATTTTTTTATCCATTTTTATTTTGATGGGTTGGTCTTTGGTTGGGTCAATATCGACTTTCATTGGAGTGCTGTAGAGATTTCCAGGTGACTGATTCCATCTCTGTCCTTCTCCGTTGTCCATGGGAAGCTTGACGGTGTGACCATCCGACCGGTTAAATGTCTCATATTTGTGAAGAAGAGCCTGTACAAAATATTCCCCTTTAGTAATATCACTGATGCTTTTTAATGGATAACCAAAAACATCCGAATCAATCATGGCATGTTCTTCAGGCTGCATATCCTCTACGTTTATTCCGAAAATAAGTTGGGTGTCTGGGCCATCGGAGATTTGAAAGCGGGGTTCTGCTTTTTCATTGTTGGAAATCATCAGAAGGAGCCGTCCGTCTAAAGGTTCTTTAGAGAGTTCTTCAGGAAATGAGATTTGAAAGACAAGATTTGACTTTTGGTTCGAATCCTGTGTTTGGCAGTTTATCAAAACAAAAGCAATAAGGATCGATAAAAAAGCCAGTGACGCTAGATTTTTTAGATATCTTTTTTTCATAAATATCCTCTCCTTATCAAACAATCATTCATTGAGATATGTGTTTATAATTTAATTTAAATTATATTTATTTTCAAATAAAAAACTTGGATTATTCATAAAAAAAGTCGATATGATAATAAACCTGGATTATTCACGAGTCGAGCTTGCTGTAGATGCGAGGCACAGGGCATGAAGTCGTGGTCTTTCACTACGAATGCCCTGTAACGAAGCAGATGCAGCAAGATCGGCTCGCCTCAATGGTAAAAAAATGGCGATTAAAATGAAATACCTAAACAGGAAAATAGTTCCAATCGTCATTTTTGAAAATAACCTTGTCTATCGCTAAAAATAAATGGATAATAAAAACATCGCCATTTTTTTATGAATAGTCCAGGTCACTATAGTGCTGTTAATATAGGAATATACAGTTATGAAATGTCCCAAATGCAAAACAAATAACGATCCCGGCACAAAATTCTGCAGGAACTGCGGGACATCTCTAACATCCTCTTCGAAAGCGTCCACCTCTGACACGAGAACTCTTATCACTCCTAAAATAAATTTAAGAGGGGGGAGCACATTTGCTGATAGATACCAAATCATTGAAAAACTTGGAAAGGGAGGAATGGGAAGCGTTTATAAGGCCAAGGATATAAATATTGACGAAAACATAGCTTTAAAAATATTGAATCCTGAAGTTTCATCAGATGAGCAGACCATAAAGCGCTTCCGTAATGAATTGAAATTGACCCGAAAGATTTCTCATCGTAATATCTGCCGGGTTTATGATTTGAGTGAGTATGAAGGGACCTATTATATATCTATGGAATATGTTTCAGGAGAGGACCTTAAGTCTCTTATCCACAGAATAGGGCAATTGACCGTAGGTAAGGCTGTGATCATAACCCGTCAGATCTGCGAAGGTTTGAATGAGGCCCATAGATTAGGAGTGGTTCACCGGGATTTAAAACCTCAGAATGTGATGATCGACAGAGAGGGTAATGCTATAATCATGGACTTTGGCATTGCACGATCTATGAAGTCAAAAGGTTTGACTGAAGACGGGGCTATTGTGGGAACTCCTGAGTACATGTCTCCGGAACAGGTTGAAGGAAAGGAAGTTGACGGACGCTCGGATATTTATTCGCTGGGAATTATTCTGTATGAGATGCTGACCGGCCGGATCCCTTTTGAAGGTAAAACTCCTTTGAGTGTGGCTGTGAAGCAGAAATCTGAGAAGCCAATAGATCCTCGAAGGATCAATCCTCAGATACCAGAGAAGATAAGCCGGCTGATTCTCAAATGTTTGCAGAAAAAACAAGATGACAGGTATCAGGATGTCAGTGGGCTGCTCAAAGAATTAGAGGATATAGAAAAGCAAATGCCGGATACTGACAAAGTGCTGCCTAAAAGAAAAACCAGTGCTTCCCGGGAGATTACAGTAAACTTCAATATCAGGAAGATATGGATACCAGCACTCATATTTATATCTGTCCTATTGGTGGGGATTGTTATCTGGAAGGTTATTCCACAGGGTGAAGTCGCGGTTTCAGAAGGTGGCAGGCCTTCTCTGGCAGTGATGCATTTTGAAAACAATACCGGAGACCTGGATTTTGACCACTGGAGAAAAGCTATTTCTGATCTTTTAATAGCAGACCTGGGGCAGTCTAAATTTTTAAGAGTTTTAAGCGGAGAGAAGCTGTATGATATTTTGAAAGAGCTGGACCTGGAAGACGTGAAAACATATTCTTCAAAAGACATCAATGAGGTGGCATCCAAGGCAGGCGTTCAATATATTCTTATGGGTCGGTTGACCAAAGCTGGAGATAAATTAAGGGTGAATACGACTCTTCTTGATGCTGAGTCAGAGACAATAATCGGAAGAGAGCAGATAGAGGGAATAGGAGAAGAAAGCCTTTTTGATATGGTGGATCATCTGACTCGATTGGTTAAAGAAGATTTTGAGTTTTCATCTGCAGATATCCAGGCCGATTTAGACCGAAACATAAGGCAGATCACCACAGATTCCCAGGACGCCTACCGTTACTACAGAGAAGGAGTCAATTTTAAAAGCCAAGGAGAATACATGAAAGCCATCCCTCTTTTGGAGGCAGCCGCAGCCATAGACCCTGAATTTGCCATGGCCTATAGAGGGCTCTATATATGTTATTCTAACCTCGGCTACCAAGGTGAAGCCATTAAAAATCTTGAAAAGGCTTACGAGAAAAGAGAGCATGTCTCTAAACGTGAGTACTACAGCATCACAGCAGAGTATTTTCGGCAGACAGAAAAGACCTATGACAAATCCATTAAAGCTTATTCACAGTTACTGCAGCTCTATCCTGATGATGAAATCGCTAACAACAACCTGGGACTACTGTACATGAGTTTAGAAAGATGGGATGAAGCTGTTGAAAGATTATTGGTGAATAAAGAGAATAATGCCAGGGGGCTTCAGACTTATATGAATTTAGCCAATGCCTATTTGGCAAAAGGCCGGCCAGAAAAAGCCGTGGAATCTCTGGAATATTATTTAAATCATATCAGTGAAAGCCTCTACATAAGAGGTGACCTTGCCCAAATTTACATGATGCAGGGGCGGTTTGAACAGGCTCTCGCTGAATTAGACAAAGTTTTATCTAAGGACCCCTCCTTTGATAATCAGTATTTTATCAGAGGCTCGATCCATCACATGAAGGAGGAATGGGACAAAGCTGAAGCTGAGTATAAAAAGCTTTTAGAGACTGAAAATCCAAACATTCACAAGACGGGAAGAAATATTCTCTGCAGTTTATATCTGATGCAGGGACGGTTTAATGAAGCTGAAGAGCAGGCGTCGGAGGCTGTGGAAATGTCTCAAGTCATTGATGAACCGGCTTTAGAAGTCTATTGGTATTTGAAAAAAGCCTATATACATTTTCTCCAGGACGAGCTGGAGGAAAGCACTGCTTCTTGTGCCAAGGCAGAGGAGTTGGCTGTAAGCATTGAAAATTTGAGTTTTCAGAGACATGCCCGATTTTTCAAATGTTTGATTGAGTTAAAGGAAGGGCAAACAGATAAAGCAGAGAAGAGTTCAGAAGAATTAAAGGCCATGATACAAGAAGGCATGAATAAAAAAGAAATGAGACTCTTTTATCTCGCCCATGGTTATATCCTGATAGAAAAAGGAAGTACAGAGGAAGCTGTGAATGAATTTAGAAAGGGGCTTTCCCTTTTACCGGCTTTTGATGGAAGAGAGGCATGGTTTTTGAATGCGGCAGCCAAAGCCTACTATCAAGCCCAAGACTTCAACCAGGCACAGGAAGTTTTAGAGGAAGCTGTTGAAGACATGAATTTAAAATATCAAGGGGATTACTTTTTCTCCAAGAATCTTTTTCTGACGGCCCAAATCCATGAGGGTAAAGGCATGAAAAAAGAAGCCAAAAAATATTACACTGAATTTTTGAATCTTTGGGACAAAGCTGACGACAGCCTTCCTTTAAAAAAAGAAGCCCGCACTAGACTCAATTCCCTCTAAAATAGTTCCGCCTCACTCGCAATTACATGAATAGAGCATAAGTTGATCACCTATAAGACCTGAGAAAATCAGGTGCGGCATATTTTATTAAGCACAAGCCATACCTGAATTTCTATCTTGAATCTCTATTTGAATTAACTTGACTTTTCCGAGTATTATAAAAGGTAAAATCCATAATTAAAGGAGAAAATTTAGCATGAAAAAATATTTGGCTCTTAGTTTGGGTTTATTGTTTTTAGTGATCAGTGCTTTTTCACAGTTTCCAACTATTGAAGAAAAAGTATTGGGAATGAAAAAATATCCCGGATATT
Source organism: Candidatus Aminicenantota bacterium (assembly GCA_041686095.1). Lineage (GTDB taxonomy): Bacteria > Acidobacteriota > Aminicenantia > Aminicenantales > Aminicenantaceae > WJMT01. The sequence goes on from JAWLEN010000030.1 coordinate 5,151, forward strand.
TTAATTTTTACTGGGATGAAAAAACAGGAGAGATCTGGCTTGAGATAGATAAAATGGATCTTGAATTTCTGTATGTCCATTCTCTTCGAGCTGGATTAGGTTCCAATGATATTGGTCTTGACCGCAATCAACTGGGAGGAACAAAAGTGGTCAGGTTTGTAAGGATGGGGCCTAAGATATTTCTTCTAGAACCTAATACCAGTTACCGGGCCTTGACTGACAATGCCTATGAAAAAAAAGCTGTGGATGAGGCATTTGCCGATTCAGTGATATGGGGATTTGAAGTCGGTGCTGAACAAAATGGAAAAGTTCTCATCAATGCCACTTCTTTTATTTTAAGAGATGCTCATGGAGTGATAAGGACTATGAGGCGTGCGGATCAGGGTGACTACAGGCTTGATCCTTCCAGGTCAAGTGTGTTTTTGCCCTGCACAAAAAATTTTCCTGAAAATAGTGAATTTGAAGCCATTTTGACTTTTACTTCCCATAATCCCGGAGATTATGTCCGCGAGGTGGCACCGGATGCAGAGGCGGTCACTTTGAGACAGCATCATTCCTTGATAGAGCTTCCAGATGAGGGATTTGAAATGAGGATGTATGACCCCCGTTCCAATTTTTCGAGCTTCAGTTACATGGATTACTCAGTTCCTGTAGGAAGAAACATGGAGAAGAAGTTCATAAGAAGACACCGGTTGAAGAAAAAAGACCCCTCAGCCAAAACGAGCGAACCCGTAGAATCCATTATTTATTATGTAGACAGAGGCTGCCCTGAGCCCATTTTGTCTGCTTTGATCGAAGGAGCCAGCTGGTGGAACGAAGCGTTTGAAGCGATCGGGTATAAAGATGCTTTTCAGGTTAAGGTTTTGCCTGAAGGAGCTGATCCCATGGATGTCCGTTATAATGTGATCAACTGGGTCCACCGTTCCCAAAGAGGCTGGTCATACGGAGCCTCAGTCACAGACCCCAGGACCGGAGAAATCATCAAGGGACATGTGGCCCTGGGTTCTTTGAGGATCAGACAAGACTTTATGATCGGAGAAGCCTTGGCAGCAGATTATGATGAAGAGGGTGAAGTCCCTGAACAAATCCTGGATATGGCTTTAGCCCGAATCAGACAGCTCTCCTGTCATGAGGTGGGGCACACTCTGGGATTGGGGCACAATTACGCAGCGAGTGTCAATGATCGGGCTTCAGTCATGGATTATCCCCATCCACTTATTGAAATTGATGAGAAGGGAAACATAGATTTATCCAACGCTTATGCCAAAGGAGTCGGCGAGTGGGATAAGGTCTCTATCGCTTATGGGTATCAAGATTTTCCAGAAGGGATAGATGAGGAGAAAGAGCTTAAAGCTATTTTGGATAATGCCTTTTCACAAGGGATTTATTTTTTATCCGGACAGGATGCCCGTTCGGGAAGTGCTCATCCCTTAGCAGCAGTGTGGGACAATGGAAAAAATCCTATTGATGAACTCAACAGAATCATGCAGGTCCGCTCTCTGGCTCTTCAATCTTTTTCTAAAAGCAGAATACGTTACGGAGAACCCGTCGGCCTGCTCCGGAGACTCATTGTTCCCGTGTATCTGCTCCACAGATATCAGGTGGAAGCTGCCGCTAGTATGATCGGGGGATTGGTTTATAACCACCGTCTCCGCGGTGATGTGCAGGAGGATCCCCTAATAGTCCCGGCAGGTGAACAGGAAAGGGCCTTGGATGCGCTTCTTCAAACCATGCGCCCTGAAAATCTGGTTCTGGATGATGAAATCTTAAAGGACCTTCCTCCTCTTCCTCCAGGTTACAGGGAAGACCGGGAGATGTTTCAAGGCCATACAGGACTTCCTTTTGATCCTTTAAGTGCGGCTGAGACTGCGGCTTGGCTGACATTTGAATCTATCCTTCATCCTTACCGCTGCGCTCGAATGATTGAATATCATGCCCGCAGGAAAGATGTTCCTGGATTGAAAGAGGTTTTGGATAGGATTATTGACTTTACATGGAAAACTCCGAATAAAGATGGAATGTATGCTGAGGTCAGCAGAGTGGTGGATCATGTTTTATTGAAAGTTCTTATGAGATTAGCTGTCAATCCGGAGAGTTCTGACTTAGTTAAGGAGAGAGTGTTCGTAAAGCTGGAGGAATTGAAAAAATGGTGTGCTAGTAGAATCTCTTCAGTTTCCGGAGAGAGAGAAAAAGCTCATTATCACTATGGATTTTTCCAGATAGAAGAGTTTCAGAAAAATCCAGAAAAAATTGAACTGGGCAGACCTGTGCACATACCACCCGGAGCTCCCATAGGTGGAGGGAGTTGACATTTAAGCAGAAAAGACGATATTAAGAATAAAATGAAAAAATCTTCTTGCTTTTTCCATCCTCTGTTGATTTTGTCCCTTTCCATAGTCGTTTGGTTGGGATGGGGGGCTCTGACTTTTCGTTCTACAGCCGAAGTTAAAGAAAAAAAAGATAAACCTGAAACAATCATTATCAAGATCTATGACGAAGTCAAAGAGATGGGGAAAAGAGAAGGAGAAGACTTTATCAAGAGGGAATTCCATTTTGATTTGGATGGAAGAAGGGCAAATAGAGAAGAACATGTCCTGGTATTCAGCCATTCTTCAAATGGACAGCAGGTACTGTCCATTCAAGTCACTTATTATGAAGATGACAAAAGCCAGAACTTCCAGGGAAGAGCCCAAGACATTAAAGATATCAACTGTTTGATAAGTGAGAACAGCGCTGAAATAAAGGAATGCAGTTTCTCGCAAGAAGAGATCAAGAATCTACTGCCGAAGATTCTTGAGGGGATAAAAAAAGAAAAAGAGCTTTTAAAGTTAATTCGCCTGTCCTCAGATCTCCATAGCAGCTGTGGAACAATCATAATAAGTGTGAAACTCTAAACTCTTTGATCAAGGTTAGGGATATTCCCTCAATAGGGTGGTTCGTAAGCGCGCCGTTCTTCTAATTTTCGAGCTTATGAACAAGGAGTCCGCTTCTTAGTTTAGGCTCAAACCAGGTTGACTTCGGGGGCATCACTTTTCCGGAATCTGCAATGGCCATCAGCTCTTTAACAGAGGTGGGATACAAAGCAAAAGCCACTTTAAAGTGACCGCTGTTGACCAATCTCTCCAGTTCATTCAAGCCTCTGATACCGCCAACAAAATCAATATCATCGCTGGTCCGGGGATCTTTGATTCCGAAAAAGGGTTCCAAGAGATTTTTCTGAAGATAAGAAATATCCAGGCTTTTCACTGGATCATCCTGTTCAGCCAGTTCGGGTTTGGCATTTAATTTATACCAAGTTTGGTCAAAATACATGCCAAACTCACTTTTTTTCTTTGGTTTATAAGGTTTGGAGCCGATTTTCTTGAGGGTGAAGACTTCTTCCAATACTTTAAACAGCTCTTCTGAAGTGTGTCCGTTGAGGTTTTTGAGCACTCTGTTATAGTCCATGATGTGGAGCTGGTTATCCGGGAATAGGACCGCCAAGAAGAAGTTGTACTCTTCATCTCCTGTATGATTCGGATTAGCTGCTTTCCTTTTTTCAGCGACTTTGGCTCCTGAAGCAGACCGATGGTGGCCGTCTGCAACATAAATAGTATCGATTTTATTGAATTCTTTGATGATATCATCAGACAAATCATCATCCTCAATGACCCATACGGTGTGTTTGATGCCGTCGGAAGCGGTGAAGTCATAGGTTGGCTTTTCTTTAACTGCTTTTTTGACAAGTTTGTCTATGCTGCGCTTTGCTTTATAGGTTAAAAACACGGGCCCTGTATTGGCATTGGTTGTATCCACATGCTTGATTCGATCCGCTTCTTTGGCAGGTCGGGTGTGTTCATGCTTTTTTATTACGTCCTTGTTGTAGTCTTCGGCAGAAACACATCCCACGATTCCATACTGCTCTCTTTTTCCCATTTTCTGTTTGTAGATATAAAGTTTGGGCCGGTTTTCCTGGATTAAAATACCTTCTTTAATGAGCTTATTGAGATTCTCTCTTGCTTTTTCATAGACCTCGTCGGAATACAGATCGATGGCTTGGGGTAAATCCACTTCGGGTTTGACCACATGTAAAAAAGAATAGGGATTGCCTTTGACCAGTTCCCTGGCTTCTTCACTGCTCACCACATCATATGGGTAAGAAGCGACTTTTTCTTCCATCCCTTTTTTAGGTCTCAACGCTTTAAATTTTTTTAATACGGCCATGATGAGCTCCTTATTTTATTAAAAGTATCTTTTTCTGACATCCGTCAATGAAATGACAGCCATTTTCAGTAAAAACACCGTCTTCTTCAAATCCGATTCTCACATCCTGGCCTTCCCATTCAGGAACACTGGTGGTGCTGCTGAATTCTATGGCGTAACAGGTATTGTAATGGAGATGGTATTCCATTTCTATACGTATCCCTTCGGGAGCTTTGTCAGGATCTCTGGCATCCATGGAGCATCCCGCAGCATGACCATGAAATCCCAAAGGATGAGAATAGATGAGAGGTCTGAGTCCAGCTTCAGCCGCCTTTTTCATAGCAGAATCAGTGATTTCGTTTCCTGTTCTTCCTTGTTTAAATTCGTTCATGAAAATATCAGCCACTTTGAGGGCTCTGTCCAGAGCTTTTTTAAGACCTTCAGGGGCATCTTCTTCCCCTATTTTACAAACATAAGCCTGCCACTGCATATCTGTGCACAGCCCCATGTATTTTATTCCGATATCACAGTGAAGGAGATCTCCTCTTCGGATGACATCCGGATTATCTTTGAATTTTTCAGCCACTTTATTATGTCTCTGGATGCTGACAGAAGGCTGAAACCATGTTTCCAAACCCAGATCAGTGAATTTTTGGCGGATCCACCACACCACATCATCAGTGGTAGTAATATCTGGAGTGATGACTTTATTAGAAAAAAACTCAGCTATGATATCATGAGCGATCCCGCAGATATGACGATAGACACCGAGCTCCTGAGGACTTCGGGTTTCCAGCCATCCCAGACACAGATTTTCAGCTGAAACAAACCGGGATGAAAGCTCAGGTCCGAGCGCTTTCTCCAGTTTTTCCTTCATGCTGGCAGTCAGACCATCCCCAAAACGGAAAGTAGGAGAAACATTGATTCCAATTTTTTTGGGATTGATTTCTTTGATAAATTCAGCCAAGCTTTCAAACTGTTTTTTCTTTTTGTCTTTCCATGTGGTTTTATACCATTTGCCCATGCCGTAATAACTTCCGGATAACCTCTCAACGCCTTTTTCTTCTCCGCGGTCATGAAACATCAATATAGAAGTCCTTCGGGCTGCCATGGTAGGTTCTGGGACTAAACTCATATAAACCGGGTCTTCATTGTACTCTCTGTTTATGATAAGCCAGAGGTCAATGTTTTCTCTTCTCATCAACCGGGGAATGATATTTTCAAGCCTCCATTCCAGCCATTGGTTCATCACTTCCGCACGTTTTTTCTCTGAAAGTATATTGTGGCTGTCCTTGACATCTGCAACCGTGTTTTCCTGAGAAAAGAGAACTCCGGGTAAAACTGATAAAACAAGGATAGAAAAAACAAATAAAGAAAAACATTTTTTCAAATACATCTATGCCTCCTTAATTCTTGAGTGATCCATGATGGTTAAATATATCATAACTGCGGGAGTATCCCAATAATTTTATAATTCAATATAAGAATTTTGTTAATTTGGATTCAGAGGCAACCAAGTGTGGTTTTAATCCGTATATATAGGTGATATGACGACGGAGATGATGAATAAAGTGGAAAAATCGAGGAGAATCCCCATGAAAAAATCCCTGTTGATTTTAGTTGTTCTTGCGATGCCTCTATTGTCCGCTGCCAAGATGGAGGAAGCGCCTAAGCCTGAACCTGTGAAAGCTTTCAAGGTGAAGGAGCCCATTAAAATTGATGGTATTCTTGAAGAAGAGGTTTGGAAGAACGAAGGATGTTCTGGATTTATCCAAACAGATCCTATTGATGGTTCCAAACCATCAGAAGAGACTCGTGTTTGGGTTGCCTATGATGAGGAATCTCTTTATGTGGCTGCCTTTCTTTATGATTCCCAGCCTGAATTGATTCAAGGGCGTTTGGGGCGGAGGGATGATTTTGTGGATTCTGATTGGTTCATTTTTGCCGTGGATCCCTATTTTGACCGAAGGACCGGTTATCAGTTTGCGGTCAATCCTTCGGGTTCTATTGTTGATTGGACTTTATTCAATGACATAAATGAGGACAACACCTGGAACGGAGTGTGGGATTGGGCTTCCCATATCAATGACCAGGGATGGTGTGTGGAAATAAAAATACCCTTTGATCAGCTCCGGTTTCCCAAGAAAGATGAATATATCTGGGGGGTCAATTTCCGCAGAGTGATTTTGAGGAAAAATGAAAAAATCACCTATGTTTGGGTTCCCAAAGAAGAAAGCGCCTATGTATCTCGGTTTGCAGAGCTCAGAGGAATACAGGGAATCGATCCGGGAATGCATATTGAGGTGCTCCCTTATGCTGTGAGTCAGGGCCGTTTCAGTCCTCAACAGCCGGGAAATCCTTTTGAGACAGGAAAAGAATTTCTAGGAGATGCCGGATTTGATTTTAAATTAGGATTGAAAAGCAACCTCACTCTTGATGCTACAGTTAATCCTGACTTTGGCCAGGTCGAAGTAGACCCAGCTGTGATCAACTTGAGTGCTTATGAGACTTATTATGAAGAGAAAAGGCCTTTTTTTATTGAAGGAGCCAATATTTTCAATGCTTTTGGAAGAGGGGGAATCCACATGAATGCCAATATCAATTGGCCTTCCCCTCGTTTTTTCTACAGCCGGCGCATCGGAAGAGCTCCCCAAGGATATGTGACCCGGTCAGGTGATGTGGACTATCCCGAGACTTCGACCATCCTGGGTGCTTTTAAACTCACAGGAAAGGTCTTGAACGGATGGGACATCGGATTCATCAATGCCCTCACTTCCAAGGAATATGCTGAGATTGATTCAGGAGGTATGCGATTTCAAGAAGAAATAGAACCTTTGACCTATTACGGAGCGCTCCGAGTCCAAAAGGATTTCAATGGAGGAGCTCAGGGTTTTGGATTGATTGCTTCTTCGGTTAACAGAGGTCTGGAAAACCAGAATCTGGATGAAATTCTCAATAGAAACGCCTTTTCTTTAGCTGTGGATGGGTGGTCCTATTTGGATAAGAACAGAACATGGGTGGTTACCTTATGGGCCGGAGGAACTCGTGTCGAGGGCAGTCAAACAGCGATCAACCGGCTTCAGCGGTCTCCTCTTCATTATTATCAGAGACCAGACGCCTCCCATGTCAACCTAAATGAAAACGCCACCAGTCTGAATGGATGGGGAGGACGTTTCAATCTTGCCAAACAAAGAGGAAATTTTGTACTGAATCTAGCCCTTGGAGCCTTATCTCCAGGATTTGACCCCAATGATATCGGATTCCAATCCATGGCATCAGATGTGATCAACGGTCATTTTATAGCTGGATACATTCAGCCTCATCCCGGAAAATTTTTCAGAAATTGGCTGCTGTTCGGAGGTTCTTTTGCCAACTATGACTTTGGGGGAAACAACATATGGAAGGGAGCTTTGCTTTCGTTTGAAGGGCAATTTCTCAATTATTGGAGTTTTAACACCATGGTGGCCTACAATCCTGAGACTTACAGCAAAACACTGACTAGAGGAGGACCTTTGGCTTTGATCCCTTACGGCTATCAAATCGATGCCGGTTTTTCAAGTGACAGCCGGAAGCCGGTGGTCTTTTCCATGAATAATCATTTTTATAATAGACCTCAAGAAGGTTTTGATATAAGTTCGAGTGTTTCTTTAAGATGGAAGCCGCTCAGCAGCATCAGTCTATCAATGGGCCCTGGAATTTTTCTCAGTGAATCAGATGTGCAGTGGGTGACCCGGGTGGATGATCCTTTGATGGCCGAAACTTATGGAACCAGGTATGTGTTTGGAAAAATCAAGCAGGACACCCTATTTACTGAAATAAGACTCAACTGGACTTTCACACCCAGGCTGACTCTCCAGCTCTATCTCCAGCCCTTTATAGCGGTTGGCCAATACAGTGATTTTAAAGAACTCGCCAGACCCAAGTCTTATGAGTATCATACCTATGGAGAGAATGGATCTAGCATTGGATTTGAAAATGGATATTACCAAGTGGATCCAGACGGAGATGGACCCGCCTCTGAATTTTCCTTTCTCAATCCTGATTTTAACTTGAAATCCCTGCGGGGGACCATGGTGTTTCGCTGGGAGTATCATCCCGGTTCCACTCTTTATTTTGTTTGGACCCAGAACCGTGCGGATTATTCCCATCCAGGTAATCTTGCCTTTGGCCGGGACCTGAGAGATCTGTTCACAGCCCCGGGTGATAATATTTTCTTGATCAAAGTCTCCTACAGATGGAGCCATTAAAGACGAAATTCAGGTGTGGCTGTCGTTTGTTAAAATGTTATGAGGGGAATGGCACGGGGTTCGTCACCCGTTCGATTCCCCAGCGAGGAATCTCACTCCCATTCGGGCTTCGCTCTCCTCTAAAGAGGAACCATGCCCGCTCAGCCCTCATAGGGGATTCCTCACCCCATGCCCTCTCCCCTCTGTAGCAATACAGATGTGCGGGCAATCTAGCCTAGATAGTCTATAAATTGATAACGCACGCTTTATGAAATTCAGGTGTGGCTGAAGCGAAATTGAAGATTTAGCCTTCTGATGAGTTTTTTGAGGGTATCCGGCGAAGCTGGGCTCCGAGTATGTTTGACCCACGAACGGGGGGAGTTACGCAGGAGCCGAGAAAAACGAAGAAGAATGGCGTTAAAAATCTGAACGGAGCACAAGTCATTCCTGAATTTCATTTCGGCTCGCCTGAAAGGTAAAATAAGCCTGCAATTAAGAAAAATCAAAACCGGAATAGAGAGAAAAACTTGATGTGGAGATAAGACATAAATAAACAAGTAATCAAAATATAGTGGATGGGGTTGCAGGCTTGTTTTATGAATAATTCAGGTTTTGGATAGGTCACGAAGAAGAGACCGGGAGGCCTTTGGCGATTCAATGAAAAGGCGGGCTTGAGTAGGCTCATATCCTACTTTTATAGAAATGGCTTTATCTGGTAGTTCTTTAAACAATTCCTCGTCAGTCCAATCGTCCCCCAATGCTAGTATGAAATCCCATTCTTTCATTCTCAGAAAGTGGCTTGTGGCTATCCCTTTATTGATGCCGGCTACTCTGACTTCTATGACTTTGTTTCCATGCATCAATTGAAGATTTGTGTTGGCTAAAAATTCATTGAGATTGTCAAACAGCTCATGGGAACGGATTTCTCCTAACTCAGGGCTGGCATTCCGGTAATGCCAGGCAAGGCCGAATTCTTTTTCTTCTACAAAAGAGCCTGGAACCCGGGATTCATAGGTTTTAAGTAAGGGCTTAATCCGGTCTTTCCATTGGGAAGAAATGGTGCCCTGTTTTTCCCATTGGTCCTTCTGAGACATCTTTATCCAAGATCCGTGTTCAGCCACTAGGGAACACTTGATATCACCCAGCCACTGCTCCATGGTATTTTTTTTCCTTCCGCTTAAGATAACCACTTGATTATTGGTATTATTTGAAAGGGAGAGAAGGAGTCTTTTTAACTCTTTATCTGGCTTTGAATCCTCTGGTTTTTTAGAAAATGAGATCAGTGTTCCATCATAATCAAAAAGCAGAAGCCTTGACTTGCTTTGTTTATATTTAGATAGGATTTCCTTTTTCCAGTGTTGATTTAATTTTCTGTGCTCCCGACTGGCTTGAATACTCTTTGTCTCTTCAATGCTGTTTATAAAACTCTGAGTCCAATGTTTTATGTCGTATTCGAGGATTCGTTTTCTCATGGTCTCCATTCGGGATACTTTTTCTTTTTGCGGCATGGTCAGAGCTTTTTTTATAGCTTCTACGATCTCGTTTTTATTATGGACATTGACTATCAGTGCTTCCGCCAGCTCTTCTGCCGCACCGGCAGTTCCACTTAGGATCAGCACTCCATTGTTATCTTTTTTTGCTGCAACATATTCCTTGGCCACTAGATTCATACCGTCCCTCACCGGAGTAACCAATGCAATATCCGCAGCTGAGTACAGAGAAATAAGTTTTTTAAATGGACGAGATCGATAGATATAATTGACAGGCGTCCAGCTGGGAGTTCCGAATCTGCCGTTTATATTTCCAACCAGCCTGTCGATTTCTTCTTTCAGCTGTCTGTAATGACTCACTTTTGTTCTTGAAGGGACACACAGCATGATATAGGTAATCTTTTTTCGCCATCTTCGGTTTTTAGCCAGGAAAGATTCAAAGGCTTTCAGCCGGTGGGGTATGCCTTTTGAATAATCCAGTCGGTCGACAGAAAGGATGATTTTGTTTTCTTTTCCTATCCTTTTTCGGCACTGCTCTGTTTCTTCCTGGACCTCAGGATCAGCAAGGAGGGCGTTATTTTTTTCAATATCCACTCCCATGGGAAAATTATCAACTCGGACTATTCGATCATCTATAGAAATGGATCCAAATTCATGCTCGTAGCCCAAGAGCCTTAAAGCACTGCTTAAGAAATGTCTTGCGTATTCATAAGTATGGAATCCTAAAAGGTCAGCACCTGTGAGTCCCTCTAGAATTTCCGTCCTCCACGGCAGTATTCTGAATATTTCTGACGAAGGAAAAGGGATGTGAAGGAAGAATCCGATTGAGCTTTTGGGAAATATTTTCCGTATTAGTTTGGGTAAAAGCATGAGATGATAGTCGTGGATCCAAAAAGTGTCATCAGGTTCAGCTATTTCTATAACTTCCTGAAAAAATTTTTGGTTGGCTTTTTGGTAGGCTTTCCATTCAGGCTCCTCAAATGTACTGTAGGTTGAAAAGTAGTGAAACAAAGGCCATAGAGTTCTGTTTGAAAATCCATAGTAATATTGATCTAATTCTGTACGAGTGAGAAAAACAGGATAGCATTGGTGTTCATTAATCAGACGTTCTTTTATATAATTTTTTTCTCTGCTGTTTCTGGGGATATAACCCGGCCAGCCAATAAAGAAAACTTTTTTTTGTTGTTTTAAAGAACGGAGTCCTGTGGCAAGTCCACCTGGGCTTTCCTTTAGTCTGATTTGCTTCTTTTTTCTGCTGACGCTCACAGGGAGCCTGTTAGAGACCACGATAAGTTTGTTTGTTGAAGATTTATTGCTGCCCATAGATACTGTATCCAGTTTACAGTCTAACTTTTTATTCAGATAATTTCAAATTTTTCCCTCAAAAAGGAAGCCTTTCTAAAACCGTGATAGAATTTATTTGACAGATAAGGGGAAGGGCAAGGGATTCATCACCCGCTCGATTCCCCAGCGTGGAATCTCTCTCCCGGTTCGGGCTTCGCTCTCCTCTAAAGAGGAACCATGCCCGCTCCGCCCTCACAGGGGATTCCTCATCCCTTGCCCTCTCCCCTTAATAAATATTATTAATCACCTGTATCACGGTTTTGGAAATGCTTACCAATAAGGCGAAAAATTTGATTCTTATATGAGAATATGCGATAATCTATTATCCATGAGAATTTTACCTGTAAATTTCAACCAAATTCCATATATTTTTTAGCCCTATGAATTATCTTTTCAAGGATAATAAAATGGGATCAAATATTCTTAAAAGAAAAAATCCAAGCAATTCCAATTCTCATAACAAGGAGAATGAGTCTTTCTGATGGCAAGTAACCCGGAATTATTCACTCAAACAAAAGTTATCAAGAAAAAAGATTTAAGACCTGAGCCAAAGGATAGAATACGAAAACTTCTTCAGCTTGGGAGAAAAAGGGGTTATCTTTTTATAAAAGAGATTAATGGCTTACTTGAGGAAGGCTTTGATACAGAAAGAGAATTTGATGAGTTTATTGAAGCCTTAGATAAATATAAGATAAAGATTAGAAACAGACAAAGAGAAATCAAGCAGCAGCCCAAAAAACCAGAAAAGACTCGGGTAAAGGGGATTGAAAGGACTACCGATCCCGTCAAACTCTATTTAAAAGAAATGGGGAGCATCTCCCTTTTAACCAGAAAGGGAGAAGTCGCTTTAGCAAGACAGATAGAAAGAAGTGAACGAAATATATTGAAAGCACTTTCCAGCACTCCGTTTTTATTTGAATTGATTTGTGATGCAGAGGAAAAGTATCAGTATGATGAAAAAATACTTAACAATATGTTTGATTGCGATGAATGCAGCCTCTCAGAAGAAAGCGCTGACAGAAGAGAGGACCAGATATTCAATATAATATCACAAATCAGAGGATACTACTCAAAACTTGAACGAATTTCTAAACCAAATCAAAAAAGAACCGAAGCGCTTCGGATTCTCTCTAAAATAAATATATTACTCAGGTCTCTCCAAATTAAGCCTGAAATCATTGAAAAGGCTGTAGAGAATCTGCGTTTAAAGCTGGAAGGAATTAACAAGCTTGAGGAGATCAAGGAGGAATTAGAAGCTAAGTATAGGCGCAAACGTAAACAGAAAAAGAAGCTCTATATTAGGAAACAAATAATGGATACTGAGAAATTGATTGATAGTATTCAGGAACAAGTGGGACTTGATTTTGATACAATGAAAAAGATAATGCGCATCATCAAGATGGAGCAGAAAATGAGTGAGCAAGCTAAGGAAGAGCTGGTTGCTGCCAATTTAAGATTAGTCATTTCAATAGCCAAAAAATATATCAACAGAGGGCTTCACTTTCTGGATTTGATTCAAGAAGGAAACACAGGATTGATTAAAGCAGTCAATAAATTTGAGTATAAACGCGGATACAAATTTTCAACCTATGCGACCTGGTGGATCAGACAGGCTATCACCAGAGCGGTTTGCGATCAAGCAAGGACCATAAGGATTCCGGTGCATATGATCGAGACTATAAATAAACTTATCAAGCAGTCACAGATATTTGTTCAAGAAAAGGGACGTGAACCTAAATGTGAAGAGCTGGCTAAAAGAATGGATATCCCTGTTCACAAAGTAAGAAAAATCATCAAGCTTTCCCAAGCCCCGATTTCTTTGGAAACACCTATCGGAGAGGATAATGACAGCCAGTTAGGCGATTTTATTGAAGATAAAATCCTCCCTTCTCCACCTGATACCGTAGTCAATATAACTTTAAAAGAAAAGATAGAGGAAGTTTTGGATACCATAACAGAAAGAGAAGCCAAAGTGCTTAGGATGCGTTTTGGTCTGGGAAGCGGCAATGAACACACTCTCGAAGAAGTTGGACAGCAGTTCAAGGTCACTAGAGAAAGAATAAGACAGATTGAAGCCAAAGCATTAAGGAAATTAAGAGGACCCCGTCGGAGAAAAAAATTAAAGTCTTTTCTCAACGACTATTAGCCTAAACTATTCATAAAATCAGCCTGCACCTTCCTTCATTTCTCATGATTATAAGTTTATGAAAAACATGTTAACGAACAAAGCTTATTTCTTCATGTATGTTTTATGTTTAAATTTAATGCAAGCTGATTTTACCTTTCAGGCGAGCCGATTTCACTGAATCTGCTTCGTTACTGGCTCATTCGTAGTGAAGAACCACGACTTCATGAGCCGTGCCTTGCATCTTCAGCAATCTCGACTCGTGAATAATTTAGGCATCCTAAACTATTCATAAAATCAGCCTGCAACCTCATTCAGGTTAAACGAGGGATTGGATGTGATCAATGATCTCTTCCACTTCTATCCCCTCAAAACATCTTATGGGAGAGCATTTTTTAAAAGCCTTATTAATACAAGTGATGTTCTTGCAGGGAGGATGGCCTTCAAATGTTATGGCTGGAGCATTCTGTGATGAGTCAATATGTTCATCTGAGAAAGAGTCGTATCCATAAAGCTTGCTCGGTGTAGCTCCGAATATTCCTATGAGTGCGGTTTGGTTCCTAAATCTCTGTTCTGAATCCATAATTAATTTTTCAGCGGCTGCTATATGCATGGGACCTGTATCTGCTGAAATAAATATATCAGATTTGTCAGTAAATGCGGCATAAACATCAATGGAGGTATCAATAGGTAGAATGATGACTTTTCTTTTTAAATCCTCAGGGATTTGATTGAGAATATCTTTTTCTATATTGCTGTATGTCCGGCCTCTATTCATAAGGACTTGATCCACAGATGGCATGGATAAAACAGATTTTAATATTTGCACCTGAAATTTTACTGGGATTAAAGTATAAGGACAGGAGGCATCCGGATTGAGAAAGACTGTTTTTTTTTGGGGGAAAATACCAAGCCTATCTGCGGTCTTCTCTGCTCTCAAGTATAGGTCATGGAAAGTGTATAATCGGTTCTTAAAACAGTTATCTTTCTTCCTGTTTTCATTAGACTTTGAAGCATTGATTCTGAAGGCCATCTGTTTTCCAAACTGTCTTAATTGGAATGTGATGTGAGCTATTTGACTGTTCGAGCTGCATGCTCTTATCACGCTGGCCATAAGTCTAATAGGATGAATGACTATTCCTTGATTGTATTTCAAGGCAGAGAAAGGCAGGTAAGGACAAAAATTAAAAATAAGGTCATAATTATTTTTTATGAGCAATTTTTTTAACACATCAAGATCTTCTGAAGAGGGGATTCCGCTGTGTTTAAACAAAGGATGGTGAGCATCTACATAAGGATTTGCCTTAATAAGAGGAAATGCTTTTTTTTTATAGATGTAATGGATTTCTGAGCCAGGTAAGTATTTTTTTAATATTTCTATAAATGGTTGGAAATTTAAGGCATCTCCTATATTGATATCAGGAACAATGAGAAATTTATTTATATGATCCAGTCTTTTTATTTTTTGATCTTCGATCCGCTGGATAAAGGAATCCAAATTTTTTCGATGTGAAAGAAATTTTAAGGTCAAGCCAAGAAATGGCGCTGAAATCCTATCAGCGACTCTTACTGCTCTTTCCATGTATTTCATTTCAAAAAATCAATATGCCCGATCCATTAATTTTTTCCTGTTGAAGATTATATAAAAATATACAATAAATGATTTTACATGAGAAGTCCTTCTGTTGTTTTTTGTATTGATTTATTTATCGATATAACCCAGGGTTCTTAACTTTTCGAGCATCTCTTGGGATATTTTTTCTTTTCTATCTGTTCTTCTTTTGGCTTGATCCATTTCATTCATCATTTTTTTGAGATAATCCAAAAGTTCATCTTTGATTTTGATGTTTTTAGAAAATAGATTGTTTCTTTCTCCTGGATCTTTTTCCAGATCATATAGTTCTACAGTAGATTCTATGTTTGGAGGAGGGTATTCAAAGTATTTGTATGTTTCTGATGTGTGCCTTTTGTTGAATATCATTTTATATTTATCTTGGATCACAGCTATTTTCCCAGGGAGCAGTTCGAAAGGCTTGAATTTGTATATGGAAGAAAGAATCGGTCTTTGGAGAGATTTGTTGGTTTGGATCAAGGGAAGAAGAGACTGCCCTCTAATATTTTTAGAATATTTGATTCCATAAAAATCCATGATAGTGGGGATTACATCCAGAAGGCTGACATTTTCTTTTATTTTTTTGCCCCTAAATTTTTGTGCTGGGAACTTTATTAACAGAGGAACTCTAATCTGTTCATTATATAAATCAGATCCGTGAGCCCATCTTTTATGTTCAAAAAATTCTTCTCCATGGTCTGAAAGAAGGATGATCATGGAGTTTTGATAGAGGTTATGGTTTTTTAGAAAATCAATGAATTCTCCGAAAGAGTGGTCAAAACTCAGTATTTCTGCATCGTACAGTGCTTTGATGTCTTCCACAAAGTCATCATCTTTTTTTTTGAATATACATTTATTACCACCCAAATCTTTGTTAAAATCGAATTCCTTTAATTCTGTTTTCCTTGGAATTTGAATTAAAAATTCTGTTTGGGGATTATGGGGGGCATGGACGTGGTAGGTATGAAGAAAATAAAAGGATTTAGGAAATTTCGTTTCCAGTAATTTATTTCTGGCTTCTTCAAACATCACAGCCGCAGCATTTTGGGAATAAAGGTCGTTATTGCTCCAGTAGAGGTCAAATCCTCTGTAGAAGCCGAAAAGAGCATTCACTTTAACTCCTCCATTGTAACTGATGGCCACAAATTCTTTGGAGATTTTTTCAGGAAAAAAGGGAATATCATAGGAGAGAGGGAAGATAGAAGGAGGTTTGACCTGTATTAGCTTCTGGTTTTTTATCTCATATTCAGCCCGTTCCTCGACTTTGTGCTCATGTTCATGGAGAGAGGTGAACAGGCTCATATGAGAAGTGACTGTCCAGGAAGAATTTGAGAATGCATTCAAAAAAACAACAGAGTCATGAGCAAATTCTTCTATATTAGGTGTTGTTTTTCTGTCATATCCATAAAGACTCATGTGAAGGGAGCTTAAGGTGTCCACAGAAATCAGGAACACGTTGGTTCTTTCTTCTGTGGGAAGAGATTTATATATAATGGGTTTTGAAAATATGATATCCAAACCGTCTTGATTTTGGATGATTACATTCTGCCCTTTTCTAATGTTTAGTCTGAAATCGATATCATTGAATCCTTTCTTTATTGGAATGGTTGGTTCTTGTTTCTGTGCATCGTTTTTCCCTGAATTTTCAGTTGTTATGACAAGCTTTCCTTTTTTATCGGAAATGCAGTTGATATGGATATTTATATCTCCTGAAAGCTCACTTTCTATGGTTAGAGAATCATTTTTGGTTTCGAATCTGAATGTAACAAATTTTTCATGGTAGTAGAGTTGATTATCCCTATCGCTTTTTAATAGGTTGAGAGGAATATCTTTAGTTTCCCTCAACTCTGTACTGGGTCTGTGAAACATTTGTTTTTCAGAGCAACTTGGGAAGAGGAAGAGGGATATCGCGAATAAATAGGGAAGTGTTCTGAAAATTTTCATTGGATGAGGCCTATTCATTTTTTGAAGTCCAGAATCCATATTAGCATAGAAAAACGTTTACAGTAAATAAAGCATTTATGTCGCTGCAGCCACATCCCGAATTACACTAAGCTTATTTTAATTTTGACTCTTGAGAAGTTCAAGTTAGCAAATGGAATTCTGAATTTGGTTGACAAAAGAATTCTTGGGTGGCAAACTTGGGTAAACCTCAATGGAGCGTTTTGTTCATTCTTTCGCAGACTTAAAAAAACTATCATGTTTGTTTGCCTTTATTTTTGTCTTATCCCCCCTTTTTTTATCAGGGAGCATTCATTTCACCAATGTTACCCAGAAGTATAAGGTAGAAGGGGCCAGCTATTTTGGGGGTCATGGGATTTGCTGGGTAGATGTTAATTATGACGGGCGTCTGGATATATATATCAAAAACCAGAAGGACAGAGGCGAACTTCATGTCGAAAACATCCTGTATATAAATTATGGGGATACATTTGTTGATGAAGCTTTGTCACGCGGCGCGGCAGATGCTTATCCATTTGGGACTCATGGAGCTGTTTTTGCTGATCTGGATAATGACAAGGATTTTGATTTGTTTTCCACCACCACTTATGGAGGGATAAGCCCTGCCTATAATCATATATATGAAAATGATGGAACTGGCTGTTTTCAGGATATTACCGAGAATATTTCTCCTTCTCAAGACAGAGATACTTTTTCCAGAGGAGTGGCAGCCGCTGATTTTGATGGGGACGGAGACATAGACTTGTATTTTTCAAATCCTTTATCTGAAGTCAATGCTTTTAGCTCACAACCTTCCCCTCCTCAGAAGCTCAAAAATTTTTATATAAACAACGGAGACGGAACCTTTACATGGGAATACCGGGGGATAGAATGGGATGGATTTGTTCAGGGAGTGAGTGCTGTGGATATTGATCAGGACGGAGATATCGACATAGCCGAGGCCAGATGGGCTCCACCCTCCACTATCTATCTCAATGATGGAAATGGTTATTTTTATAAAGCTGGAGCCAGTTTGGGCCTCCCTTTATCCATTAATGTCAGAGACAATAGTATGACTTTTGCTGACTTTGATAATGACGGAGATTTGGATCTTTCTATTATAGGGAATAACAGGATTGCTTTATATAAAAACAGAGAGGGGATTTTCCACAGGTACTCATCCATGAGTACCGCAGAAACGAAACCTGGTTTTCACTGCTGTTTCGGGGATTTTGACCATGATGGAGACCTTGACCTATATGAGTCAGGTGGATATTTCTACCAGAATGATGGGCAGGGAAATTTCTCTTTTGTGTCTATCAATATAAGTGCGCTGATATCCTCTATAGCGACAGGTGATCCAAGGTCAAGTGCCTTAGGTGATTTTGACAGTGACGGAGATCTGGATATATTTATCACTGACAGAGTAAAACATAATGTTCTTTTAAGGAATGATGTGGATGATTCGAACTGGATCCAAGTTGAGATTCTTTCGGATCAAACAGGTGGGGCAGGAGGGATAGGAACAAAGCTCCGTTTGTATGAGGCTGGACATCTCGGAGAACCTGAATTTTTAAAAGGATTCCGTGAATTGACAGGGGAATACGGATACTTAGCCCAGGATATGCCCGCAGCCCATTTTGGGGTGAATCATTCATTAAAATATGACTTGATAATTGAATTTTTAAATGGTGAACAAAGAACTCTCAGCAGTATCTCGCCAGGTCAGAAAATACAAACAGCCTATATTCTGCCTCCGTTGGATTTAAGTGGAGAAAGAAAGCTGAATAAAGGATTGCTTTACTATGAAGATGTTATTCAGCTCAAATGGAATGCGAATTCAGGCAACAGCGATCTCACAAAGTACAGGATTTATAAAATTCAACCATGGAGAAAATTTAATTATATGGATGAAGTGACCGCGGATGTATTTATCTATAATGTTAGGAACACAACTCAAGGTTTACAATATACGTTTGCGGTGACGGCTGTAAACAGCCAAAATATAGAAGGAGCTCCCGCTTTTGTAACCATAGAGTGATTTAAAATGAGGAAAGTGATTTATGTTTTTTTTCTGTTTTTTTTAATCTCTGTTTTTCTTTTAGCTGAAAATAAAGAAGCCAAGGAATCAAGGTTAACTATCTCAGGAGGAACCTATTTTATGCAGGATGATGTATTCAAACAGGTATACGGAGACAGTGCTTGGATTTTTTGCGGAGAGTACTCTTATAGACTGCCGTTTTTACTTAGGAAACATCTAGAGATAGGAGTCGAGTATAGATTTCTATATGATAAGGGTAAATTAACTGTCACTAAAGAGTCGGTTGACTTAATGATATCTGATGTTAATTTGTCCTTAAGATACCTTTTTGATTTAAACAAATTTATTTTGTTCTTAGGACCCGGTGTTGATTATCTTAAATATAAGGAGAAATATCCCCCTAACTTTCCGGTCAGTTCTGTCAAGGGTTCTGTTTTAGGATTCAGTTTTCAGGGTGGATGTTATTTTGATTTTTCGTCTTCTTTAGGAATTAAACTGTCCACTCAATATACCTATGCTCAAGCTGATGAGGGAGTTGTAAAAGCTGACATAGGGGGCATAGGAATCAAGGCAGGTCTTGTTTATAGGTTTGATTTTTAACCATCATTCATTATTCTAACCTGGATTATTCTGGAGTCGAGATCGGCTCGCCTGGTATGGTAAAAAAATGGCGATTAAAATAAAAAATACGAACAGGAAAAATATTCAAGACATTGTTCTTGAAAAAATCTTGTGCATATCTGAAAATAAATTAGCGATGAAAGCATCGCCGTTTTTTTATGAATA
>JAWLEN010000031.1:0-14855 GCA_041686095.1 Candidatus Aminicenantota bacterium
CTGGTATATGCGGCATGAAGATCCTGAAAAAAGAACCACCCGGAATCTCCCCCGTCTTTATCAGAAATATATCGGCCATGACAACAACAGAGATTTTTACATGGTAACTCAGAAAGAGACCGAAGCGGTCTGCAATATCCTCTACAGAGAATGGTTTCCTCAAATCGTGTATAACCATCATCAGACAGGGCCATCAGGATGTGTTTTGTTCGCCCCACCCTTTAAAGATCCTCACAGCTATAATCTGGATCCTCTTCTGGTCCTGGGAATCACCACTGTGGGCAATGCCATGCACAGCCGCTTTGTTCAGGAAGGAAAACCCGGCTCCACCATGAGAGAAGGTGCCTGGTACCAGACCTGGTGGAACGGATGCCTTCGGGGCACTCCTTATTTTCACAACATGATCGGAATCCTCACCGAGATGATAGGAAATCCTACTCCTATGGAAATCCCCTTCCGGTTGGAAAGACAGCTCTCTGACGGAGACAATCCCTATCCCATAGCCCCGCAAAAATGGCATATGCGGCAGTCCATTGAATACTCCATAACCGCTGACAGGGCTATCTTAGACCTGGCTGCCAAATTAAAGGAAGATTTTTTGTTCAACATATATCGCATGGGCCAAAATTCAATCGAACGGGGCAGCCGAGACCACTGGACCCACACCCCTAATGAGATAAAAACTGTGGAAAAAGCCATTGAAAAGGATAAACCTGAGATGGAGGGTTCCGGACGTTCTCAGGGATATCCGGTTAAATATTTTGAAGAGGTGCTCCACAAACCAGAATTCAGAGACCCCCGCGGATTTATTATTCCCTCTAGCCAGGATGACTTTCTCACAGCCGTAAAATTTGTCAATACATTGATAAAAAACGGAATCCAAGTCCACAAAGCCACTGATTCTTTTGAAGTTAAGGGAAGAACATATCCAGAAGGTTCTTTGATTGTCAAAACCGACCAGGCTTTCAGACCCCATATTATCGATATGTTCGAACCTCAGCATTATCCGGATGATGTTCAGTATCCCGGAGGACCTCCCCAGCCTCCTTATGACAGCGCAGGCTATACCCTGGCTTTTCAAATGGGAGTCCAGTTCGACAGAATTCTGGATGGATTTAATGGGCCTTTTGAGGAAATCAAGGAGGTGATCATACCCAGTCCGGGAAGTGTGGCTCAACCCAATGCCAGGGGTTTCCTCCTGAGTCATAAAACAAATGATTCTTTTGTAGCCCTCAACCGCTTATTGAAATCAGGAGAAAAAATCTTTTGGATCAAAGAATCCTTTACCTGCAATCAAAAGGATTATCCTCCGGGCACCATGTACATTCAGGCAAAAAATTCGACTCTTAAAGTATTAAAAAATATCAGTGACGATCTGGGGCTTGATTTTGTGGGAACAAGCACGAGGCTGGATGACAAAGCCTACGCTGTGACTCCTGTTAGGATAGGTCTTTGGGACCAGTACGGAGGTTCCATGGCGTCAGGATGGATCCGCTGGATCCTGGAGCAGTACGAGTTTGATTTTAAAGTGGTCTTTCCCCCAGAAATGGATAAAGGAAACCTGAATGAAAAATTCGATGTTTTAATATTTGTCAGCCGGTCCATACCCGGCTTAGATTCTCGAGAAGAAAGATACTACAGCAGAGGCGGATCCATTGATCCTGAATCCATCCCCGAAGAATACAGAGACAGATTAGGAAGAGTGACTAAAGAAAAGACCATTCCAGAGCTCCATGATTTTCTGAAAAAGGGAGGACATATCATCACCATAGGAAGCGCTTCTGAGCTTGCCTATCATCTGGAGCTTCCCATAGAAAACGCCATGATTGAAAAAGTGGGGGATGGAAAAACAAGGCCTCTCCCCATTGAAAAATACTTCATCCCCGGCTCAATCCTAGAAGTCAAAGTGAACCATTCCAATCCCCTTGCTTACGGCATGCCTGAAAAAGTGAATGTTTATTTCAATAGAAGCCCGGTTTTCCATCTGCTGCCAGAGGCGTCATTTCAAGGCATAGAACCTGTTGCCTGGTTTAAGAATGAAGAGCCTCTCATGAGTGGTTGGGCCATGGGCCAGCAGTACCTCAAAGGAGGCACCACAGTGATTGATGCCAGAGTGGGAAAAGGAAGGCTTTTTCTCTTTGGCCCGGAAATCACTTTTCGTGCTCAGCCTCACGGGACTTTTAAATTTCTATTTAATGGAATCTACTACAGCGGATTGCAATAATTCAAGCTTACCTGAATTATTCACGAGCCAAAAACATCGCCATTTTTTTATGAATAGGGCAGGTTAAATGAAGTGGTGGTTTAGACAGCCTCTTTACATCCAGATATTCATCTGTATCCTCATCGGGGTCTTACTTGGATTGGTTCTGGGGGACAAAGCCAGCTGGATCAAACCAGTGGGCGATATTTTCATCCGTCTCCTGATGATGCTGATTGTGCCCCTTACTTTCTTCACCTTGATAAGCGGGATGACCAAACTCGAAGACCTGCGCTCTTTTCGTTCCTTGGGCGGAATGATCATCCTTTATTATTTGGCTTCTTCTCTTGTCTCCGGGATACTGGGAATATCCATAGCCCTCGTGATACAGCCCGGGAAAAAAGCAGCTGGCCTGCTGGGTGCCGGGGAAACCATTGAACCGGCAACTTTTAATTTTATTGATAATCTGGTCTCCTGGGTTCCCAAAAATCCAGTGGAATCCCTGGCCTCTGGAAATATGCTTCAGATCATTGTTTTTTCTATCATCGCTGGAATCGGACTTCTGGCAGTCAAGAATAAAGCAAAAAATTTGACCAGGGTCATCCATGATGCCTCAGAGCTCATGATCACCATAACCGGATTTGTGATGAAAGCCGCGCCTTACGGCATTCTGGCCTTAGTCGCCAATATGATTGCCTCCATGGAAACAGAGGTTCTTCATGAAGTCATGAGGTTCATTCTGGCGGACTATATCGCGCTGCTGATCCTTCTGGTCCTGTTTTATCCCTTGATCCTGATATGGCTGACTAAATTGAGTCCCATTCGTTTTTACCGCAATATCTCCCCGGCTATGCTGGTGGCAGCCAGCACCACTTCAAGCTCAGCCACTCTTCCGGTTTCCATGAGCACGGCATCTGACAATCTGGGAGCTCCAGAAAAAATATGGGGATTCACTCTTCCCTTGGGAGCCACCATCAACATGAACGGAATGGCGGCCGCCATCGGTGTGATCGCTGTGTTTGCCGCCAATATCTATGGACTGACCATCACCCCTCTTCTTCTGGTTCAGTTTATGTTTTTGGGCCTGGTTTTATCCGTAGGAACTGCGGGCATCAAAGGCGCCGGGATTGTGATGTCCACCATCCTGCTTAAAACCTTGAATCTACCGCTTGAATTGATCCCTATACTGGCTTCTGTGTGGCCCATACTGGATATAGGACACACCACCTGCAATGTCACCGGCGACCTGGTCGGGACCACTATTGTGGGTGATAAACTTAAAGCCATCAATAAACAAATTTTCAACGGGAAAAATGTGGTCACCCGAAAAAAACCATAATCAGTTAAAAGTAAAATGTGAATTGTGAATTGTTTTAAGATTGTGAAAACAGCGCAAAAGAAAGAAATGAATGATAAAAAAAAATCAAAAAATTGATTAAAGGAGGTTTTCGCATGAAGAAATCTTATTTTAAAATTTATGTTGTTCTTCTCTCCCTCATCCTTGTCTCTGGATGGTCCTTTGCCCAGGAGAAAGAGCCTTACAAAGAAGCCTATTTAAAACCTGACGAGTCCATCCAGGATATTCTGACCAGAGACAGGCACTATGATGAACTGGATGCCCTGGGCCCTGATGGAATCCATTTCATGATTCCCATACAAAGACAGTTTTCCTCTTTAGAGCTGATGGCCCAGAAAACCTACCGCTTGGCTATGCTGGAGTTATGTCCGGATGTGAACCGGGAGTGGCGTCTGTCCACCTATGGAACAGAGGGACTTAAAATCTATTCCTTAGAGAAGAAAGATTTCTGGATTGTGGACCTTCCCGAGGATATCTTGATCAGTGACATGACCTGGTCCCCGGATGGAAAAAAAATAGCTTTTCTGGCTCATCTTGAGCAGGGTTCTCAAGTCTGGACCGCTGATGTGAAAACCGGAAAAGCCGGTCCTGTGGCTGAAGATTTTGTCATGGCTACCTTAGGGGGTGTTCGGAGCTATTGGAGACAATCTTCAGCTTCAAATATGCTTCAGTGGACTCCGGAAGGATCTCTCGTCACTCTTCTGGTCCCGTCTGACAGAGGCCCGGAACCAAAAAAAGATCCTGTACCTCAAACACCCATCATCCGGCACACCAGAGACAAAGAAACAGCTACCCGGACCTATCCTTTTCTCCTTCGCACCCCTCATGACAAAGAACTTTTTGAATACTACACCACCGCTCAACTGGCTGTCCTTTCGCCTGAAGGCTCAGTCAAAAAAATGGGTGAACCCGCCATGTACATGAACATCTCGCTCAGCCCGGACGGAAAGTACATTCTGGCAGAAAAATTGGTCCGACCTTTTTCTTATATTGTGAGTTACAGAGACTTTCCCAAAGAACTGGTGGTGATGAACCAAGAAGGAGAGGTCATCTCCACCATTCGCGAAACTCCTCTAAACGAAGCCATGAGCCGAAACTCCAGTCCTCTCCGATTCCTCCCCAGAGATGTGGCTTGGCGCCCCGATGGAAAAGGTCTGTTTTTTCTTCAGCTTGAAAAAAAAGACAAGGAAAAAGATGAAGAAAAAGAACCCGAAGAAGATGAAAAATCAATGGATCAGTTGATCTATCTTCCCCCGCCTTTTGATATGGAAAATCCCCAGATTCTGGTTGAAAGCGAAAACAGGCTCAATGATGTTTCTTTCTCTGCCAACGGAGAGTATGCTTTTGCCACCCGTTCGGATAAAGGCAAACAGGAGATCATCGCCTTTGACCTCACCAAAAAAGAGCCCAAGACCATCATTATCAAAAAAGACATTGACACCGATGATATTCTGAACCTTCCCGGAGACATCATGACCCGGAGAACCGGAAACGGGATTGCCTACACCCTGACTTCCAGTGACGGAAAATCCATCTATCTTGAAGGAAATGGATACAAGGAAAACTTCAAGCCCCAGCCTTTTATCAAAAAAGTTGAAATCAAAACCGGAAAAGAAGTACTTGTTTTTGAAGGTTCCTCTGAGATGTATGAAGAACCTCTGGCTGTGGTGGATAAAGACATGAATAAAATCATCATAAGCCGGGAGTCCCAAGACACTTTTCCCCAAAGCTATCTGAGAGAAAGTGACGGCACTCTGACCCAGCTCACCAACAACCAGTATCCCTACCCTGAATTTAAAGACTGTCAGAGAATCCATTTTGAATTCACCCGGCGGGACGGTCTTAAATGCTATGGTCAGATCTCACTTCCTGTGGACTATAAAAAAGGAGAGCGGGTCCCGGCTGTTTTCTGGACCTACCCCCGTGAATACAAGTCCTTTGAAGATTATAAAAAAGCTGCTATCCGAAGTCATAACAAAAACGCGTTTCCCCACTTAAGCACCCGCAATGCTTCAGACATCTGGCTGGCTCAGGGATACGCGGTGGTCACACCGGATATTCCCATTATTGGAAAGGGAGATACCTACAACAACCACTACATCGCTCATCTGGTGGATTCCATGTACGCCGCCATCCGCAAAGTGGACAACATGGGATATGTGGATGCGGACCGTCTGGGTCACGGAGGACACAGCTACGGTGCTTTTGCCACAGGCAACATCCTGGCTCACAGTCCGTTTTTTAAAGCGGGTATTGCCGGAGACGGAGCTTACAACCGCACCTTAACCCCCATGACCTTCCAGAGAGAAAACCGCTTCATCTGGGATGCTCAGGATATCTATATTGAGATGTCGCCCTTTTTCGAAGCCGACCATATCAACACTCCCATGCTCATGTATCATGGAGCCGCGGATAACAATTCAGGGACTTTTCTTATTCAGTCCGAGCGCATGATGCAGGCTCTCACCGGATTAGGCAAAGAAGCGGTTCTCTACATCTATCCCTATGAATCACACGGTCCCCGGTGCATCGAGACCTATATGGACCTCTGGGCCCGGTGGGTGGAATGGTTTGATAAATATGTGAAACAACCCAGCAACGAGTAAAGGAGAAATTTTCCTCTTTTTCTACAAACCTCTCAACACTCAAGCGAGACAAGTCTCTTGTTGATTTCAAAGTTCAATCCATGTATGATTAATTGAAGCTGTATGAATTGCAGACGTAAGGGGATTTATGGGAAAAGAAAAAAATTTTTCTGAACAGAGCCGTTTTTTTGAAAGTATATTTGATAAAATTGACTCGGCAATATTTGTCATAGATGTCACATCTCAAGGGAAATTCATATATGTCAACAACAACCGTTCCCATCAGCAGGGATTAGGAGTGGATAAAAATTTTATAAAAGGAAAAACTCCGGACGATCTGGTTCCCCTCATATCCCAGGAATATGCATCCACCGTCAAACAAAATTACCAACGCTGTGCAGAAAAAAAGGAACCAATCCAGTATGATGAAAATTTCACTGTAGGTCAGCGAAACCTGTGGGAGAGCACACGATTGATACCTCTTATAGACAAAAGCGGAAGAATCTACAGGATCATTGGGATTTCCACAGACATCACTGATCGTAAAAAAGCAGAGCAGGCGCTGTGGAATTCAGAGAAACGCTATCGGGACTTAGTAGAAAAGGCTGGAATAGCTATTTTAATGGATGATAAAGACGGAAACATCACATATTCGAACAAAAAACTTGCCGAATTGTTTGGGTATTCTCCTGAGGAACTGAAAAATATGCCCATTCAATCCCTTGTGCATCCGTATGATATTGACAGAGTTATGAAATTTCACAGAGCACGATTACAAGGAAAAAGGGTCCCTTCAAAATATGAATTCAAGGGCATCCGGAAAGATGGCTCACTCATTTATCTAGAAGTGGCTGCGGTTGAGCTCCAGGATGAGACACACCAAGAAGGCACTCGTTCTTATCTATGGGATATCAGCGCACGCAAGAAAGTGGAAGAAGAGCTGCGCATGCGGGAACAGGAAATTCGCACCATTACGGACAATGTTCCAGCACTGGTTTCATATGTTGACAAAGAGGGTTATTACCGCTTTGTTAACAAGCAGTACAAAGAATGGTTTGGGATTCCAAAAACAGAAATCCTAGGCAAGCATTACAGAGAGATTCTCGGCAAAGCTGCCCAAGGGCGTATAAAAGACTATATAAAAAAAGCGTTATCAGGTAAACAAGTTTCCTACGAAGAGGAACTGCCGTACAAATACGGGGGGACCCGCTGGGTCACAGCTGACTACGTTCCGGACGTGAATGATCAGGGAGATGTCAACGGCTTCTTCGCTCTGGTTACAGACATCACCGATCGAAAGAAAGCAATGGAAGCCCTTGAACGCCAGAAACAAGAGCTTCAATATCTCAGTTCACATCTTATTCATGCACAGGAAGAAGAACGCCAGAAAATTTCTCAGGAGCTCCATGATGAACTCGGGCAGATGCTGACAGCCGTATCCATCAACCTTTCCTTTATAGATAAATTGATAACAGAGGAATGTAATCCTCAAATTAGAGAACGGTTAGAGGATTCTCTGAAGATTGTGGATACCATGTCAAAGCAGCTGAATGAGATGATACTTGACCTTCACCCCTCCATGCTGGATGACCTAGGACTAGTCCCTACACTGCGGTGGTATGTCAAGCGGTTTGAAGACAGGACCCAAATCAAGGTTAATCTCCATGTCACACATTCCAAACAGCAGCTAACCAAAGAGATTGAGACTATACTTTACCGTATCATTCAGGAAGCTCTGACCAATACAGCCAAACATGCCAAGGCAGAAAACATCCAGATATCCATAAATCGAAAAAACACCTCCCTCAAAGTCACCATCCAAGATGACGGACAAGGATTCGATATAGAAAAAGTGTCCCGCCTTCCTGTACACGAACGGGGTTCTGGCTTAACAGGTATGCGGGAAAGGCTTCTCACTCTGAATGGAAAGCTGTACATTTCCTCAAAAAAAGGAAAAGGTGCCCGGCTTGAAATCATCATCCCGCTTGGAGATAAAGCATGAAACCCATTACGGTTTTATTAGCAGAGGACCACACCATTGTCCGCAAAGGACTCCGCTCACTCCTGAGCCAAGCCCAAGGCATCAAAGTCATTGGTGAGGCAGAAAACGGAAGAGAAGCTGTCAAACAGGTAGAAAAACATCATCCGGATGTGGTTGTGATGGATATCAGCATGCCTTTGCTCAACGGGCTTGAAGCCACACGACAGATCAAAAAACGCTTTTCAAAGACCCGCATCCTCATCCTGACAGTGCATGATAATGAGGAATACATCTTTGAGATCATCAAAGCCGGTGCATCAGGATACATCGTCAAAAAAGCAGCTTTAGAG
This sequence comes from Candidatus Aminicenantota bacterium, assembly GCA_041686095.1. Classification (GTDB taxonomy): domain Bacteria; phylum Acidobacteriota; class Aminicenantia; order Aminicenantales; family Aminicenantaceae; genus WJMT01. The sequence goes on from JAWLEN010000031.1 coordinate 8,474, forward strand.
GAGCTGCTCATGGCTGTTCAAGCTGTCTCTAAAGGGGAAACTTTCTTCAGCCCCAAGGTTTCCACCAAAATCGTCGAAAAGCTTTTGCAGAAAACTGAATCTCTGGAACAAGAACAAACTCATTCTTCTCTAACAGACCGGGAAAGAGAGGTGCTCCAGTTGATTGCTGAAGGACACACCAACCGGGAGATCGCTGAGATTCTCTTTATCAGTGTTAAGACTGTGGAAGCTCACCGGTCCCATATTATGGAAAAGCTCGACCTTCACAAAGCTGCGGATCTGACCAAATACGCCATTGAAAAGAGGATGATCGATACAGACAAAAAATAATTCTTTTCAGCCAAAATTAAAGATGTTCCCATACTAGAACCAAGAAAAAATTCCAAATCCAAAAAAAATAGGGTCTTGATTTGTGAAAAATAAGGTCTTTATCCTATTTGCAAAAGAGTCAAGAAATGTAAACCTTATTTAAAAGGGGTCAATTCTATTTGAACCTCTAGACAGGAGTTGTTTCAATGAACGTTATTAAAACACTAATCGTAGATGACAGTGGAGATTTCAGAACTCTCCTAAGACAATTTCTAAACAGTCAAAAGGATATCGATATAGTGGGAGAAGCTAAAGACGGACACCAGGCTGTGGAAAAAGCCAACCAACTCAAACCAGACCTCATTTTGATGGACATCCGCATGCCCAGGATGAATGGACTCAAAGCCTTGAATCAAATCAAAGGACAGGAGAAAACTAAAATGATCGTCCTGACCGCCTTTGATGTCCAGGAATACAGAGAGGCTGCCGAAGAGGCAGGCGCCTGCGCTTTTATTGTCAAAAAATCCATGGTCAATGATCTCATGCCTGCCATTCAGGAAGCATTTAAGGAGTCATAGAGGAGCTCATTATCTATGAAGGATGAAAATAAAACCAAAAAGCAGCTTATTAAAGAATTAAAGAAACTGCGTCGACAAAATAAATTAAATAAAAAAGTTGAATCAGACCGCAAGAAAGCGGAGGAAGAGTTGCGAGAGAGCAAAAAACGGTTCGAAGACATTGCTATCAGCTCAGGCGACTGGATATGGGAAGTGGATGCCGGCGGAAAATATACCTTTGCCTCCGGACGTGAGGAACAGATTCTGGGTTACACTTCTGAAGAACTCATGGGTAAGACTCCCTTTGAACTGATGCCAGAAAAAGAGGCAAAACGAGTCGGCAAAATTTTCGAAAAAATCGCTGCCGGCAAGAAACCTATCGTTGATTTAGAGAATAGAAATCTCTCAAAAAAAGGAGAGCTTGTTTATCTTCTAACCAACGGTGTACCGATTATAGACAGCAACGGCGAACTGGCAGGATACCGCGGTGTGAACAAGGACATCACCGAACAAAAAAAGGCAGAAGAAGAGATAATGATCAGAAATCAGGTGGCAAAAATATTCCTAATCGTCTCTGATGAAGAAATGTATGGGGATGTTTTAGGTGTCATTCTCAAAGCTTTAGACAGCAAATACGGGGTATTCGGATACATCAATGAAAAGGGAGATCTGGTTGTTCCGACCATGACACGAAAAGTATGGGATCAATGCAAGGTCAAGGAAAAAGACATTGTATTCCCGAAAAAAACCTGGGGCAACAGCAGCTGGCCCAGAGCGATAAGAGAAAAAAAGCCGAATTATTCCAACAAAAAATCAAAACTTTTTCCTAAAGGGCATGTTTCAATTAATAGGCATTTGTCGACGCCGATAGTCCATAGAGGAAATGTGATTGGTATCTTTCAAGTAGCCAACAAGGCCTCAGATTATAATAAGCAAGATCTTCAGCTGCTGCAACATATCGCTGATTTCATCGCTCCTGCATTGAATGCCAGACTGCAGAAGGAGCGGCAGGAAAAAGCACGAAAGAAGGTAGAAGAGGAATTATTTGATAAAAACAAAGAGCTGGGGCAGGTTCTCTACGCCACTTCCCACGACCTGCGCTCTCCATTGGTCAATGTTCAGGGTTTCAATCAAGAACTTCAAGCCTCTATCCAAGAACTGAATTCAATTTTAAAGAATCAAGAGGTCCCCAAAGCCGTGCGAAAAAAAATCAAGCCCATTATAGAAGAGGATATCCCTGAGTCTTTGAAATACATACTTACCGGCACATCAAAAATGGATAGGATTCTTTCCGGACTGCTCACTCTTGCAAGGTTGGGCCGGCAAAAAATGACTATCAAAAAGCTGGATATGAACAAGGTCATGAAGGATGTTATATTCACCTATAAATATAAAATTAAAAAGAAAAATATAAAATTGGAACTATCCCAACTGCCTGCCTGCAAAGGAGATGAACTGCAGGTCAATCAATTGTTTTCCAACCTTTTGGGAAACTCAATAAAATTCATGGATTCGGACCGTGCCGGTGTGATCAAAATATCAGGAAAAAAGAAAAAGGATCAGGTGCTTTATTGTGTTGAGGATAATGGCATCGGAATTCCTTTGGGACACCAGAACAAAATATTTGAACTTTTTCATCAACTCGATCCCAAAACACCTGGTACAGGTCTAGGATTGAGCATTATCGCACAAATCCTTGAGAAACATAACGGAAATATCCAAATCGATTCCCAACAGGGCAAAGGAACTCGTATCACAGTTTCTCTGCCTGTGGAATATAAAGGAGGCTCAGAATGAAACAAGGAGTCAAAATCGTCATAGCCGAGGATGACGAGGGCCATGCCACTCTCATTAAGAAAAATTTAAAAAGGGCAGGCCTCAGAAACGAATTCATTCATTTAAAAGATGGACAGGAAACACTGGACTACTTGTTCCAGCATCATAAAAAGAAAAATCGGGAAAACCGGGTTCCCGTCCTGCTCCTTCTGGACCTTAAGATGCCCAAAGTGGATGGAGTCGAAGTTCTGCGCCAGGTTAAAGAAGACCCGGAGCTCAGGAAGATTCCTGTAACTATCATCACCACCACTGATGATCCCAGGGAGGTTGAGAAATGTCATGAATTAGGCTGCAGCAGCTACATCACCAAGCCCATTGATTATAATAAATTCGTCAAAGCTATCCGGATACTGGGATTGTTTCTTCTGGTGGTAGAAATGCCCCCTATTGATAGAAAGGATGACTAATGAAAGCAGATGAAATAAAGAGACCCCCATCTAAAAAACAAGCAGGTGCGTTGAATACTGTCCTTATCGTTGAAGATGACGAGGGATTGAACCGGCTGATCGCAAAACATCTGGAACGAGAAGGATTCGAGACTGACTCTGCTTTCACTGGAAAAGAGGCCATCTCAAAAGTGGCCGCAAACCAGTATATGATCATGCTCCTGGACTTTAAACTGCCGGATATGAACGGAAAAGAGGTCCTGGAGAAGCTGGATAAAGCCGGAATCCAACTGCCGTTTGTGACTATAACTGGATTCGGAGATGAAGAGATTGCCGTAGATATGATGAAATGGGGGGCTATTGATTATATTGTCAAGACAGAACGCTTTATTGACCTTCTTCCCCAAAAAATAAAAAGGGCTGCTGAAGAAGTGGAGAATAAACGAAAACTGGAACAAGCTCAGGAAGCCCTTGAAATTTCAGAGGCTTTATTCAGAACCATTGTGGAAACGTCACCGGATGAAATCACCATGGCTGACCTAGAAGGCCGCATCCAGAAGGTCTCTCAAAGAACTTTGGAAATGCACGGATTTGATAAAAAAGAAGAAATCATAGGAAAAAGCGCTCTGGACCTGATCGCTCCTGAGGATCATCCAAGGGCGATAAAGAATATGCAAAAAACTTTGGAGAATGGCTACGTCCCGAATATGGAATACACATTTCTTAAAAAGGACGGAACCACATTCCCGGGTGAATTGAGTTCTTCGGTAATCCAGGATAAAGATGGGACTCCCCAAGGTTTTATTGCTGTGACCAGAGATATCACAGAGAGAAAAAAGTCAGAAGAAAAAATCAAGCATCTCAATCTTGTTCTCAATGCCATCCGAAACGTTAACCGCCTTATCGTCAAAGAAAAGAACAGAAAAAAGCTGATCCAAAAAGCCTGCCGTTCTCTCACCCAGACCCGCGGATACTCCGGTTCCTGGATTGCCCTTTTTGATCAAAACAAGAAACTGACAGCTTTTGCCTCTTCGGGTCTTGGAAAGCATTCCCAAAAATTGGAAGCTCAATTTAACCGAGGAGAACTGATCAAATGCGTCCATAGGGCTCTCAAACAAACAGGCATTGTATCCATTGATAATCCCCAGAAAACCTGTAAAGAATGTCCTCTTTTGGGGATAGAACCTCGGAACATAGCTTTAACCAGACGGTTGGAGCATAATGATAAGATTTTCGGTATTCTTTATGTTTCAGTCCCAGAACTATGGACTGCTGATCAGAAGGAACTCCATCTTTTTGAAGAAGTGGCCAATGATTTGGCTTTTGCCCTTCACAACATTGAGGCTGAAAAGAAAAGAAAGCTGGCTGAGCAAAATCTAAGGGAAAGCGAGGAGTTCAACAGGTCGATCATTGAGAACAGTAAAGATTGCATCAAAATATTGGACCTGGAGGGGAACCTGAAATTTATGAGTAAAGGCGGACAGGCACTATTGGAGATTGAAGAATTGGACCTTTTTTTGAATAAATCCTGGATCGATTTCTGGAAAGACGAAGATAATCAGAAAGCCCTTGAAGCAATCGAGAAAGCAAAAAAAGGTGAAGTTGGCTATTTCGAAGGATTTTGCCCCACCAATAAGGGGAATCCAAAATGGTGGGGTGTGCAAATTTCTCCGATTCGTGATGCGGGGGGTAAAGTTGATAAGCTGCTATCTGTTTCAAGGGACATAACCAAGCAAAAAAAAGCACTGGAACAAATTCAGAAAGCCCTGAAAGAAAAAAATGTGATGCTTCAAGAAATCCATCACCGGGTCAAAAACAACATGCAGATCATCTCCAGCCTGCTAAACCTCCAGTCAAGGAATATCACCGATCAAAAAGCATTGGAGAGCTTTCGGATCTGCCGGAACCGGATCAAAGCCATGGCGCTCATCCATGAAAGTTTGTATGAATCCCAAGATTTCGCAGAGGTCGATTTTGCCAGCTATATCAAAAAAATGACCACACATCTTTTTGCTGCCCAAAGGTCATTGAGTGACCGAATCAATATAAAAATGGATGTTGAAAACATTTTCCTGGATATCAACAAAGCCATCCCAGTAGGACTCATCATTAATGAATTAGTCTCCAATGCCTTTGCGCACGGCTTTCCAGGAAAGAAGAAAGGCAGTGTATCCATCAAGATGAAAGCTGAGGGCAAAGAATCTTACAATCTGGTGGTCTCTGATACCGGAGTGGGCCTGCCCAAAAAATATGATTGGAAAAATCCAATAACTCTGGGAATTCAGCTGGTATCAGATTTGGTCAAACAGATCGATGGAACCCTGGACATCCGCCGTGAAAAAGGGACCAAAGTAAAGATCCAATTTTAACCTGATCCATCCCTAAGAATTAAGGATTCATCTCTGTTTTTTCAATTACAATTGAGTTTAGGGAAATCTGTCACACAGCAGGATCCACGGGTTCCAGAAAAGGAAAGCGATGAAAATCCGCATCTCTGGTGTAAATCCTTTTTATTCCGTGCTCCCGCATCAATATGGCTGTTTGAGCATCATAAAGGAGATTCCCTCTTAAAGAAGGTAATTCTTTGATGACTTCAGCAGCCACATCCAAGTGTCTCTCACCTGGAATCAGGATATCTAACGAAGAAGAAGCGAGAACAGCATTCAAAAATGTCCAGGCACCAGCAATGGACCAGGGCTTTCGAAAAACTCTGGGATGAGTGATCACTCTCATGAATTCATACAAGATCCCCCAAGTCACATACCAAACCGAAGATTGTCTGCGCCATCCTTCTAACTTCTCACGGCACGGCTTGTGAAAAGGAGAGTCCTCATCAGCCGCATAGATCAGGATATTTGTATCCACCACAAACACTAGCGACCCTCCATAGCCTGGTAGAGAGCATCCCGGTCAGCGATATCCACCAAAGGCCCTCCGCTCTTAAATTTGGGAAGAGGAGGGATTTTTTTTATCTCTTTTTCGGACTTAAAAAGGCGACGGAGAGCGGATTCCACCAATTCAGACATAGTGCACGCCCGGCGAACGGCTTCCTTTTTGAGACGGGACATCACAGAATCATCAATTTTCAATGTGGTTTTTATCTTCATGCATACAACCATACATTATGTATGGCTGTATGTCAATATCAGTTTTTAAGGATATCCTTATCATCTTCTTTCATTTTGACTCAAATCTTCTGTATGCCGTTGATTTATAGTAATAGACATGAAATTGAAAAAAAGTTCTCAAAAACCGTTTTTTTTTGCAGAATATTTTCATTGCATGTATTATTAG
>JAWLEN010000031.1:14955-24666 GCA_041686095.1 Candidatus Aminicenantota bacterium
AAAAAAGGAGGAATGATGAACAAGAAAAATATGATATTGTTTGGTTTGATTCTTATTTTATTTTTCTCTTACAACACCCTTTATTCTCAGGTCAATGCCAAAATGCTGAGATATCCGGATGTGTCTGAAACCCACATCTGCTTTGTCTATGCCGGAGATATATGGGTGGTGGCCAAACAGGGAGGACTGGCTCACAAACTCAGCTCCCCCAAAGGAGAAGAGTCCTTCCCCCGGTTTTCTCCGGATGGAACACACATCGCTTTCACCGGAAATTATGACGGCAATGAAGATATTTATGTGCTGCCTTCTATGGGAGGAGAGCCTCAAAGAGTCACCTATCACGGACTTTCGGACAGAATGCTGGATTGGACTAGCGATGGTGACAAAATTTTGTATGCCTCATCCAGAGAAAGCGGAAGAATGAGATACAATCAGTTCTACAGTGTATCTTCAAAAGGTGGATTTTCTGAAAAACTGCCCGTGCCCTACGGTGAATTTGGAATGCTGGCTGAAGACAACAAAACACTGGCATACACCCCCATAACCAGAGATTTTAGAACCTGGAAAAGATACCGGGGGGGCATGGCTCCGGACATCTGGCTCTTTGATTTAGAGACCCTGGTTTCAAAAAATATCACCCAGAGCGATGCCAATGAAACACAGCCTATGTGGCATGGAAACAAACTCTACTATCTTTCTGACAGAGGAGAAAACAAAAGATACAACATTTGGGTTTATGACCGAGTCAGTGAAGAGTCCAAACAGATCACTCATTTTAAAGAATATGACATTCATTTCCCTGCCATCGGTCCCCAGGATATTGTTTTTGAAGCCGGAGGAAAACTCTATCTTCTGGATTTGAATACAGAACAACACAAAGAAATCAATATCGAGATTGTGACGGACAACTCCACTAAAAAAACTAGGATCGAAAATGTCTCCAGCCGGATCAATAATGCTTTTATCTCTCCTGACGGACAAAGAGTTCTCATCGAAGCTCGAGGAGAAATCTTTTCTGTTCCCAAGGAAAAAGGAGTCGTTAAAAATCTCACTCAGAGCTCTGGATCCGCAGAAAGATATCCTGCCTGGTCGCCTGACGGAAAAAAGGTTGCTTTTTGGAGTGATCAGAGCGGTGAGTATCAGCTCATCATCAAAGATCTCACTACTGAAAATAAAGAAGAAGTCATGACCTCCTATGATAAGGGATTCTATTATCATCTTTTCTGGTCCCCGGACAGCAAAAAACTGGCTTTTGTGACCAGTCATCAGGAGATAAAGATATTTGATGTGGAACAAAAAAAGACCCTTGATGTGGATAAAGGCATTTGGTTAACCCATGGAGAATTAGAAAATTTCAAAGCAGACTGGTCTTCGGACAGCCAGTGGATGGCCTATTCCAGGGGAATGGACAACAGACATGAAGTGGTTTTTGCTTACAACACAGAGACCAACCAAAAACATCAGCTCACCACAGATTATTACAATAATTCCACTCCTGTTTTTGATCCTGAAGGCAAATATCTTTATTTTTTCTCCAATCGAACTTTCTCTCCGGTCTACAGTGATATGGACAATTCCTTTGTTTATCCCAACACCACCAATGTGGTGGCTGTGGCGCTCACAGAGGATATTGAGACTCCTCTCCCCCCTCAAAATGATGAAGTTGAAATAAAAGAAGACACAAAAAAAGAAGAAAACAATAAAGAAGAAGAAAAAAAAGAACAGAAAAAAGTGGAAATAACTCTGAAAGATTTTGAACAAAGAATGACCCAGCTTCCCATACCAGCAGGTAATTACAGTCAATTGAGTGCGGTCTCAGGAAAAATCATCTATCTCAAGCACCCCCGAAGCGGTGCTGAAGAAAGAACCAATGAATTGAAATATTTTGATTTCAAAGACAGAGAAGAAAAAACCATAACCCAAGGAGTCAGCAATTATATGCTTTCATCCGACGGTAAAAATCTGCTGGTTTATGCCAAAGGAAAATTTTCAGTCATTCCTGTGTCACCCAATCAAAAAATGGAAAAGTTTGTCCCTACTGATAACTTAGAAATAATGGTGGATCCCCCCAAAGAATGGAAGCAAATCTTTACCGATGCCTGGCGCATTGTCAGGGATTATTTTTATGACCCCAATATGCATGGAGTGGACTGGAATCATGTGAAGGAACAGTATGGAAAATTGCTCCCAAATGTGGTGACCCGAAGAGATCTCAACTTCCTCATTGGAGAAATGATCGCTGAACTCAATGCCTCTCATACTTACCGAGGGGGCGGAGATTTGGAAACAGCTCCCAGCAAAGCCATCGGCTATCTGGGAGTCGACTGGAAAGTGAGCGATGGTTTTTATCAAATCAAAAGTATCATGAAAGGCGCGGAATGGGATTTTGCTGAAGTCTGTTCTCCTCTTCTGAGAACCAAAAATAACGTGAAAATTGAACCCGGTTATTATGTGCTTGAAATCAACGGAGTTAAACTCTCCACAGAAAAAAGCCCGTGGTATGCTCTTCAGGGTCTTTCTGGAAAAACCGTGGAGCTCACAGTCAATGACAAGCCCGGTTATGAAGGAGCACAAAAAGCCGTGGTAAAGACTCTAAATCAGGGAGAGGTCATAAGACTAAGACACTTGGGATGGATCGAAGCCAACAGAAAATATGTGGAAGAAATGTCTGACGGGCAGGTAGGATACATATATGTGAGAAGCACAGGTGTGGATGCTCAAAATGAGCTGGTCAGACAGTTCAACGCTCAGTTTCATAAAAAAGGATTGATCATCGATGAACGGTTTAACAGCGGTGGTCAGATTCCAGACCGATTTATTGAACTTTTGAACAGAAAGCCCCTGGCTTACTGGGCGGTTCGAGACGGAAAAGACTGGCAGTGGCCCCCTGTGGCTCATTTTGGACCCAAAGCCATGCTGATCAACGGCTGGAGCGGCTCAGGCGGAGACTGCTTTCCTGATTATTTCAAGAAAGCGGGGCTCGGACCTCTGATCGGAATGAGAACCTGGGGCGGACTGATCGGAATGTCCGGAGTTCCGTCTCTTATTGACGGAGGAATGGTCACAGCTCCCTCCTTTAGGATGTACAATCCGGATGGGACATGGTTTAGAGAGGGTTATGGCGTGCCCCCTGATATCCGGGTAGTGGATGATCCGACTTTGCTGGCCAAAGGGACTGATCCTCAGCTGAAAGCAGCAGTGGAAGAAGTGATGAAATTGATCCAGAAAGCCGAACCCATCCATCCCAAAAGACCGGATTATGAAGATCGATCCAAATAATATTTAGGAGGAAATGATGAAAAAAAGAGGACTTATTTTAGCTTTTATTCCTTTGGTCCTGTTTCTTAATACTACCTGCCAAAAGGAAACAGAATTTTCACAGCCTGAACTGAACTATCCTGAAACCAAAAAAGTGGATGTGGTGGATGATTATTTTGGCACCAAAGTGCCTGACCCTTACCGCTGGTTTGAAGACATCAATTCTGAAGATGTCAAATCCTGGGTGGAAGCCCAAAATAAAGTCACCTTTTCCTACTTGGAACAGATTCCTTTTCGAGAACAAATCCGAAAGCGCCTTACCGAACTCTATGACTATCCCAAGTATTCTTCTCCGATCCGGGTGGGAGACCATTACTTTTTCTATAAAAACGAAGGTCTGCAGAACCAGTCTGTGATCTATGTGCAGAAAGGACTGGATGGAGAGCCGGAAGTTTTTATTGATCCCAATCAACTTTCTCCTGATGGAACTATTAGAATCTCTCTCATCGGTTTTTCTAAAGATGACCGATACGCAGCCTATTCCCGCTCTGAAGCAGGCTCTGACTGGCAGGAAATCAGGATTATGGAAATCGAAACCAAAAAAGAACTGGGGGACCGAATCCAATGGGTCAAGTTCAGCGGAGCTGCCTGGTATGATAACGGCTTCTTTTACAGCGGATATGATGAACCGGAACCAGGACAGGAGCTTAAAGAACAGAACAAATACCAGAAGATTTTTTATCATAAACTGGGTGATCCCCAGGAAAAAGACAAGCTCATTTATGAAGACAGAGAACACCCATTGCGCTATGTCTCGGCCGGTGTGACCGAAGACTCAAGGTATCTGATCTTAGTGATCTCTGAAGGGACCAGCGGCAATGAACTTTACTATAAAGAACTGGAGAAAGAAAAAGCTGAGTTCCATCCACTTATCACCGGTTTTGGCAATGACAGCTATGTCATTGATAACATCGGGAAGAATTTTTTAGTCTACACCAATATCCATGCCCCCAACTACCGGGTGGTCAAAATCGATCCGGATGCTCCTGAACAGGAAAAATGGGTGGATGTCATTCCTGAAAAAACAGAGGTCCTGAACAACACCGACACAGCCGGCGGTTATCTTTTCTGCCGCTATCTCAAGAATGCCCACACCCAGGTCTTCCAGCATGACCTGGAGGGAAACCTGATCCGGGAAATCGAACTTCCTGCCTTGGGAACAGCCTCTGGTTTTGGCGGTAAAAAAGAACACAAAAGCCTTTTTTATGTGTTCACTTCCTTCACCTATCCTCCCACTATCTACAAGTACCAGGTTGAAGAAGGAACTTCTGAAATCTTTCGTAAAACCGAGGTCCCGTTCAATCCAGAAGACTATGAAACTCAACAAGTTTTTTACACCAGTAAGGACGGCACTCAAGTCCCTATGTTTCTGGTACACAAAAAGGGAATCCAAAAACACGGAAAAAATCCTGTTCTTCTTTATGGTTACGGCGGCTTTAATATCAGCCTCACTCCTTCTTTCAGTTCCACCCGGATTCTTCCTTTGGAAAATGGATTCATCTTTGCCCAGGCTAATCTCAGGGGAGGCGGAGAATACGGAGAAAAATGGCATGAGGCTGGAATGCTTCTCAACAAACAGAATGTTTTTGATGACTTTATTTCAGCTGCTGAGTATCTGATCAATGAAGAATACACTTCCAAGAATAAACTGGCTATCGCTGGCGGTTCCAACGGCGGGCTCTTGGTGGGAGCGGCCATGACTCAACGTCCTGACCTTTTTGCAGTGGCGCTGCCTGCCGTGGGAGTGATGGATATGCTGCGGTATCACAAATTCACAGTGGGTTGGGGATGGGTTGTGGAATATGGCTCCAGTGACGAAGAAAAATACTTTAAAAATCTCTACCCTTACTCTCCCTACCATAATCTCGAAGAGGGGGTTTGTTACCCGGCTACCCTTGTGACTACAGCCGACCATGATGACAGGGTGGTGCCGGCTCACTCCTTTAAATTTATTGCCGCACTTCAGGAAAAACACGCCTGTGAAAATCCTGTACTCATTCGTATTGAAACCCGCTCGGGCCACGGCTCCAGCTCCACCACTAAGATGATCGATGAGCTGACCGATGAATATGCTTTTCTACTTTACAACTTAGGTGTGGCATTAAAATAAGAGTAAGCTCATTTTGAAGTTTTCCTCAATTTGAGGCATAATAGAATTAGGGAAAAATTCTGAAAATCAATACCATTTTTTTATGAATAGGTCAGGTTAAAAAAAGGAAGGATAATTCATGCGTTTACTAGAGAAAAAAGAACTAAAGGCTTTGATGGAACATAAGGATTCCCATCTTATTTCCATGTACATGCCTACAGAAAGATCTGGTAGAGAGACCCGAAAAAATTCCATAAGATATAAAAATTTACTGGGAGAAATGGAAAACCAGCTCAACAAAACTGATTTAAGCCCCAAAGAGATTTCCGAAATTTTAAATCCGGCCCATAGACTCATACAAGATTCTTTTTTTTGGCAGCACCAAAGTGATGGTCTGGCTGTTTTTATCACCCCCCAAAACTTCAAATACTATCGGCTCCCCATTAAATTTAGTGAGGAAGCGGTGATCAGTAAACGGTTTTATATAAAGCCTCTTCTTCCTCTCTTCAGTGGAGACGGACGTTTCTACATCCTGGCATTGAGTCAAAAAGATATACGCCTTCTGCAGTCCACACGTTACAGTTTCAGAGAGGTAGAGCTCGAAAATGTACCCACCAGTATGGAGGAAGCCTTGGGATATGATAATCTGGAGCAACAATTACATTCTCACGTCGCTAGTCGATCGGGTAAAAAAAGAGGGGATGTCATGTTTCATGGACACGGAGGCGGGAAAGATGATTTTAAAGAAGATATCCAGCGTTATTTTCAACGCGTGGACAAAGGTCTCTATAAAATCCTGGCTGAAGAAAGCGCTCCTATAATCTTATTGGGAGTGGATTATCTTCTTCCTCTGTTCCGAAAGGCCAATTCCTACGGCAATGTCCTGGAAGAAGCTATAACTGGAAATCCCGATGAATGGTCTCCTGAAGAACTGCATAAAAAGGCATGGAGTGTTGTGGAATCTTATTTCAAACAAGAACAGGAAAAAGCAGTCAATCAGTTCCAGGATTTATTCCACACTGAAAAAACATCCCAAGATATCAAAAAAATTCTGCCGGAAGCTCAACAGGGACGGGTGGGATTACTATTTTTGGATGTCACTGATCATAAGTGGGGAACATTCATTCCTGAGAAAGGTCAGGTTAAAATCGAAAAACAAAGAAAGCCGGGCCTGCAGGAACTCATTGACCTCTGTGCTGTTCAAACTCTTTCCCAAGGAGGGACTGTATATGCCTTAAACCGAGAAGAGATGCCGGTTAAATCATCAGTGGCTGCTGTTTACCGCTGGTAAGCCAAAACTCACTCATATTCATTTTGCTGTGACATACCAGCGGTCAATGATTTATTCTGACAAAAAACAACCCAAAAAACCAGCTGGGCATCTTAAGCATTTATCCAGCCTTTTTTACCTGAACAGGAATGAAAAGAGGAGGATTTCCACACTGTGAAAACCAGGTCACTCCTTCACAAACCAAATCAACAGCCAGAACATAGCGTCCTTGCGAATCGGGTGTTTTTATGGAAACAGAAACAGTGGTTTTCTCTCCGGGATTGATTTGTTTAGCGAAAGAAGTCCTTTTTCCGTCATAGATCACAGTTTTTCCAGAATGGTCCTGCCAGTGGTAGCTTACAAACACCGGACGGCTGGCATCCACAGAATACCAGGGTAAAAACCCGGTATTCTGGAGGGTGGCTTGAAGTTGAAAATGAGAGGATGCGGGAACATCTTCAGCAACTTCAGTGTGTGTGATGTAGTTGACTTGATAGGGACCCTGAATTTTTGAGTGACTGAAGCGCTGGGCTTCTGGCTTAGATGAAGGTTTTCTGAGCTTGTGCGGGGCGCCTTTTCGGGCCTCTATCACCCAATGTTTTGCCCAAAAATCCAGATTGTTTTGATAAAGATAATCATCCATATCTCGATAGATCTGATAGGCCCATTCTCCAAACAGTTCCCGCAGATGACCAGTGGCACTTGAGCCCGGAGGATACTCATCCAATCCAGAGATTGTTCCGCGCAGTTTTAAACCGTATCCTTTAAATATATTTTTAAAGTCCTGAAGAGAGTAGCGGTTCTCAACCGCATCCCCTTTAGAAATCCTGGTCTGATTGGTTTCAACCGGAAGTTCTTTTTCATCCATAATAAAGCCAAGCCTCTTCTGGATTTTATCCAGTTCCAGAATCATCCAATCTAGATCCAGAGTCTTATCCCAACTTCCCTTCCAATCTCCCTTAGGTTCGATCAACAAGAAATGACGAGTAAATTTCCCCATCTTTTTGACGAAAGACCGGGGTTTCTCTAGATGATGGAAAGCATCAAACAACATCACCAGGTCCACAGGGTTAGATGGAGTATAGGCCTCAGCCGTATCCTGCTGAAAAACAACATTATCCAATTTCAAAAAACGGGCATGGCTTTGAGCTCTTTTAATGCCTGATGAGCTGGGGTCAATACCTGTGAAAAAGACATCAGGAAACCGGGATGCCAGTTCACAGGTGATCTCTCCGGTTCCGCAGCCTATATCAAGAACCTTTTGACTACCCTGAATAAACGAGGAAGCTAAATCCGCAAAGCGCCGGATGGTGATGTATCCCGTGTAACTGGATCGAAAAGGCTGTTTAACAGAGGACTGGAAGACATCATCATGATATTCACGGTCTTTTTCCGATGACCAGTTCTTTAATGTGAATCGGAGTTTATGGAGTCCTTTTCGCCACCAAAACATGATTTTTTAAACTTCCTTAACCTGACCTATTTACCTTTCAGGCGAGCCGGTCTAAAATTATACAACCTCGGCTCATGAATATCCAGGTGAATTAAAATGAAGTGCCAGCGTGAAAGCTTTTCTCTAATCAGCGATATAACCGCTTCGATGGGTGATTTGATATTTTCCAACTTTAACTTTTATCCGAATATTTTTAAATTTCCCGTCTCTCTTATACTCTGAAGGCCTGTAATAAAGAAGATAATAATTTTCAGAAGCCTTTACTGCTTTTTGTAAAGATGATTCAGCATTGGCTGAGCTTTCAATCAATCCCCCGGTTGATTTGGCAATTTCAGAAAACGCCTTATAGATATCTTCTGACTGTTCCTTAAACATAATCCCGGCTTCGTTTTCAGGCGGCTTTGTGATGTATAAAAAATGAATCAATATCGACGAATCCGAAAAGGCTTTTTTAATCTTGTTTGTATCAATAGAAATGTCTCTTCTGTAATTCGTAAAAAGGTCACTGAGCTTTGCAGTGATATCCGGTCTGAATTGAGATTGACTTTCAAAGATTGATATTGTTTTAGGCATGGGTTGGGCTATAAACTCTCTTTGACAAAAAAGAAAGGCGATTTTCTGTCCGCTCCGGTCTTTTAATAACTCTGAAAAATTTATTAATTTCTGTTCATCCACCTCTCTCTGATTTTTCATCCTGGAAAGAGCTTCCTGGTATTTTTGAAGTGAATAATCCAGTTGATCTATCCCTTCACTGTATGACCTAGCCGCACTCTGGATTCCCACTATTGTATTCAATTCTCTTGTGATCTCCTCAAAATCCTTTAAGGTGTTTCTGTATTCAGAATTTCCCATAACAGCATCTTTTCTCACTATTTTTTTGAGCTGATCAGCTATTTGATGTTTGTTTTGGTGATCCCATGCGATTTCCTTCAGGTTATAAGCTTTCACTGGAGTTAATATGATTAGGGAATCACCTTGAAGAACCACATTCTCAAAAAACATATCAATGGCTCTTTCCACCTTTGGAAAAAATTCCCAAAGATCAAACATAAGGATAAAATTTCTGGAAACATCCGGAGAGAGGGGAATGTCTTTTTCTTCTTGACGCTCTATTTGTGTCTTTTTTATCAAATAACATGCTGTGATTTTTTGAGGTCGACCGTTTTCATAGATCTCAAAATCATCAATGGTCAAGTCATCAACAAATTGACCTCTATCAAAGATCCTCACCGGTACTTCGATATTGACTACGATTTCATCATGCTGGATTTCCTGAGCAAAAAAGGTGAAACTTAAAGCCAATATCCCCAAAAAAAGTATCGGTTTTTTGATTGTTTTTCTCCCTAAATAAAATCTCTGGCTATTTGAATCCCTATTTATATATTTAACACATAAGCAAAAAATATGCCATTTAATTATAGCTTGCCATGGGATTTTTATAAATAAGAGAGGAAGCCTTTCCAAAACCGTGACACAGGTAATGTATAATGTTTATTAAGGGGAGAGGGCAAGGGATGAGGAATCCCCTGTGAGGGCGGAGCGGGCATGGTTCCTCTTTAGAGGAGAGCGAAGCCCGAACCG
>JAWLEN010000135.1:0-5617 GCA_041686095.1 Candidatus Aminicenantota bacterium
AAATCAGATAGGTATCCTCTTTAAAGCCCGTTAAATTTATAATATTTTTCGACCCCATAGTCAACCTTTTTATTAAAAAAGTGGGATCTTATCTGTTTATTGTTTTTATGATTATTGATTTGAAAATTCAAACCAATTGACTTATATTTATAATTCCAGAAACTTGTGCGCCTGTAGCTCAGTGGATAGAGTGTCGGTCTCCGGAACCGAAGGTCGCGGGTTCGAATCCCGCCTGGCGCACTTTTTTTTTATCAGCTTGACAAAATCTTATAGACTGCGGTCTTCACTTACATACTTGTATGGCAGACTTTTAAAAGTTCCCCAAAATTAATCTCGAAAAGACATAACTTATTATATTTCTGATAATTACACATTTTCATAAATGGAATTTCATAAAAGGGGGAGCTTTGAGGTATAAGGGCTGTTGACAACCGTTATTTATTCTCTTAAAATAAAATTTCTGGTGATTTTTATTGAATTAATTTAGGGGGAAACAGCTCACAGACAAAGAAAGCTTATTCTTAATTATCTCAATTCCACTTCACTTAACTTTTCCCCCTCTTAAAAGACAAATGTCTGGGAACAAGGGGTCGATCAGATGTTTTTTTCTCTTACTGCCTTTTATTCTCTTAAATTTCTTTCCTCTGATGGCAGACCAAATCATCACTCATACTCCTGTCAAGGAGTTTAAACAGGGAGAAAAATTAAAAGTTGCGGTTCAAACTCAAAAAGAAATTGAGTGGATGATGTTTTTCTATCGAACTGAAGGATGGGATCAGTTCCAGGTAAGGAAAATGGAAAAGTCATCAGAGACCTCTTACTCATATTTATTTGATACATCCCAACTGGTGTTTTCTCGATTTGATTATTATCTTTCTTATAAATCAAACCATGAGATCCTGACTTATCCCAAGAAAGCCCCTGAAGAAACATTCCAAGTATCAGGGAAAATCAAAGAGGAGTCTTCCTTACCGTCTGCTGGAAAAATCGAAACTGAAAAAAAGGGATTTAAACTCCCTGAATGGCTTTATATAAACGGGAGTCTGCAGCAAGAAATATGGGATAAAGATGGATCCATGGAAGGAGAACAAACTTTTACTGCAGACGGAAACCTGAATGTATCCCAATCTTTCCAAAAAGAGAATTTTCAGATAAATCTGAACATGAATACCAGAAGCGCCAATCATCCTTTGGATGGAAACCAAAATTTTCAATTGAGCCGCTTGAAATTATCAGCCAAGAGCCAAAGGCATTCCCTAAAAATAGGGGATATTTCTCTTACCGGCGGATCTGATTACACGGTTTTTGGCCTGGGAAGGAGAGGCGCTGAGTATCAGTTCCAAAATCAGAAATTTTTATTTCATCTTTTTGATATCAGTTCCCAGCAGCAGCAGGGTTGGGAAGGGCTGGTTCCTCAATCAGATCTAAATCTTTACGGAGGAATGGTTGGATATCGTCTTTTCAAACAAAAACTCACCCTTAAAGCCGTTTATTTATCTGGAAAAGACAATCCGGCTGAAGGGAGAAATGTGGCTGGCTTGTCATTGGATAAACGGGAAGGAAACACCTGGGCCCTTATAGAGGATCTTAAGATATTTGATGATAAGTTAAAATTATTTGGTGAATTTGCTCAGAGCTGGCATGATGACAACCTTGAAGACGAAGAAGCGGGCAAAAGAGATGCTGCCTGGAAAATCGGAGGGAATTTATCTCATGGGATATTTGAATTAAGCGCCACGTATAAAAACATTGGTAAAGATTTTAATCCGATCGGTCATCAATATTTTATCAATGATAGAAAAGGATATCAGACTCGTTTGGGGATTTCATCAAAAAAAATTAATGTCAACCTGTCTTATTTAGATGAAAGAAATAACATTGAAGAAGATCCAGATCGCTTGACTTCCTACAGTAAGCTTGGCAGCGCTTATTTGTCCCTGGTTATATTCAAGTGGTTTTCTTTCAATTCAAGTTATCAAATAAATCAGTTAAAAACCTACAGTAGAGAAAATAAAAAAGGATTGTTCCGCGACCTTTCAACTAATGATTACTCATTAGGATTTAACTTTATATTGAGTCCTTCAAGCGTTATTGATTTATCAGCCATTTATTCTGAAATCCAAAGCAGCAGCAATCCAGCTAGTGACAGTGCTGTTCTCACCACAAATCTGGGAGGAAACATTAAACTATGCAAAAACCTTTCCTTTTATCCTTTCTTAAGCTACAGCCTTTCCAGGAATGAAATAACCAATGTGGAAACAGAAATTTATAATTCTTTTTTAAGTGCTGAATTGGCTTTGATTCCCAGTGTTATATCTGTGTCTACTTCAAGTTCCTTTAACCGAACAACCACAGGCTCAGAAAACATAGACAGCCTTAATATTTCTTCGTATTTGAATTTTTATATGGGAAGCCTTATAAAACAATTAGCTAATGCTGTTGTATGCTTAAGGGGAGATTTAAGGAAAGTGGACAATGCAGATCATTCGGAAATATATGAGACTGTTTTTCTCCAGTTTAATTTTTCGTTTTAAACTCTAGGAGAGAAGAAAAATGCGGTCAAAGGAGAAAAAAATGAACCGTAAGTATAGTCACAAACCCAAGGTTTTATGGTTTATGGGAGTTATTTTATTGGCGGCTGCGGTTTTTGCTTCCATAACTTACATTCCATCCAATCCGCAAGTCGGGGAGGAGGTCATTTTTACAGTCATACCTCCTTCAGGCACGATTCTTGGCTCTGTGGAATGGGATTTTGGTGACGGCACTATCCAGGAACTTCCTCCTCCCACGGCCAAGCACAAGTACATGAGTCCAGGGACCTATACGGTTAAAGCCACCTACCGGACCTCCACCCAGCTTTTTCCCACAGACACCCAAACTGTGACTGTAAGGGAAGAAAGATTCATCAGCTACAGCCCTGCTGATCCCAGAGTTCATGAATCAGTCACATTTAAAGCCCATAATTTTCTGTCCAACCAGATCAAGTGGGATTTTGGGGACGGCAACATTCTAACTCAAGGGAAACAGACTGCCTATCATACCTATAAAAATCCGGGGACTTATACGGTTAAAGCCTGGGATTATTATGGACAGCAGGGATTACCTGCTGTGGAAGCGCAGGTTCCTGTGACTCCGGATTTGAGAGCCATCTCTTACTCTCCTGTGCCGGCTGTCACAGACCAGGAGATTTCCTTTACTGCCTCGAATTTCAGGTCAGACTGCATTAAATGGGATTTTGGTGACGGCGCCATTATAGAGAAGGGTGCCTCCATGGAAACTCACATCTATAAGAAACAGGGCACTTATACAGTGAAAGCTTACGACCACTGCGGGCAGGACAAATATCCTAAGTCCTTGACCCTGAATGTCCTTTCCCGAACAGGACCGGCAGCCCCTTTTCAGATATCTTTTATCCAGCTTCGGTTTGAGGATGGAAAATCATACCAGCAGGTGACCAAAGGTTTTCAGCCGCTGCTGGTGTATGCGGATATGAAGTATGAAGGCACAGGAATATTTAAAGCGCAGTGGATGGTGGACGGACAGACTTTTCAGCCTGTATCCCGGACTCTGTCAGCTGTAGGAGAAGAGACTCTGAGCTTAGGGAAAAAGACACCCCTTCCCACTCAGGTACCTGGGATTCATGAGGTCACCTTAAACATCATCCAGCCCCAGGTACAATACTCCATTCCTAAGCTCCGTTATTTTGTGTCCACCGGAGAGATAGAGAAAAAAGTGGATGTTTTTATCTCCCAGGTCCAGGACTTAGAGGGAAATAAGATTCCTTTACAGAGAAACCGACTCTCACTTAGTCCCAACAAACATTATCTTCTCTCAGGGATTATCCAGAACCTTTCGGAGAATGAAATTCCCTCATGTCTGCTTCAGGTTTCTTTGGAAGGCCAAGTAGTGGATCAGCAGAAGATCAAAAAGCTAGGACCCAGAGAAGAAAGGAGCTTTGAAACCTCGGTTAAAAGTGATGAGACTGCAGAGCAAAAGCTCATTTTCAGAGTGTTTGATACACCAGTCGGGCAAAAACTGCTCATAGAAAAAGAGCTGATAGTGAGCTCCTTACCCCGGCCAGAGCTGATGCGGGAGATGACTCCAAGAGAAGGGCTCAGAACACTTGAAGGGCCGCCAGCGCCGTTGGAAGTCCTCAGTCCTAATGGAGGCGAACATTATTATAAGGGAGGACTGTACCACATACGATGGATAGGAGCTGAAGAGATAGGAGATTATGTGAGAGTTGAGTTATTGAAAGATGAGAACCTGTGTTTGACTATTGAGGATTCTACTGAAAATGATGGGGTTCTTAGCTGGCTCGTTCCCGACCACCTTGAAACAGGCTACCACCTGTATCGAGTCAGAATTGAGAGCCTCAGCGGGGATTTTATGGACGAGAGCGATCGAGAGTTCTTTATTTTCCCTGAAGAGAGTGAGATGCGTGTGGTTGTGCCCAATGGAGGAGAGACATGGTACAAAGAATCGAGTGATGAATATGAAGGACGTGCTTGTCAGTATGAAATCAAATGGTATGCCAAGGGAGTTGGCGATAAGGTAAACTTAGAGTTGGTTCGCGGCTCCGGGCCTCGGGAGGGACTTTTGGTTTTTCGAATCGGACAGATGGACAACGATGAAAACCTAACAATAGGCCATGGAAGATACACAGGAACTTATAATTGGACCCCTCCAAACGATCTTCTTAGGGGTGACTATAAGATTAGAGTCAGTGGGGTGGCTCACCCTGAAGTGGACCTGACGGATGTAAATGATGAAAGCGATACTCCCTTTCATATTCAAGAGTCTCCATCTCCCATCACACACACCGCGATCCTGGCTATGGTGGAAGAGGAATCAGGAGGATTTGGTGTTGTGGGTTGTCTTCCAATCGATTTTGAAGATTGGAGATCAGGGCCAGGGGCGTATAATGTAAGCTTAGATACTTATGCAGGGGAATCTTTTTATTGTTGTTTAAGTGAAGGTTGTGTCAATCATTCCATCCGTCGGGGAATGGCAAGCTATGATGTCTCCGGCATTCCCTCCAATGCAACAATCGAATCCGCCATTTTGGACCTTTCAAAATATATCATTGAAGAGAGTGACTCCTCCTTGCATATATCTTGTCAAGAAACCGATAATTTTCCCTATAATCTAGGTCCCTTGGAAGTTATTCAAGCTGACTACGGGGAACCGTCGACTAGCAGCGCTTTTTTTTGTGATGGGATTCCTGTATATTTTGGGCTGCCGGGACAAGGACCAGATGAGCCCATTGACGTGACTCCATCAGTCCAATATGTTCACCGGAATGGCTTGTCCCGGTGGAAGATTCGTATACAGTTTAGAGGATCAGATTTTAATAGAGAAGACTTTATTGATGAAGAATATAAAGAAAAGATGGTTTATTTTAGTAAAGGAATGGATGGCTGTGTCTTAAGGGTCACCTACACGTATATTCCCTGCGAAGAATCTTAATCCTTTATTACTTTATTCTTATTCATGCTTGATTTGTGAGGGGAGGAACAGCATGATTTGGGGCTGGCTTTTGTATTCTTCCAAGAGACCGGATATGATGAGCCTTTTGCCTACCCAGGTCTGAATCTCAGGAAAAAAGTGAAGATAT
>JAWLEN010000032.1:0-24593 GCA_041686095.1 Candidatus Aminicenantota bacterium
TACCTCCCTACTTGGGTGTTGGCCAATAACTTCTTTCCAGTTCAAAGGCCCTAATTGAGTGATTCTCTCGTTCACCTCTTTAGCCACACGGGCAAATTTTTCGCCTTCTGAGGCTGATACCCAATCAAGATAAAGCCGATCCTGTTCAATATTAAACTGATCCAACAGCGGTCTGAGCATATTGAACCGTTTCAAGGCTTTATAATTGCCTTCTATGTAATGGCAGTCCTTGGGATGGCAGCCCAGGACCATAACTCCGTCAGCACCTCTGCGAAAAGCCTCAATGATGAATTCAGGATCCACCCGTCCGGAACACATGACCCGGAGCAGTTTGACATTGGCTGGGTATTTCAGTCTCATGCTGCCTGCAATGTCAGCTCCGCCGTAAGAACACCAGTTGCAGACAAAGGCTACAATATTAGGTTCAAATTTTGACTCTGTCATAACAATCCTCCTAATTCAGCTAAAATTGTATTGTCTTCAAAATGTCGAGCGGTTATGGCGTTTGAGGGGCAGGCGGCCACACAAGATCCGCATCCTCTGCATAGGATCTCATTGATAACTGAGATTCCCTTTTCGCTGTCATAACCAATGGCTTTATACGGACAAATAGAAATACAGGTCTTACAGCCTGAACATTTGTCCTCATCTATGGTCGAGATCAGGGTTTCTATTTGAAGCTTCTTTCCTGGCTTTAATTCAAAAGCTATTTTTCCTGATGCTGCTGAACCATCAATGATAGAATGGGTGATATCTTTAGGATAGCTGGCACTTCCCACCACATAAACTCCTTCCACAGGAGTGGAGACCGCATCGATTTTTCTATGAGCGGGTTTTACAAATCCCTCTTCATCCTTGCTCAGCATCAGCATCTCAATAAGCTTGTCTGCTTTTTTGTTGGGAACCATAGCTGCAGCCAGCACCACCATATCCGCATTCAGGGTCTTCTCGGGAAGAGTGATCTGGGCTTGTCCGTTCTGTGAGTTGAGAGCTATGTCATTGGGATTGGGAACCATTATGAACTTGACTCCTTCCTCTTTAAGGTTTTCATACATCTCTTCCATGCCTGTGGATCCAATGGTCATGTCACGGTACACATGTGTGATCTGAATGCCCTCTGCCATTTTTTCTTCCAGAATCTGAGAACTCATTTTCAGCAGTACAGAACAGCAAATATTGGAGCAGTAGTTCTTGTAGCGCTTATCACGACTTCCCACACAGTGGACCATAACCAGAGATTTGGGTTGGGTGCCGTCTCTTTTGACCAGTTTCCCTGATGTGGGCCCGGTATTGGAGATCAGCCGCTCAAACTGCAGAGCTGTGTAGACCTCAGTTCCGTCAGAGATTTTAAAATTAGGAATGAGAGTGGGATCAAATGTTTCAAATCCAGTGGCTAAAACCACAGAGCCCACTGAAACTTCCATTTTTTCGTCCTCATCATCATAGTCAATGGCTTCGAACATACAAGCATCTCGACACTTGGTGCAGTCTTCACCTTTGAAGCGCAGACAATTTTCTTTGTCAATAACCGGGATATAAGGGGTGGCACCCGTGACCTGAAAATGAATGGCTTTCCGCTTTCCCAGAAAATCATCATACTCGTTGGGAACTTCCACTGGACAGGGATCCAAGCATTCGTTGCAGCCAATGCACTTATCCGGAATGACATATTTGGCTTTTTTGTTGATTGTAGCAATAAAATTACCGAAAAATCCCACTACCTCCTCCACATCACTATAATTTAGAAGTTCAATGTTGGGATTCTCCACTACTTCCTGCAGTTTGGGAAGGATCATGCACGAACAGCATTCTAAGTCCGGAAAAGAACTTTCGTATTTAGTGGCCTGCCCTCCCAGGCTGGGTTGAGCTTCCACCAAATAGACTTTCCGATCATCTGCAGCCAGGTTAAGAGCGGCTTCACAACCGGACAATCCTCCGCCCACCACTAAAACATCAGCGTTGGCATCAATCTCTTTTTTCTCAAAGGCTTCATGAAATTGGACCCGGTTGTACGCGGCTTTCAACAGCGCCATAGCTTTGGCTGTGGCTTTTTCCTTGTCATCAGTGACCCAGGCAACATGCTCGCGGATGTTGACCAGCTGCAAGAAATAAGGATTCAATCCAGCCTCTTCCAGCACTTTCATAAAGGTATGTTCGTGCTGCTTTACAGAGCATCCTCCGATAACAACTTTAGTGAGATTGTTTTTCTTGATGCTTTCAATAATCTCGGCTTTTCCGTCTGCAGAACAGTACAGATTGGTTACTTCTGCTGTAACCACATCCGGCAGTTCCTGGAGTTCGTCCTTAATCTTATGGACATCCACTGTGCCAGAAATATTCTGACTGCACTCGCACAGGAAAAACCCTAAACGTTCCTTCTCCTTCATAGTTTTCCTCCAGCATCGTTTTGTATTTTTTTTAATAAATGATTACGGATTTCCTCAAGCTTATTATTCATTTCCTCAGAAAAAGACTCTGAGATAGTCTGGTTATCCGAGACATTGATGCCGAAAATACGAACATTTTCCGGCATTTTTGGATAAATTTTTTTGCCGATGTTGAATATAATGGGAATCGTAATTCCATGTGAATAAGTCGGATTTTGCTGGTATTCCAGCTCATCCAGGGTGAGCGGGACCACTTCCCCGACTGACATATCAGGATTCCGGAATGAATCAAAGATATAGATATTTTGATGACCCGTAACAAGGTCCAGGAGGTCAAGTGAGAGATGGGTGACGGATTTATAGGGAAAACCAAGTTTTTGACCGATTTTTTTAGCTAGAAAAGGCCCCACCCCATCGTCTGAGAGCAGATTATTCCCGATCCCGATAAGAACCACTTCATCCCTATTCACGTTATTCATATTATTTATTTTTTTAGGATTTCAAGGATTTTTTTCACGCGCTTATCAATCACTTTATAACAAACTTGGACTCCCTTTTTTTCCCCATCAATGATCCCGTGACTTCTTAAGGTCTGGAGGTGCTGTGAGATAGTGGGTTGAGGGATGTCTAACTCTTTCTGTAGGGAATTGACACTGCAGGCTTCTTCAGGGATTCCAACTAACAGAAGATCTATGATCTGAAGACGCACAGGGTGAGCTAAAGCCTTCAAGATATCACTTTCGTCCTTATATTTATCTTTCACCTACGGATCCCCCTTTCTTTATTGATTCACTTTTATGATTCATGAATGAACCAGCCCTCTGCGTTTTTGTCTTTTATACACATCATTATCCTATTGCTTTATTTATATATATAAATAATACGATGTCAAGTAAAATTTTAAAATGTATGTTTGACAAATCATAAAAACCCAATAGACTAAAAAAGAAAATTGTGGAATAAGGAGGTTCAGTGTATGTTTAAGAGAAAGCAATGGATGATTTTGTTTTTAGGGATTTGTTTAATGTCGCTTTTCAGCTGGTCATCTGACACGGGTGAATCACCAGCATCTGTGAATGGTTCCTATAACGATCTGGTCCAGCTCTTCGAAGAATGGCGGGAATTCCAAAAGCCGGAAGTAAATGACGGTGTTCCAAACTACACAGCTGAAGCTATGGCTAACCAGCACATTGAATTAAAAGATTATCAGGACCGTCTCAAAGCCATAGATCCCGAATCCTGGCCTGTTTCCCAACAGGTTGACTATCACATTGTCCGGGCAGAAATGAACGGCCTTGACTTTGACCACCGGGTTTTGCGTCCCTGGTCCCGAAATCCCTGCTTTTACGCGGCTTACTACATATCTCCTTCCGATGTACCGGCTCTAGAAGGTCCCTGGCGTTATGGGACACTCTGTCTATGGAAGTACTCATTTCCTCTTGAAGGAGAGCAGTATGAAGACTTCCAGATGCGGCTCCGAGCAGTCCCCAAAACCCTGGAGCAGGCTAAGGAGAATTTGACTGAAGAAGCCAAAGATCTTTGGTTCCTGGGCATCCGAAGAAAAAAACAAGAAAGCCGGTACCTAGAAAATCTTGCCGAGCGTATGGGTAATGACCACCCTTACCTTGTTCCGGATATCAACCAGGCTAAACAAGCTGTGGATGAATTTCGCAAATGGCTGGAAGAAAAGCACAAAAACATGACCGCTCCATCCGGTATTGGGGTTGAAGACTACAACTGGTACATGAAAAATGTGCATCTTGTCCCCTACACCTGGGAAGACCAGGTCAAACTCTTGAAGCGGGAGCTCAAACGTTCCATCACCTCACTAAAACTGGAAGAAACCCGGAACCGCCACCTTCCGCCGCTCCACCCTCCGGAAAACAGAGAAGAATACCAGAAGCGCCATGATGAGGCTGTGGATCATTTTATGGAGTTCATGCGTGAGAATATGATGACTCTTCCTGAATACATGAACGGCACGCTCAACCGGACAGTCAGCTTCATCCCTCCTGACGGGCTGAGGGATTTTTTCACCCAAGTCGATTATCACGATCCCCTCCCTTTGAGATGTCACGGCACACACTGGTTTGACCTGGCTCGGATGGAACATGAGCCTCATCCCAGTCCTATCCGCCGAGTACCTCTTCTTTACAACATCTGGGACTCAAGAGCTGAAGGCTTGGCTACTGGTATGGAAGAGATTGCCATGCATGCGGGGCTTATGGATGAAAAACCCAGAGTCCGGGAGCTGATCTGGATCATGCTGGCCTGCCGCTGCGCCAGAGGTCTTGGCGGTTTGAAGATGCACAGCAATGAATTCACTTTAGAGGAAGCGGTTGATTATGGCGTCAAATGGACACCCCGCGGCTGGATGCCTAAAGAGGGAAACACCATCTGGGCAGACGAATCGCTCTATCTGCAGCAGCCCGGCTATGGAACAAGTTATGTGGTGGGCAAAGCCCATCTTGACCGATTGATAGCCGACCGAGCTGAGCAGTTAGGGGATGAATTCAATCTCAAGCAGTTTTTCGATGAATTCCACACCTACGGCATGATCCCTCTTTCCTTGATCCGTTGGGAGATGACCGGCCGTGAGGATGAGATCAAAGAATTGTGGTAGCAGCTCATAGAGGAGAAAATAATCTCAGAATCACACTACTTTGAATTCCAGGCCTCTTGGGGGCTGACCAAGCATATGGGTGGTCTGGATGCCACCAGAGAGCTGATTGAAGCCTGCCGAATTGATAAAGATTCCCATGTTTTGGATGTGGGCAGCGGTGTTGGAATCACCGCCTGCATTCTGGCTGAGGAATACGGATGTAAAGTGGTGGGAGTGGACCTGTCTGAGATGATGGTGGAGAGGGCACGTGAAAGAGCTCAAAGAAAAAAAGTTGAGGATAAAGTCGAATTCAAGATCGGGGATGCCCAGAACCTCCCCTTTGAGGAAGAAACGTTTGATGCGGTGATGTGTGAGTCTGTGGTGGCTTTTCCCAGTGACAAACAAAAAGTGATCAATGAGTACGCCCGGGTAACCAAGCCAGAAGGGCGAGTGGGAATGAATGAAGTGACCTGGATTGAGACACCTCCTCCGGAATTGGAAGAATATCTGTCTCGGGCTCTGGGCCAAGCGAATTTCTTAGATACTGATGGCTGGAAGCATTTGCTCCAGGAGGCTGGACTTAAACACATCACTGCAAAGATTTACAAGACCAATGCCTGGAGTCAATGGGCCAGTGAAGTCAGACAGATGAATCCCAGAGACTATTTGGGGGCGTGGGGCAAATTATTCTCCCTCTTCTTTAAAAGCCCTGAAGTCAGAAAATGGATAAAAGAAATAATGATTCCTCCAAAAAGCGCTTTTCACCTATTCAAATATTTTGGATATGGATTATACATAGGGAGGAAATAAGGAATTTAGTTTATTTCCAATTGATCCTGTAAAAGATGAACTGTTCAAACCCGTTCTCTTTGATGTTTTAACAAAAAAAAGGGCTGCTTTTTAGGAAATGTGATCTATCGGCACCGCCGCCAGTCTGAATCACTGTAGGATTGTTCAAGCTCGTCCCATAATTCCTTGAGGTTGACGGTCATGACTATCAAATCCTGCTTTTTTCCTTCCTGATCCTTAACAAAATCAGGGATAAGAAGTTCCTCCCGGAATCCGAGTTTTCGAAAGATCCGCTGAGCCCCTTTCTGAGGTCTCATCATCCTGACAACTACCAACTCCACTTTCTTTTTGACCGCAAGAAAATAGAGCTCTCTCACCATGATGGTCCCGAGGCCTTTTTGCTGATAGGATCTGGCTACAATGACTCTTAATTCCCCCTGATGCTTCTGCCAATCTTCTCCGGATAATTCAAGGGCTCCATCAGCAATGATTTCGTCTTTGTAAACAGCGACAATACGAAAAACTTTCCCTGTTTTTATGAGTTTGATTCTCTGTTGAACAACCTTTCTGTTTGTGACATCTATCTTTAAATATTTTCTGTCTTCTATGGGAAGGGTTGAGTAAAATTTCATTAGTTCATCTAAATCACTCTCGCGAAGCTTCCTGATTTTAATCTTTTTCCCGTCTTTTAAAGTCTCAATTTTTTCCATGAATACCTCCGCTTTTGGTGTTCAAAATATAGGTATGAATTGCATCGTTGTCAAGATTAAATTGGGGACGGTTTACTTATTAACCTAATTTCCAATATAGGTAAACAGGTATGACGGCACTGTATTTTCTCAGAACTCCCAGTCCAGGGGATGAAGGAAGCACTGGAATTCCACAGCCCGGCCTTCCGGGTCTTGAGTGTAGAAATGATAGATCCGGTATTTTATAGTTTTTATTTCAAAGATAAATAGACCTCTTTCCTGTGACCTATTCTAACAATAATAATGATAAGCCTTTCTTCTTCCTTCTTGAATATAACTCGATAGTTCCCCACTCTAAGTCTGTAATAATTCTCTTTGGTTCCTTTTAATTTCTTGATATTGTTTTTAAGCACCTGAGGATTCTTGGCTAGTATAAACAATTTTTCTCTAATGATTATTTGATGAGCCCTATCGATTTTTTTCAAATCGTCCAGGGCTTTCCCAAGAAATTTTAGTGCATACATCCCTAGATCCCTAAATCTTTCCAAACCTCCTCTGCATCGATCAATTTGTCGCGCCCCTCTTTAAGGTCTTTCATTCTTTTTTGGGCTAATTTAAGATCAAGAAGATCAAAATAAACAGTGAGTGCTTTTTCTATGATTTTACTCTTTTTCTCTCCCAATTCTTTAGCCATGGTATCGAGTTCTTTGGATACATCTTCATCCAAAGTAATGTTATGTCTCTTCTGCATGGATAACCTCCTTTGAATCGATTTATACACATATTATACACCTATTTTGTGTAATTTCAATAAAAACGAATCAAAAAACTAGGTAAACAGGTATGACGGCACTGTTTTTTAACGTCACTGTTTTTTATCAAAAAAATAGGCGGCTAGGTATGGTATATTATTAAAAGCAATTGAAAGAGGAGTGAGCTCTATGAAAAAATCGAGTTTGTGTGTTCTTTTAATGGTTTTTTGCTTAAACAGTCATTTTCTTTCATCTGAAGATTCACTGGAACAATCCAAATCCCCAGCATTGAAACAAGTCCGCCAGACCATGGATCACTGGGTGAAATTCTGGAACAGTTATGATTTAGATGAATTGAACCAACTTTTTGTGACTGATCACAGGTTGAGCTATTTTTCATCTGAAAAGGCTGGGTTGATCCAGGGAATCGATCAAGTCAGGAAACACCATCAGGAATTTGGATTCCTCCCCGGAGGAAAAAAATCTCCCAATCAGCTTTGGATTCAAGATTTATCCGTCATCTCCGAAAAAGATTCCGCCACCGCTTCTGCAATATGGTATTTTAAGAAACCTAAACAGATCCTTCAGTTTGGACCCATGACTGCTGTGCTGATTCCAGTGGAAGAAACCTGGAAAATCATCCATATGCATTTTGCCAATCATCCCCCAGATATAATTTTTGAAAAAGATCAAAGACTGTTCAATATCCCTCTGGAGGTTCAGGCCATATCTCTTTTGGGAGAATATCTGATACCTGACGATCCTCCTAAAAGATATCATCAAAAATATCTGCTTTATCAAAAAAGATATGATGAGGATCCTCTCAATGAAGAAAACATAATCTGGTATGGACGCTGGTCTGCTTATCTAGGAAACTATCAGAAAGCCATCCAAATATACAGCCAGGGGATTTCCCTATTTCCGGATGATGCCCGTCTCTACCGGCACCGGGGTCACCGCATGATCTCCATAAGGAAGTTTGACCAGGCTGTTGCTGATTTTCAAAAAGCTGTTCAATTGATCGAGGGCAAACAAGACCAGATAGAACCAGATGGAATGCCCAATGCTCAAAATATTCCGGTCAGCACACTTCACACCAATATATACTATCATTTGGGACTGGCTTTTTATCTAAAAGGAGAGTATGGAAAAGCTGTTGAGGTTTATCTAAAAGGTCTCCAGGCCTCCACAAACGATGACATGCGGGTTGCCATGATTCACTGGCTTTATATGAGCCTGCGCTTAACTGAAAAAAAAGAAAAGGCTCAGGAGGTTTTGAATCCCATTCATTCGGATATGACCATTATTGAAAACCAGGCTTACTATCGTCTGTGTTTGTTTTATAAAGGAATCCTGAAAGAAAAAGATCTTTATGAAGGTCAAGATTCCCAGGCCATGAGCGATGCCGTGGCTTACGGATTAGCCAATTGGCACTTCTACCAGGGTGATAAAGACAAAGCCAAAGAGATGTTTAAAGAACTTATTGAAAATGGTAACTGGGCCTCCTTTGGTGTGATTGCAGCTGAGAGTCAGTATTTCAGGAATTTTTTTATCCCAAAGAAAACTTCATGAACTTAGCTCAAAACTCATTTTTCTCATCAACTTCTCTACGGGAAACGGTTTTCCATGGCCAGGATAGATTGTCTTAGCTCCACCTTCAATTATCTTCTTCCAGCTGTTCTTTAAAGCGGCTTCATCTTCAGCAAAGATGGGAAGATTGGGCTTTATAGTAAGAGGGAATTTATTCATAGCTGAATCTCCCACAAAAGCATCACCCGAATCCAGCACTACAGAAATGGAACCAAGAGAATGACCCGGAGTGAATATAATCTCTCCGGGTATGCCGTATTCCTCAAGAGAAAGGCCCTCATCATCAATAACCACATCCACCTCATTGGGCTCGGTTGACATTGTCCTTCCCATGCCTTTGAGCAAAAAATGCATTGTTTTGCCCCACCGGGTCACAGCAGGCGGTATCTTGAGCTTTCCTTTTTCTAAATGATCTTTTTCGTTTCGATGAACCATAACATTTGCTCCGGTCAGTTCCCTTAACTCTTTCAAACTTCCCACATGGTCCCAGTGGCAGTGAGTGATGATGATGGCTGAGATTTCTTTGGGCTCAATACTGAATTCTTTAAATTTTTTGTTGAATTTTTTGATTCTTCCCGGAACTCCCGCATCCACTAAAACAGTGCCTTTATCCCTGATGAGATAGCAGCTGGTGATCCCTGCATTTATATGGTGTATGTCCATGGGTCTCTCCTTTATCTTGAGATATTATACCGCTGTCCGAATTGTAAAAACAGCTTGATTTTATTTACTAGCCATTTTAACAGCACATATCCTTCTATCGATGAACACAAAGGCAACCTTTTTCTCTCGTTCTCAGCATTGACCTTAAAAACAGGGTGTGATACTTTTAATCCTGACATAACAAACAAAAAACCACAATAAACCTGAATTATTAATAAAAAAATGGCTTATGGTAAAGAATTCGCCAAAGTATATGATGAAAAATGGAATGTCTGGGGCGCCAGGATGTGGCCATTTGTTTATAAGCTGGCGAAGGAATACAACCCTGATGCCAGTTCCTGGCTTGATTTATGCTGCGGCACAGGAGCGCTTATAAAGTATGTGACAGAGCGGGGATTCTCAAGCACTGGTATTGACAGCTCTCCCCATCAAATCAAAATCGCCAGATCCAAAGTTCCGGAAGCTGAATTTTTAGTTGAGGATGTGCGAAATTTTTCCTTAACCCGAAAATTCGACATCATCACCTGCACCTATGACAGCTTAAACTACCTCACTGAGAAACAAGATCTTAAAAGAGCCCTCCAAAACGCAGGCTCTCATTTGGCTGGGGACGGAGTGTTCATCTTTGACATGAACACTTATGAAGGCCTGCAGGATAAATGGTGTGAAAAAAATGTCATCCGAGATCCTTCTATGTCAATCATCATTGATGCCTCTTTTGACCCAAAGAAAGCTCTCGGACAGTGCATCATCACTGGATTTGTGAAAAATGGCTCCGGTCATCGAAAATTCGAAGAAACTCATATGGAGCGGGGCTATTACAGCCATGAAATAGAACAGCTCCTTAATGAGACCGCTTTTTCTTTTAAAAAATATGATGGAGATACATTCAAAAAGCCCAAAGCTCAAGCCGGAAGAATCATCTATGTCTGCCAGAAGAATAAAAATCCATAAGGAGGAATTTATGCCTAAAATCTTGCGTTTTTTCGCTGCTGCCGCTTTTATCACAGCTTTAATCCCGCTTCTCTCCTGTCAGAAACAAGAAAAAACAGCAGCTGACCTGGTGCTTCTGGATGGAAAAGTCATCACCGTGGACTCTGATTTTTTGATTCAGGAGGCTGTGGCTGTCAAAGATAATAAAATCCTGGCTGTGGGCACCACTTCCAACATAAAAAAGTTCATCAGCCCGGAAACCCAAGTGATTGATCTTGACCAAAACACAGTCCTCCCCGGCCTCATCGATGCCCATGCCCATATGAACAGCCTGGGAGATGAGCTCACTTATTTCAATATCCGAGACTGCCAGAGTTTTGAGGAAATTGTGGAACAGGTCCAAAAAGAGATCCGGAATAAAAAAGACGGGGAATGGATCATCGGAGGCCGCTGGGACCACACCCAATGGGAATCCAAAGAATTCCCGGTTCATGATGCCCTGAGCGCAGCTTCACCCCATAATCCGGTGTATTTAACCCGGGTGGACGGAAACTCCGCTTTAGTCAATCAAAAAGCTCTAGAACTTGCTGGGATCGATCAAGACACTCCCAATCCGGAAGGAGGCGTCATCATCAAAAAACAAAACGGTGAGCCCACAGGAGTGCTGCTGAACCGCGCCATGAATCTGGTCAAGGAGCACTTCCCTCCGGAAACTGATGAAAGCTGGAAACAAAAGATACTCCTGGCAGTGGATGACTGTGTGAAAAAAGGATTGACCGGATGGCATGAAGCCGGTGTCAGTGAGAGAGAAATCAGACTTTATAAAGAACTGATCGGCCAAAACAAATTAAAAATGAGAGTCTATGCCATGCTGGGAGAGCAGGAAATCCCTGTCATTGACCAGGATTTATACTCATTTTTTAAAAATAACCGGGTTGAAAACTATGGAGACCATTTCTTAGAAGTTAAAAGCATCAAGCTGTTTTTTGATGGAGCTTTGGGCTCAAGAGGAGCTGCTTTTTTCCGCGACTATGCAGATGACCCGGGAAATAAGGGATTGCTGAGGATCACCCCGGATTATATATATCAAGTTTGTCAGGCTGCCTTAAAGGCGAATATGGGAGTGAACACCCACTGCATCGGAATCAGAGGGAATCGCTTGTGCCTGGAATCCTACATCAGGGCCTTAAAAGAAAACCCCGCCCCAGACCATCGATTCCGGATCGAACACGCCCAAATCGTCAGAAAACAGGACATTGATTTGTTTTCAGAGCATCACATCATCCCATCCATGCAGCCCACTCACTGCACTTCAGATATGACCTTTATTCAGGATCGAATCGGAAAAGAAAGATGCCAGTACGCCTATGCGTGGCGTTCTTTTCTAGATGCCGGACTGCCCATCCCGTGCGGGTCTGATTTTCCTGTTGAATCCAACAATCCTTTTTATGGAATCTATGCTGCTATCACCCGCCAGGATCATGACCGGAATCCTGAGGATGGCTGGCACCCTGAGCAAAAAATGACCCGGGAAGAGGCTGTTAAAGGCTTCACCATTTGGGCCGCTTATGCGGCCTTCCAGGAAAACATCCTGGGCTCCATTGAAAAAGGGAAATATGCTGACTTCACCGTGATCGACCGGGATGTTTTGACGGTTGAGCCCAAAGAAATTCTCAACACTCAAGTGCTCTACACTATTGTCAACGGAGAGATCCAATTCCAAGCAAAGTCAACCATCCACACGGATATTGAATAAACTTCTTTTTTTTAATTCATAGACAACCAATCTCCCGGCTGATTCGTTTTTAATACCTAAAACGATGAAGCGACAACACTTTTCGCTTAAATTCATTCATCACCAGCCTGGATCTATCACTTTCCAGTGTCGATCGGTTCCAGGACCCGGGAGATTAAAATGCTCAAAAACTATTTAAAAAT
The DNA here is from genome assembly GCA_041686095.1 of Candidatus Aminicenantota bacterium. Classification (GTDB taxonomy): domain Bacteria; phylum Acidobacteriota; class Aminicenantia; order Aminicenantales; family Aminicenantaceae; genus WJMT01. The sequence goes on from JAWLEN010000032.1 coordinate 12,344, forward strand.
CGCCTATCGAAACATCCTGCGCCAAAAGAAATACGCCTTTCTCAATATCCTTGGCCTGGCTGTGGGATTGGCTGCCTGTTTGCTCATGGCCGGATTTGTTATCCATGAGCTGAGCTTTGAATCCATGCATCCGCTCAAAGACCGGACTTTTCGGATCAACAGCTACATTCCCATGGGGGGCCGGACCATAGAAAACACTGTAGTCTGCGCACCCCTGGGTCCTGCGGTCGAAGAGTCTCTGCCCGAAGTGGAAGAAAGCGTTCGACTTCTCCGCTCATTCAACTTAGTGCTGGAAGCTGATAATCGCGAATTCGACATCAAAAGAGCCTATATCGCTGAGCCTGAGATATTCAGAGTCTTCTCTCTCCCCCTCAAACGCGGCAATCCTGAAACCGCTCTCAAGAATCCTTTTAGCGTGGTGATTGATGAAGACACAGCGCAAAGACTCTTCGGAGATGAGGATCCTTTTGGCCAAACCATCCGGATGACTCTGGGAAAAACAAATGACTTCAAGGTCACAGGTGTTCTGGAAAACATTTCGTCCAACACAGTCATGAGAGTGCCTCTGCTGATCTCTTTTAACACATTGACTCAATCCATGCCCGAATCCATGATGAGCTGGCGAAGCTGGGGCTCTTTCACCACTTTTATTCTGCTCAATGAGAATGTCCAGCCTGAAGGACTTGATGAAAAAATCACAGCCCTGGCTCAGACTCATCTTTTTGAAGGCAGTGACAAGACCACCTTTTATCTCCAGCCGTTTGACCGGATTTACATCGATAACGCCATGCAGGGCAAGAACAATGACATCGCTCACAACGGAAGCATCACCCGGATTGCGGTTTTTTCCATCACCGCGCTTCTCATCCTGGTGATCGCAGCCATCAATTTCATAAATCTGTCCACAGCCAAGATTTCCGGGCGCATGAAAGAAGTGGGGGTGCGAAAAACCTGCGGAGCCCACCGCCCTCAGCTGGTGTGGCAGTTTTTGATTGAATCTGTGATCCTGACCGCGGCCGCCATGGTTTTGGGTCTGGTTCTCTTCACTGTGTTCAAGCCCCGCCTGGACCATTATCTGGGCATGACTCTCAACATCGGAATTTTCTCAACCCCTTGGATCCTGCCTGCTGTGCTGGGTTTGATCCTGGTGGTGGGATTCCTGGCCGGTTCCTACCCTGCTTTTCTGATGTCCCGCTTTCCTGCCGCCATGGTTTTCCGCTCCAGAGGCCCCGGAAAGCTCTCCAGGTCCGGTCTTCGCCGCATCCTGGTGGGCGTTCAGTTTTTTATCGCCGTGGTCTTGATTGCCTGGACCCTGGTAGTGATCAAACAGATACGCTACTCAGAGATGCGGGATCCGGGATATGACCGGGAGGGATTGATTATTTTAAAAAATCAGGAAGCCACAGAACTCGAGAACGCTGTGATTCTCAGAAATCAAATTCTCAACCGCACAGATGTGGTGAATGCTTCTTATGTGGGCAGTTTTCCATACGGTCAAAGCCGCAATATCGGCACTTATAAGACTGAAGAGACCCGGGAAGAAAAAGGACAAATCGCCCAAACCCAGAGTGTGGATCCCCGTTTTGTCCCTGTTATGGGGCTGGAAATCATTGCCGGGCGGAATTTTGAAGAAGGAAGAGTGGCAGACCAAAAAAGTGTGCTGGTCAATCAAAAAGCGGTCCAAGAACTGAAACTGGGTAATGCTGTGGGAAAGATACTGTTTCGCAATGATGAAGCGTTTCGGATCATCGGTGTGGTTAAAGACTGGAACACCAACTCCATTCACTCACAGATTTCGCCGATGGTGCTTCATGCTGCGGATGAGACATCCCGGAATCTGGTGATACGGCTTCCCAGGGGAAAAGAGAACCATGTCCTCACCCAAATCCGGGGGATCTGGTCTGAAATGCTGCCCGGACAGATCTTTGACTACTCGTTTGTGGATGAGCTTTCCTATCTGTCTTACGATGATGAGCGCCGTTTAGCCAGTCTCCTAGTCTCTTTCTGTCTGCTGACTGTTTTTGTGGCCGGCCTGGGAATTTTTGGTCTGGCTTCCTACAGTGTGGAGCAGCGGACCAAAGAAATCGGAATCCGCAAGGTTTTGGGCTCCAGCGCTTTTGGGATTGTAACACTTCTGACCAAGAGCTACACCCGCTGGGTTCTGGCGGCTAATCTCATTGCCTGGCCAGTGGCTTTTTATGCAGCTCAGCGCTGGCTTCAAGGATTCGCATACCGGACTTCCATTGGGGCGGGGCCGTTTCTGACCGCTGGTCTTCTGACTCTGCTTGCTGCTTTGGTCTCAGTTGTTTTCCAGACCCTTAAGGCTGCTTCCAGCAACCCTTCCGACTCCCTCCGCTATGAATGAATAATTGAGTTGGTTTTCTTGTTGACCCAAGGTATTTCTTCTGAGTATTATATTTAATAAATTACTATAAGAACGGAAATTTGTTGAAACGAAAAGGAAACCTTCAATACATAAGAACGAATTTCTGCCCTTTTTATTATCATTAATATAAAATCATAGCGCCTGGATTATTCACGATTCGATCGTTAAAAAAATTCAGGTCTGAAGGAGAAAGTTCATGCTAAAAATAAATAAAAAAACCCTAATGTTCCAGACGATCATTCTGACTTTGTTCATTCTTCTCATGACATCAGAAGCCATCTTCGGGCTAACAGAGAGTGATCGCTATCCCGATGACCACTGGATGCGGTTCACCAACGTATATGAAGCCGGATTCGATTCGGTGAAACTCGAAGAGGCCAAGGCTGCGTGGGAAGAACTTCCTTCCTCTGCATTTCTGGTGATCGCAGACGGATCCGTGGTCGCCGCCTGGGGTGATGTCAAACGCCGGTTTATGTGTCATTCAGTGCGAAAAAGCTTCCTCTCCGCCCTTTACGGAATCTACTGGGACCAAGCCAAGATCGAGCTCAACAAAACCTTGGCTGATCTAGGAATCGACGATGACCCAGGCCCCCTCCTGGAAACGGAAAAGCAGGCGCGAATCCTGGACCTTTTGAAGGCCCGGTCCGGCGTTTTTCATCCCGCCGCCTACGCGGGCCGGACCGACTCACGTCCCCGGGGGAGTGAAGGCCCGGGTCGCTACTTTGCCTACAACAACTGGGACTTCAACACCTCAGCCACTATCCTGATGCAGGAGACAGGTGAGGATGTCTTCGAGGCTTTTGACCAGTATTTCGGCCGGCCGCTGAACATGGAGGACTGGCGGGTCTCGGACGGTTATTACCACTATGAACGCGACAAATCGAAATATCCGGCCTATCCTTTCCGTATGTCGGCCCGCGATGCGGCCCGCTTCGGACTGCTTTTTGCCCGAAGCGGAATGTGGGCGGATGGTCGAATCCTCTCCGAACATTGGGTCAAACGAAGCTCTGCTCTCTATTCCATTGACAATGAAATCTTCGGATACGGATTCTACTGGTGGATTGCGCGGGAATCCCGGTTCGCCAAGTACGGAATGTACTCGGCCCTGGGAGTCGGGAATCAAATGATCGCCGTTCTTCCCAAGATCGACATGGTCATGGTAAACCGAGCCAACACCTACCAGGGGGAAAGCACTCCCCTGCTTAAGCTTCTAGATCTTATTGAAAAGGTCCTGGAAGCGCGGACAGGTACTTCAGTGGAGAATCCTTCCCTGGTGCCGCTTGAGACTGGCGCGGACCCCATGATCACCGAAGTATCCATGGATCGACTGACAGAGTTTGTCGGAGAGTGGAAATACCCGCCCGAACCCCTTGAGCTGCCCTCCTATACTGAGTTTAAAATCACAGCCGGTGAAGATCATCTAGTCAGCTTCTGCCCGGTAAGAGGCACTTTCAGACTCTATCTGCAGAACGACGGCACGCTGCATGAAGAGGATTCTTACAGGCGTTATTTTCCCATCCATGACAATACAGGATCAATCGCCGGAATCGCCGAGGGGGGATCCATCGTGCAGGCAGCCCTAAAAGCCGCCAGCAGCGGTAAGGGCGAGCTTGTGGCACGCCTTTTTAAAGTGGTGGAGGGCCGGTTGGAAAAAGAGGAGACTCTCCCGTTTGATATCATAAAGGCTGTTGAGGAACTGTTTAAAGGAAAGGAAGCTCAGGCAGAGAGAGCGGTTCAGCAGCTATCGGAGCATTTTGATTCCGCTGAAGTGGAAAACTGGATGAACAGGTTTGGTTATTGGCTGATGAGAGGAGAAAAGGGAGGAGAGGCTCTGGAACTCTTTGAGTTCAACACCCGCCTTTTTCCTGAATCATGGAATGCCTGGGACAAATTGGGAGAGGCGTATCTCAATCTCGGTCATAAGGAAAAAGCCCTCAAAGCCTACCAAAAGTCCCTGAAACTCAACCCCGGCAACGAGAACGCTGAGAAGAGGATAAGGTCTATCAAGAGCGGCAAAAAAATTAAAAATTAATCATTTAGAGTTTGAAATTTGATGAAATGGAGATAAAATGCAAGATATTCCAAATAAAACGAACATAGCCATAATAGGCAGCGGTATTGCAGGCGTTTGCGTGGCGTATCAGCTTGCGCAGCACGGAGCGGATGGAATAGCTGTTTTTGAAAAAGAAGAGATCGCAGGTGAAGCAACAGGATTATCCGGCGGTTCAGTCAGACCGGATTATCTTGGCAACCCTGAAATGATCAAAGCCGTCAAATATGGTGTCGATTTTTACCAGAATTTGGCCGATGAAAAGAACATAAAACCTTTAAAAGGAAATCTTTTCCTCGGATATACAGACGAAATGGAGGATCTTTTTCAAGAAAAAGTTCGGGTGCTGGAGAAATGCGGCTGGAATGAAGAAATGGTGTCCAAGAACAAAGTTAAAGAACTATTCCCCCACCTAAATACAGAAGATGTTAAATCAGCTATGTATGGACCTGATGACATTCGATTTGACAATCCTTACCGCATCACCAACCTTCTCGCTAAGAAGGCTCAAGAGAAAGGTGTCGATGTTTTTACCAGCACACCCATAAAGGGCATTGATCGCACGAATGACCATATTCAGGGAATTAAAGTGAAGGCAAAGAGTGGAGAGGAGAAATACATCAAAACCAATTATCTCGTAAACTGCGCTGGCGCTTGGATGAAGAAGATCAACCAAATGGCAGGTCTTGACCTTCCTTTTTATCCCATACGAACACGTTTCAGTGTCACTGACCCCATTGATGAATTCGACTATATCATTCCATCCATTGAAGGATTAGTGCCTCCTGATCAGGAACCGGATTTCCATGAGATGTGGATGCATAATGAACAAAAAGGATTGTTGTTTCACGCAGACATGTACTACGAGGAGATACCCGATCCTGATAAGATGAAATCAGGTTTTAATTCTGCTTATCTGGCTGAAATAGCAGAAAAGATAGCTTATCACTTTCCTGACTGGATAGATAAAATCAAAATTAAATCGAATGTCGCAGCAAAAAGAAGTTTCGCTCAAGATGGCTTGACAGGAGTCGGAAGATCAAAAGAGGTTTCCAATTTCTATTATCTGGGCGGTGGTCATGGGGGCTTTATGCAGGCCCCGGGTCTTGGATTAGCCCTCGCGGAATTGATCTTGGAGGGCAATTATCGCACCTTTGATATGGCCCCTTGGGATATAAGACGGCTTACAGAGCGTGATTATAAAGGCCCTCCCGTAGACCATCTGCGTTGTCCCAGAAGAATTATCTATTAGAAAGAAGACGGTTAAAGATATGGAGGTGTGCCAATATTGAAGATAGCGGTCTGTATCAAATGGATTCCTGACACTGCGGAGAAACTTGAGTTAAGAGAAGACAAAAAGTGGATTGCCGCAGCAGGGATTGACTTCACCATGAATCGGGTGGATCAATGTGCCGTTGAAAAAGCCATTAGAATAAAGGAGGCAAGGGGGGATGAGGACGAAATAGTTGTTTTCTCTTTAGGACCTTCAGAAGCCAGCGAGGGAATAAAAATGGCTATGGCCATGGGTGCAGACTGCGGTGTTCTTTTAACCACTGATGAGGAAGGATGGGATGCAAACTGCACCGCAGAGGCTCTAGCGTCTGCGTTGGAATCCAGGGATTTTGATTTGATCCTTTTTGGTCATGAATCCGGAGATATGTCTAACTGTCAAACCGGTCTAAGAGTGGCCCACCGTCTAAACCTGCCGTGTGTATCACGTATAAGGGATCTTGAAATTTTTGAGGAAAGCGCATCTTGTAAACGTGAAACAGAAGCAGGATTGGAGATTTACAAGGTTAAACTCCCCGCTGTTTTTACCACCCTGGGGGCTGTTTTAGCGACACCCAGGTATCCATCCTTACGCGGGATCATGGGGGCTAAGAAAAAAGAAATTGAAGAAATAAAAGTAAATAAAGGAACACCACAGCTCGAAATTATCGAACTTGAAAAAATAACAAACGAAAGAAAAGGAGAAATCCTAGGGGATGATAAAAAGTCGGCTGTCTCAAACTTGATGAAGAAGCTGTCAGAAAAAGGGCTGCTCAAAGGTTGATGATGGGCTTTGGGGTTTGAAAAAATGATATTGGTTTTCATTGAAACAAAGGAAGCCAAAATTTTGGACTTATCTCTTAAAATCATAAATTATGCCAAACACCTTCCTGATTTGGGTGATGAAGTCTCTGGACTCATGATTGGTGAGAAGCCGATAAGCAGAGAATCAAAGTTAAAGTACACAAAATTAGACAAAATCTTCCATTTTCAGGAAGAAAAGTTCGATCATTATGCACCCGAGGCGTACGCTGCGGTGATATCAAAGGTAGTCAATGATCTCTCTCCTCAGCTCGTGCTGGCACCCGCTACAGCCCTTGGGAATGACCTTCTAGCGAGGGTTGCCTCAAAGCTGGAGGTAGGGATGGCCAGTGAGTGTTCAGCCGTTAATAAGAGAGAAGGTAAATTGATTGTCACTAAGCCCATTTTTGGGGGGAGTTTGCTTGCGGATATGGAATTGAGAACCACACCCGCACTGCTTACCATGAAGCCTTTAGAAATGGAGCCTGAGCCTTTTGAAAAACAAAAAAACAGAATAGAAATAAAGAAATTAAACTTTTCCCTTCCCCCAGATGTTTTTAAACTTAAAGCAAGAGATTTAGAACAATCTGTTGAAGAGGGAATAAGTTTATCCAAAGCAAAGAAAGTGGTGGGCGTGGGGAGAGGTATTAAATCGGAAGAAGGACTTAAAATTCATCAAAAACTTGCTGATTGCCTGGGAGCCGCGATCGGCGGAACTAGAGTGGCCGTGGATAACGGCTGGATACCTCCTGACAATCAGATAGGTCAAACCGGAAAAAATATCAATCCCGACTTGTACATTGCTTGCGGGATTTCCGGAGCTACCCAACACATGTTAGGCTGCCAAGAGGCAGGAACCATTATTGCCATAAATAATGACCCGCACGCCCCCATATTCTCAAGATGTGACTATGGGATAGTTGGAGATTTATTTGAAATAGTTCCCGAGATAACAGAAAAATTAAAATAAATTAAATATCTCCAAAAGTTTTCGAGGAGATAATATTTTTATTCTCATGTATGAGCCAAAAGACTCCAGGGCTTTGTCTCCGGTTATGATATATTCGGCTTTTAGAGCCACAGCACACTCAATGAATTTGTCATCCTCAGGATCTTCCTCAATAAGATTCAGATCAGGGTTTTTTTTTGTAAAAAGGATATGAATACCTTTGGCAAAAAGGGCTAACAATTCTTCTAACTCGTCTTCATGCTTGAGACCAAGCCGCTGGAGAACCTGGAAGTATTCATCGAGAATGCTGTCTGAGAGACAGAGAGTGAGTTTGCCTTTTTTCCAAAGGTCAATAATTTCTTTTGGTTTTCCTCCGAAAAAAGAGGAAACAAAAACATTGGTGTCAATAACCACGTTCATTTCTTTGATTCTCTGACCTGCCTCACCATTTCAGGTATATCCTTAGGCTGGATCCCTTTGGATTTGAGTTTTTTCCCTATTCTTGACCATAGGTCATCAATATAAACTCCTATGTCTCGGTCTTGAATGTAATCTTTAATCAACTCTCGGACCACCTGAGAAGTGCTTTTTCCCTGGTTCCGGGCAATTTTATCCAGCTTTTCCTTTGTTTCTGACGGCAGTCGTATGAGCATCTGGGATGTCATAGGAACCTCCTTTTTATATCACCTATATAATATATATCACATATATCAGTCAGTCAAGTTTAATGTAAAAAATGAAGGTTCGTTTCTTTCTTTACTCAAAAATAAGTTTGTATTTAACAAGCTGGGGGTAATTTTCTTTAGATAACACCGCAGCATACAAATAATTATCATTATCTATCATCACATCGCCCATACCGATGTATTCTCCCTTTTTAACATCCGAAATTATATTTGGCATTTTATATCTTGAGATCAGATTCAAGTCCAAGTCATAAATATCGATATAAAAGAAATCTTGATCAGGATTTAAATAGGGAACAACCACTTGATTATCTTTATTAATGCTCACATCCAATACTATCCCCGTCGGCAGAGAATTTGGGTATGGGTATGTACGCATGGTAGTCCCTGTTTTTCCAGAGACATATTCAACCTGATGATGCGTATCAAATTCGACATCGCCCATGATGTCTTTCAATACCTGTCCTTTAGCATCATACTTGATGAGACGATACGGATAAGGCTGCGAATATATTATTTCGCTCTTGTTTGCTGCAGCTAATTTGTTACCACTGTAGGCATACCACACACGCCACCAGTTAGGATGAGTAAGCTTGTTAATGCGTTTTAACTGATTGACTGCCGGCTCAATAAAGATTCCGAAAGAGCTGTCGACTTTTCCCAATGTACGGGAAATATGAATGGGCTTGTGTGTTTCTTCAAGATAAAGGCTCGAAAGATAATAGACGTTATTGAGTAAAACAATGTCACAAAAATAAGCCGAATAAGAATGCGTTTTTCCTGAAAATTTAAATCTCGTTGTTCCTGAAAATTTAAACTTCCCCTCAAGATTATAGACATTTATTCTCCGCTGTCTATTATCAATCACATAAATATTTCCGTCAGAAAGGATTTTGATTTTTGAAGCTTGATTCGAAAGTTCGCCCGGGCCCTGTCCACGTCTTCCGAAGCTGAATAGAAATTTTCCTTCTTTGGAAAAGCACTGAATCCTGCTGTTCCCGGCATCCAAAATGTAAATTTGACCATTTTTTTTGTCTACTGTAAATGAGCTAGGCTTATAAAAATCTTCATTCGGTTTATTGGAGCCTAGTTTGAATACAAGCTCAGCTCTAAGTGGCTTTTCTAAAATTTTTGTATCAGGTGAGGACGGAATAAGCGGCCCTTCAGCAAGAGCATATCCGCAAAATATCACCAGAATAATAAAAAATAGGCATTGAATGGTTTTTATTTTCATAATCATCCCTACCCACAAAGGACTTTCATTGTTCATCCTGTTGTTTCGTTTCTTCAAACACATAACTCACAACAACAATAAAGTGAGGGATAAATTTTATAGTATCATCATCCAATTTAGGGGAAATTTCGTTATGGCTGCAGAACCTAGGCACTTTTTTCTCATCGATAATTTCATCCCATTCAGAGCCATAGAAAAGCAGTGGGATTTTTTTGCCCATCTTAAAATCTGATTTGGCAAACGGAACCAATTGTGTTTTCTTTGAAATTTTTCGTTAATCCCCTACTCCCATCTCATTTCATACACCAACAGCTCTTCAAATCCGGATTCTTTTTCTCTCATACAGTAGAGGCGGTTGTTTTTTGCAATTATGTCCAACGGCTCATTGACATAAATAAATTTTATCAGATCAAAATAACCTATGGCTTTTCGTTCAATAAAGATTCCCTCAGAATTATAGATATCGCATATATGGGCTCCGGTCTCCTCATCTATTTCTAAGGTTACCACATAGAGGCGGCCCTCATCATCAGTGAAAAAGTATTGAAAATAGGGCATGTATTTGGGGATATAGACCTTATCGGCCAGTGATGGCATCCTTTCGAATTGTTTCTCCAATTCTTGTTTTAGTTTTGCAGGGACAGTCACAGACTTGTATTCTTTGCGTATTTTTCTTTTTAGTTCTCCATTAAGGTCATAGACAGAAATATCTTTATTTTTCTCCCCATAACCTAGATAAATAGAGCCCTTGGATACTCCCACTACAGGGACATTGTCGAGAAAGACACTCATCTTATCGGGATTCATCTGATATTTATCTAAAGTGCTTATTTTATTAAATTCCGAGTCAAAAATGTCTAAATGAACAAGACTAACTGTTCCATCAGGACTAAGAGGCAAACGATGGATGAGATAGCCTCCATTGTGCAGCAGAGTCATTCCTCTTTGCGGTCTGTATATTAAGTCAATGGGGATTTCTTTTAGTCGATCCCCGTTGGTATTGAAAAAGATTATTTTGTTTTTAGCTTGATCCAAAATTAGGATTTCATCACAGCTGTTTAATCCCAAGTAACGAGGATACAAGATTTCATTGGGCCCCGGCCCCATTTGTCCAAATGACATCTTGAAAAGGCCGTTTGAATCAAACTTAAAAGCTATGGGTTCATCTTCATTAGGAGACTGAAATACAAAGATATTTCCCTGGGAGTCCACATCAAATAACCTTATGTCCGTCAATCCAAGGTCTAATATTAACTCATCTTCCATATCCATGGTGAAAAGATGTTCAAGACTCAATTTATTGGGCTCTCCTTTGATCTGATAGGGCTCCAGGTGATTGATTATCACTTCCACTCCATCTTCTTTAATTCTTTCAACTCTCTCCTGTTTTTGGCTGCAGCTGAAGCACAGAAAAAGAATCAAAAGACAGGTCGCAAATTTTCTCTTTTCCAAAATATTAAGGATCTTGAATCTCATTATCTCTCCCCTATTGGTACGACTTCATCACCATCATACATATAAAATTTGGGTCAAGTCAACAAGCAACACTTGTATATTCTGATTGTTCCTCAGCTGCTTTAGAGAACTGAGATTATAATGGAAGCAAAAAAAAGGTGAAAAGATATTGTGTCACTGTTTTTTTCTCTTTCTGTATGCTGACTGTTTTTGTGGCCGGCCTGGGAATCTTTAGTCTGGCTTCCTACGCCGCCTCCAGCAACCCTGCCGACTCCCTACGTTATGAATAGAGAATATAAGACTATTTCCACCCGGTTTCATATGTCCATATTTTTTCAAAAACAACCTTTTTGTTTACCGCTTTAATTACCGGATTTATTAACTGGATATTGCTTGCGATAATTATCATAAAATATTTTGAATCATGATATGGCTTCGAGATAGGGCTGGATAACATTGGCTACTCTGCAGATTTCAGCATATTTCATTATGGCGGAGATTTCACATCGTTTTCTTGAGCGGCACAGTTTGAGTGCTTCGACGGCAGTATCCAGTCCGATTCGGTTTCTAAATTTAAAGCAATCCGCTACCGTTTTTTCCGGAGAATATATTTTAATTTGTTTTTTGTCGATTGTGTGAGTTTCAATTCCTGCTTTAAAAGAACGTTCTGAAAACCAGTAATAATTAATAGGCGGGTATTGGAGACGCGGTTTGGTGGCTCCTTTTTTAAGAGCAATGTCTATTTTATTGGGAATGTGTGTGGTTATGTTATGATAAGCCAGGGCAGAAAGAAGACATATCACTCCCTGAGGAATTTTCATTCCGACAATAACGAAATCCGGATTGGAGACAGAGGCCTCAGAGGTGAGCTTATAGAGTCCCCTGCTTAGCTCATGAATAATTCCTTTGTCACGCATCCCATAGAGTTCCCTCGGAGAGATGCCGCTTTTTATGGCCTCCTTGGTGCGGAGAATTCCTCTTTTTTTTCTAAAAACCTGGATTTCTTTTTTATAAGATTTCATTGTTTATTGTATAATTATACCTATATATATTTATTTCTATAGGTATTATCAAACAATCGAATATAAATGTCAAATAAAAATCATGAATAAATTTTGGGACAGAATGTTCTTAACGGCTCATTTTTATGAACAAATGCTCAATATTTTGAGCGAAAAAAAAGGTGAAAAGATATTGTGTCACTGTATTTTTGTAAATATTGACAAGAGATGTCTTTTCGCTTAATCTTAACAAGATAGAAAGGGGTTTCAGTGCAATAGAAGGAGTCTGAACCCCTCCCCATTGTTTGGACAAAAAAAGTCCATCTTTAAGGTGAAGTTTGAACCTGCTTTTAATGATTTCATAGTTGCTGTGGCCATGTCAAAAAAACATTCCTTTTAGTGCAGACATAAGTCTCGAT
>JAWLEN010000136.1:0-5570 GCA_041686095.1 Candidatus Aminicenantota bacterium
TTTTGAAAAAGGGGGGGGTTTGGTGTATCATAAATAAAATGAGGGGAAGACCATAAATGAGAGATAAAACAAGCATAAAAATTTGGATGATTATAGGCTTGGTATCGTTTCTTTTCATTGTTTTCTGCCGGGCAGACTTAAAGAAGATCCAGGATACTTATGCTGAACAGAGAAAAAGGATGGTCAAATACCAGGTTCAGCAGAGAGGTATCAGCGATGAGAGGGTTCTTCAGGCTATGAGGGAAGTCCCACGGCATTTATTTTTAAACGAACGCTACCGCCGCTTGGCTTATTCAGACCATCCTCTTCCCATAGAAGCAGAGCAGACTATTTCGCAGCCTTATATAGTTGCTTTAATGACAGAGACAGCTGAAATTGAAAAAGGAGATAAAGTGCTTGAGATCGGAACCGGTTCTGGGTATCAAGCCGCTGTCCTGGCTCATTTGACAGATCAGGTTTATACCATTGAAATCATAAAGGAGCTGGCAGAAAAAGCTGAGCACAGACTCCGGGAGTTAGGTTACGATCAGGTTCAAGTGAAATGGGGGGACGGTAATAAAGGCTGGGAGGAACATGCTCCTTATGATGAGGTGATTGTGACCTGCGCTTCGGAAAAGGTGCCCCAAACCCTTTTCAAGCAGCTCAAAGAAGGGGGCAGGATGGTTATTCCATTAGGGAATCCTTCTTCTTTTCAGATACTGACTTTAGTCCAAAAAAAACAAGGTGAGATGGTCAAAAAAGAGATACTAGGAGTCCGTTTTGTACCCATGACAGACAAGAAAAAGTAAAATACATAAAAATTATTGTTTTGTATTGCTTTTAGACGGAACTTGTGATAGTTTTTGTTCCGTTGGACATGATTAAATTTGGCACCTCTGGTTGGCGCGCGATAATGGGGGAGGAATTCACTTTTCAAAATGTCCGGACAGTAGTTCAAGCTATCGCCAACTACTTGAAGAAAAAATTCGGCCGCGATATACGTGTCATTGTTAATTACGATACCCGTTTTCTTTCTGAACGGTTTGCTTTAGAAGCTGCCAAAGTTCTCTCTCACAATAGGATTCATGTTTGTATCGCGGAACGGGATTCTCCCTCCCAAGCCCAATCATTTCAAATTATCTCTCGAAAAGCCCAGGGCGGAATCAATTTCACAGCTTCTTTTAATCCACCCGAATACAATGGGCTTAAATTTAATGTTGAAACTGGAGCTCCTGCGCTTCCCCAAGTGACTGATAAGATAGAGGAGGAGATAAAAAATCTTTTAAAACAGTACAGTGCATGTCCTTATTATTCTAAAGTGGAATATATTGAAAAAATTGATCTCCAGCAGGACTATTTGAATGATATTCAGAAAAAAATCGATTTTGAGGCCATAAGAAAATCAGGCATTAAAATAGGAGTCGATCTTTTATACGGAACCAGCAGAGAATACTTAGATGAGATTTTGGAAGAGAATCACATTCCCATAGAGGAGCTTCACGGCTATGTTGATCCTTATTTCGGAGGGATCACTCCTTCTTGCCGGGGAGAAAATCTGTGGGAATTGAGGAAGGTCATAAAAGAGAAGAACTGCCATTTAGGTATTGCTACTGATTCGGATGGAGATAGATTCGGAATTTTAAATGAAAAAGGACAGTTTGTGGATCCTGATTTAATACTCGCTCTGCTTCTTGAATATTCAGTGACTAAAAAGAAATTGAAAGGAGGAGTAGGCCGATCTGTAGCCACCACTCATCTGCTGGATAAAATAGCACGTAATTTCGGACTTGAATTATACCGCACACCGGTTGGATTCAAATACCTTGCTGATTTGTTTTTGAGAAAGGAGATTGTGTTTGGAGCTGAGGAAAGCGCGTGTTTGGTGATCAAAGGTCATCTTCCTGAAAAAGATGGCATTTATGCAGGCCTTCTTGTGGCTGAGATGATATCCAGGGAAGGGAAAAATCTTTCTGAATTGACCAAAGAATTATTCAAAAAATATGGAAGAAAAGTAAGAAATCAGGTCAAAATCGATTCGACCGAAAAAAGAAAGCAAAAATTAGAAGACCTTATCAAGAATCCTCCTGATAAAATAAACCAAAGAAAAGTCCTGAGCACCCATACTGTGGATGGAATCAAGTTTAATTTTTCAGATGATGATTGGATGCTGCTTCGTTTTTCAGGGACAGTTCCTGTGATACGGTGCTATGCAGAAGCGGGAACAAATAAAGACCTGGCAGAACTTATAGATTCAGGATTAAAGCTGGTTGAATAAATGGCAAAAAAAGAAAACGGATCCTCGTCCTTCCGAAAAAATCTTTACACGGCCGGCTTGGCTTTTTTATTTTTTGTTTTGATCATGGTTTCTTTTTTTGGAAAAAATGGGCTGTTAGATGCATTTAAAGCCAAGCAGAAAAAGCAGGAGCTGATTCAAAGAGCAGAGCAGCTGGAGGCGGAGAAACACGAACTGCAAAAGGAAATCGAGGAGCTTAAAAAAAATCCCCAGGCATTGGAAAAAAAGGCTCGAGAAAAACTCTGGTTGGTCAAACCCGATGAAATCGTGGTGGTAAAGAAATAAGGTTTAAAGAAAGCTCACTGAGAAAAGACTTAACTCCAAGGCCGAATGTTTCAAATTTCCATTAACTTGAAATAAATTCCGGGCGTTTGTCATGAAAGACTTGCTAAAAGAACTCAATACAGAACAAAGGAAAGCAGTGACTCACACTCAAGGTCCTCTGTTGATCATTGCCGGAGCCGGGACAGGAAAGACCAAGGTTCTCACCCATCGGATTGCCTATTTGATCTCAGCTAAATATGCCCGGCCAGAGCAGATATTAGCTGTCACATTCACAGAAAAAGCTGCCAATGAAATGGAGGAAAGGGTGGATATCCTTATCCCTTACAGTTATTCGTTTGTGGATGTTTCCACTTTCAATTCATTCGGAGAAAATATTCTTAGGGATTACGGGCATGAGATAGGGCTTCCTCTGGATTTTAAATTATTGGATGAAGTGGACCAGTCTATTTTTTTCAGGGAGAATCTTTTTAGGTTGCCTCTTGAATATTACAGGCCTCTGAGCCGTCCCTTCAAACACATCCAGGAGATTTTAGCAGCCATCAAAAGGCTCAAACAAGAGGACTTAAAGCCTGAGCCATACATGAAGTATGCCCGTAAGATGAAAGAAAACGCGCGGGAATCTGCAGATAGAGAGATGGCTCTCAAGCATATGGAGATAGCCCGAGTTTATAAGGAATACCAGAAAATTCTTATGGAACAGGGAAAAATAGATTTTGAGGACCAGGTAGTGCTGGCTGTGGATCTGTTTCGCCAGAGGTCCTCAGTGCTCAAAGAATTCCAGGAAAAATATAAATACATTCTGGTGGATGAGTTTCAGGACACGAATTACATCCAGTTCCAGATGCTGAAGCTTTTATCAGGAAGTCACAGAAATATCACGGTTGTGGGGGATGATGACCAGAGTATATTTCGGTTCCGCGGAGCCTCTTTGAGCAATATATTAGACTTCAGCAAAATGTATCCGGATACAAAAAGAGTGGTGATCAATCAGAATTATCGTTCCCCTCAGGCTGTGCTTGATTCTGCTTATAAACTGATCCAGCACAACAATCCTTACCGCCTGGAAGTGAGGGAGAACATAGACAAATCCCTTAAAGCAGCTAAAAAACGGTTAGGTAAGAATATATTCAAACTTCAATTTGATACTCTTTCCCATGAAGCCGACAGAGTGGCTGAGATCATAACTGAAAAAATTGAGGAAGGATTCCATTACAAAGATTTTGCCATTCTGGTCCGAAGAAATGCGGACGCAGACCCATTCCTCAGAGCCTTAAACATGAAGGAAATCCCTTTTCGCTTTTCCGGAAGCCGGGGACTCTATTCTAGGGAAGAAGTGCGTCTTCTCATATCTTTCATTCAGATACTGACAGACTTTGAGGACAGTAAAAGCCTGTTCCGCCTTTCATTATCTGAGGTATATGATGTCAGTGCTTATGACTTAACAAAGATCTCCAATTATGCTTCAAAAAAGAATTGGCCCCTTCATAAAGCTTTTCAAGAAATAAACAAAGATGAACTGCCCTTTGAGATTTCAAATGAATCGAAGAAGAAGATAAAGAAAATTTTTAATGACCTCCTCTATTTTGTGGAATATTCAAGCACCCAAAATGCAGGCCGGGTGTTGTACTCCTTTCTTGAAAGGAGCGGTTATCTAAAAGCATTGGTTGAGAAAAAAGACCTTGAAGCTGAGATAAAAATAAAAAATATTCGTTTGTTCTTTGATAAGCTGAAAGGCTTTTCCGATCTATCAGGGGATGATTCTATTCAATCGTTTGCCCAGCATCTGGAGCTTCTTCAACAGGTTGGCGATAATCCAGCTACGGCTGAAGCAGAACTGGAGGAGGATGCAGTCAATGTTCTCACTGTTCACAAGGCTAAAGGACTTGAATTTCCTATTGTGTTTATGGTGAGCCTTATCACAGACAGATTCCCAGGGAGAATGAGAAGAGAGAAGATTCCGTTTCCTGATGGAATTATAAAAAAGAGGACCTCGGGCGAAGAAGCCCTCCCATCCAAAGAGCTCAATAAGGTCCATATGCAGGAAGAGAGACGTCTTTTTTACGTTGGAATGACCAGGGCCAAAAACATTCTTTATTTAACCTGGGCCAAAGATTATGGTCTGAAGCGGTTGAAAAAAGTCAGCCCATTTGTGCTGGAAGCCCTGGACCTTGCCAAAGCTCCGGACCAGACTATACGGACTTCACCAGAAGAAGAGATCAAACGATACGCTCCTCCGGTCACTTCTCCTTATCCTGTTAAAGAAGAGAAAAAAAAAGGGGTGATTCGCTTGAGTTTTTATCGGGTGGATGACTATTTGACCTGCCCCTTAAAGTATAAATTCAGGCATATACTGCGGATCCCGGTTCTTCCTCACTACAATTTGGTTTTTGGAAGAGTCCTGCATGATACAGTCCATTTTTATTTAAAAAAAAGGATGTTGGGAGAGAATTTAGGTATAGAGGATGTGATTGAGTATTATCAGGAACACTGGATCAATGAAGGATTTCTCAGCAGGGAACATGAAGAGATGAAAAAACAGGCTGGAGAAGAGGCCCTGCGTCGATTTCATAAAAGGGAAGAGGCTTCCGGCAGAATTCCTTTTTATCTCGAGAAAAAATTCAAGTGGAAACAAGGGAATATCCTTTTTACCGGACGCTGGGATAGGGTGGATAAGGTTGAAAACGGAGCTGTGATCGTTGATTTCAAAGCCACCCAGGTCAAAGACCAGGAAGAAGCTGATAAAAGGACCCGGAAGGCTCTGCAAATGGACATTTATGCTTTGTCTTTTTTAAAAACAGAGGAGGAAGAACTGGTAGAAACCCAGCTTCATTTTTTAGAATCAGACATTATTGGAAGAGCTCCTAAAGGGACCAAAGAGCTGGAGAATGCGGCTGAATGCGTTAAAAAAGCAGAACAAGGAATCAGAAGCGGCGCCTTTCCTGCTGAACCAGATTGGCATCACTGTAATTATTGTGAGTTTAGGAATATTTGCCCTTCCTCCTACGCCTATTAA
>JAWLEN010000137.1:0-5557 GCA_041686095.1 Candidatus Aminicenantota bacterium
AAGGGCAAGGGATTCGTCACCCGCTCGATTCCCCAGCGAGGAATCTCTCTCCCGGTTCGGGCTTCGCTCTCCTCTAAAGAGGAACCATGCCCGCTCAGCCCTCACAGGGGATTCCTCATCCCTTGCCTCTTATCTTCCGAAGCAAGCACAAGTAACACCTGAATTACATCAGGTTTCTATTTTATTTAAATATAATATAATAGATAAGGTAGTGTATTGATGGAGGAGCAGGCTGCATTAAATTTAGATATAAAACAGGAGTAAATAAATAGACTTTTTTTTACTAATATGACATTAAAAGACAGTCAATCAAGAGATAATGGTTGGAGGAGCAGGCTGATTTTATGAATAAAAATAATAAGGTACTGGTGGCAATGAGCGGAGGTATCGACTCCTCTGTATCAGCCGCGCTTTTAAAGCAAAAAGGATTTGAAGTGGTGGGAATCTACATGAAAATGCTGCCAGGCTCCTCTCAAAAAAACCATGACCAATCAGAACAGATGTCCGCACAAGCCGCTGCTTTCCTAGGCATTGAACATTTTTCAATTGATTTAAGCCAAAAATTCAAAAGCCAGATCATTGATTATTTTGTCAAAGAATACTCTCAAGGGCACACTCCAAATCCCTGTGTGAAGTGCAATCCTTATATAAAATTCAATGTTCTTTTAGAGGAAAGTAAAAAAATAGGAGCTGACTACATTGCCACCGGGCATTATGTCAGGATCGAAAAAAAGTCAAACTCCCCGGAATTTTATATAAAAAAAGGCAGGGACAATAAAAAAGATCAGTCCTATTTTCTGTATCTTTTAAACCAGAGACACATCCAAAAAGCTTTGATGCCACTTGGCAGTAAGAAAAAAGAGCAGGTTGTAAAAAAAGCCCAAGAATTAAATCTTCCCAAAGCCCAGGGCAGAGAAAGTCAAGAGATATGCTTTATTCCTGAGAATGACTATGTGAGTTTTTTAAGAAAGAGGTCTTCTAATGGGTTTACACCAGGCCCTATCCTGGATTCCCAAGGAAATATTCTCGGAGAACATCAGGGCTATGCTCGATTCACCATTGGTCAGCGCCGGGGGTTGGGCCTTGCTGCTTCGCATCCTCTTTATGTCTTGGATATAAATCCCAATACTAATGAGATCATCGTAGGTCCTGAGAAAAGCCTGTATAAAAAAACATTAACCGCAGATGAGATCAACTGGGTCTCAGGTAAACTTCTGAAATCACCTCTAACCGTCAAGGCACAAATAAGATACAATCATACCCCCCAAAAAGCAGTGGTTCGACCTAAAGGATCAGATCTCATTCAAGTTGAATTTGAAGAGCCGCAGAGAGCTGTGACTCCCGGCCAATCAGTTGTCTTTTATGAAGGAGATATTCTCCTGGGGGGAGGAACCATTATTGAAAGTCAAGCTTAAGTAAAGTCTTATTTTTTCCCTAAGGACTGGAGTTTTTTCACTACAGAAGATTCCTTATCCAGACGGTGGTCTATATGAAGGTCAACGTGGATGCGCTTTGCATTCATATCAACCAGTTTGTCATGGCATTTTTCAATGACTTTAAACAGACTCTCCAGATCGGGTGCTTCTATGGTGGTAGACATGCCGCCGGTATAGCTTTTTAATCCAGAGTTTTCAATTATTTTAATGACCTCTTTGACATACTGGCTTACTGAAGCGCCTTCACTGGTAGGGAAAATGGCAAAAGAAGCGATGATCATGATTATTTCCCCTTATTTCTTTTTTTTGGTCTTTTCTTTGGAACGCTTCACTAAATCTTCCAGGCTTATGCTCTCGAAATAATTTTTAAGCATGGCGCTGGCTTCTTTCCAAACATCGTGAGCAGCGCATATGGGAATGCGCTCACAGTACTCATCATCTTCCACACATTCTACCAGACAGCAGGGTCCTTCAAGAGCCCTCAGTATATCAACCAGTTTGATTTCAGAGGGATGCTTGGCTAATTTGTAACCGCCCCCCGCTCCTCGTATGCTTTTGACTAAGTTGTTCAGTTTTAGGGGAATAATAATCTGTTCAAGATAACGAATTGATATATCTTCTTCTTTGGAGAGATTTTTAAGTACGATGGAACTTCCGTTGTTGTTGTAGTGTTGAGCCAGATTGAGCATCAGTCTGGTTCCGTAGCGCCCTTTTGTTGAAAGTCTTATCATTTTTTTGCCTTCCTCAAGTCAGCCTGAATTCTTCATGAAAAACGTGAGCAATCCAGGCTCCGAATTGTATAATATAATTATATTAGTTTTATCACAAATATTCTAACATAAATATATAGAAATTGTAAGAATTAGTCAATCTCATTTGGTTTATCTTGACAGTTGCTTGTTTTGATTATATCCTATTTTCTTTAATAACAATTCACTTTTTATGCCTCAAATTATGTTATAAAGGAAAATCCCTATGACAAAAAAACTCTTATTAGGTGATGAAGCCGCGGCACTGGGCGCTGTTCACGCAGGTATTGCGGCAGGGTATTCTTATCCCGGTACTCCGGCCTCCGAAGTCATGGAATACCTGATCAAAGCCTCAAAAGAGGGAGGATTTCAAGCCAACTGGTGTGTGAATGAAAAAGTGGCTTATGAAGAAGCTCTGGGTGTTTCCTTTGCCGGTAAGAGATCCATGGTATCTATGAAGCATGTGGGGCTCAATGTGGCGGCGGATCCTTTTATGAATTCCAGCATCACTCGAATAAACGGGGGGCTGGTGGTGCTGGTGGCTGATGATCCAGGAATGCACAGCTCTCAAAATGAACAGGATACCCGTTATTACGCCCAGTTTGCCCGTACTATCTGCTTGGAACCCAGTTCTCATCAGGAAGCTTATGATATGACCCGGAAAGCGTTTGAGCTTTCTGAGTCATTTCATATTCCTGTAGTGATTCGAATGGTCACCCGTTTGGCGCACAGCAGGGGGCAGATTGCAGAAAGGACCAAACGGGAAAAAAACAAATCCCGCCGGGCAGCCAGTAAAGACTGGACTCTTCTCCCTGTGAACGCCCGCCGCAGATTTTCTTCTTTGATGGAAAAACAGCCCATGCTGGTGAAGTTTTCCCAGGGATCGTCATTTAATTCACTCACATTAAATAAAGAGGATAAAAAACTGGGAATCATTGCCTCAGGTATTGGCTTTAATTATGTGATGGAGAATATAAAAGATATGTCTCCGGCTCCCTCTGTCCTTAAAATATCCACTTATCCTTTACCCGAAAGCCTTATTAAAGAATTATTGGATCATGTGAAGAACATATTAATCATAGAAGAAGGATATCCCTTTATTGAACAAAACATTAAGGGCCTTTTTGGCATAAAAGGAAAAAAGATATCAGGCAAGCTGAGCGGCGTTCTTCCCATAACAGGAGAACTCGATCCGGACTTAGTCAGAAAAGCCCTGAAACTCAAGCCTCTTAAAAGCCAAGACTCAGTGAAAGACTGGCTTCCAGCCCGGCCGCCCCAATTGTGCAAGGGATGTCCCCATATAGATACTTTCAAGGCTTTAAAAAAAGCACTGGAATCCTATCCCGAGGCTGTTGTATTCAGTGATATCGGATGCTACACTCTGGGAGCCCTTCCGCCTTATTATGCGGTTGATACCTGTGTGTGCATGGGAGCCAGTGTCAGTATGAGTAAGGGCGGGTCCGAGGCGGGTATCCATCCCTCCATAGGGGTGATAGGGGATTCCACTTTCATTCATTCCGGGATCACACCTCTTCTGGACGCTGTTTCTAAAGACAGAGATATGACTATCATCATTTTAGATAACTCAACTGTAGCCATGACCGGAGGCCAACCCTCCATTGCTACTGGAGAGAAATTGGAAAACATAATCAGAGGGCTGGGAGTTGATTTGAGGCATATAAGAAGGATCGTGCCCATAAAGAAAAATTTAGAAGAGAATGCCGAGGTGATCAAAGAAGAGATCGAGCATCCGGGCCTATCTGTCATCATTGCCTTTCGCGCCTGCATATATGAAGCCATAAAAAGAAAAAAGGAGCAAAAAAAGTAAAATGAAACAGGATATTGTGTTAGCTGGAGTGGGAGGGCAGGGAATTCTCACTATTGCCTATATCATTGATTATGCCGCTCAATTATCAGGGCTTTACTTCAAACAGGCTGAGGTTCATGGAATGTCTCAACGGGGGGGAGCGGTGCAGGCTCATGTTCGACTTTCAGATAAAGACATATTCAGCGATCTGATTCCAAAAGGGGGAGCTGATATCATCTTGAGTGTGGAGCCTTTGGAATCCTTGAGATATATTGACTTTCTTTCCCCTGAAGGAAAAATAGTAGTGAGCCGCAATCCCTATGTCAATATTCCGGATTATTCTGACCTGGATAAAGTGCTGGGCGTTGTGAAGCAGAATAAGAATCATGTTATTGTGGATTCCAAAAAGCTTTCCAAGGATGCAGGATCACCCAAATCTCAGAATATGGTGATGTTGGGAGCCGGTTCTTTGTTTATGATGTTAGAGGAAAAACTTTTTCTTCAGAGCATCAAAGAATTTTTTAAGCCCAAAGGTAAAAAGATTGTTGACATCAACATCAAAGCTTTTCACCTGGGAAAAGAAGCAGCGGAAAATTCAAAATAAACTTTTTGTGAATTGTACAGGTTAAGATGGATATTGATTATAAAAAAATAGAAGATTTATTCCAGAAAGCTGAATATCCCAGTCTTTTGGAGCATGAGGTGTACACCCTTCTTCAATTATTGGGGATCAAAACTCCTGAATTTTTATTTGTCAGAGAAGGAAATCAGGTCTCGTCCAAACAATTAAAGAATCTCCACACCAAAAAAGTGGTGTTAAAAATAGTCTCTCCCTCTATTATGCACAAATCTGATGTGGGCGGAGTTGTGTTTGTGACAAATGATCCTGTCTCAGTGAATAAAGGTATGGAGAGAATGCTGGATGAAGTGCCCCGAAGATTTCAGGAATGGATCCATAACAAAGATAAAGACATTAGAGCTGAAATCAAAGGTGTGCTGGTCTGCGAGGCTGTGGAATATGAAAATATTGGTTTTGGTTCGGAAATACTATTAGGTCTTAGAAATACCAGAGAATTCGGCCCGGTTTTAAGCATGGGAGTGGGCGGGCTGGATGTGGAATACTTAACTGAGAGGATGAAAGAGGGCAAAGCTCTTTCTATCTCATCTCCTTTTTTACTTAAAGATAAAGAGATATCAGAGACACTCAAGCCCCTGGCTTTTTATGATAAATTAACTCAGGAATTCCGAGGGAAAAAAGCGGTTATCAGCGGGGAAAAATTAAAGGAAATCTACAAACGATTTAAAGAGTTGGGAGCTTATTTTTCAAATCAATCTGGAAAAAGCAGATGTATGGTTGAAGAGGCTGAGGTCAATCCGTTTGTGATCCGAAAAGGAGGGCTGGTCCCTCTGGACGGGCTGTGCCGGATTTCCAAAGCCGCAAAGCCCCAGGAGCCCAGACCTTATCAAAACATCAAATATCTTCTGGAGCCTGAGAAGTTAGCTGTACTGGGTGTTTCCAAAAAGATGAATATAGGCCACATCATTTTAAACAACACCTTAAACCG
>JAWLEN010000138.1:0-5504 GCA_041686095.1 Candidatus Aminicenantota bacterium
CTTGCCTGGCCTATTCAGGTTGATTCAGCTTTTGGTAACTTTATAATAAGTTGACAATTTATTGCAAATATTCTATCATACACCACCTATTTTCAATAGGAGAAACAAATGGCTCAACACAAAGCAGCAGAGAAACACAGGAGACAGAGTCTCCGAAGACACACAATAAACAGAAGGAACAAATCTGCACTCAGAAGACAAATTAAAAAATTAAGAGCAGTGATCGAAAAAAAAGATAAAAAAGAAGCTCTCAAGCTATTACCCGAAACCTTTGCTGTGATAGACAAAGCTGCCAAAAAAGGGGCTATCCACAAAAACACAGCCAACCGGTATAAGTCAAGGCTTAACAGGCATGTTGCTTCAATGCCTTCAAAGTAAACCTTTCCTTCCGGTTCTTCTCTGACAGTAATCAAACAAAAATCCATCCATCAGTTCATGGAAAGAAAGACCTGTTGATTTCATTTTTATATCAATGTTTTTGAGCTGTTCGATATAATATCTTAAATCCTGGACTGAAATCTGCTCTGCAAAATGAATGATCTGTTTGAATTTTCTCTGGTATAAATCTTTATATCTTTCCGGTATAAAAGGCTTGATCTCTTTAAAAATAGATTTTTTGTCTTTGCTCCCCTCCTGCAAGCGCATTTTGGTCAAAAGAATATCATTAAAAAAACCAGAAATTTCGTTCATTATGACAACAGGAGGGATGTCTTCTTTCTCCAGGAGCTTGTCTAAGGTAAAAAGACATTTTTGATAATTGGACTCTTCCAAACTGTTGGTGATTTCCCATTGAATAAAGGGTTTGGTCCATCCTGAAATCTGCTCAACATCTTCTGCCTTAATAAAATTCTTTTCACCCACAAATGTCACCAGTTTGTCGATTTCATTATTTAACCTGCTAAGGTCATTTCCTGCCAGCTCAGTCAACCTTTTGCAGGCATATAGATCAATATTTTTTCCTTCCTCCTGAATCCGCTTTTTGATCCATGAGTCTAACTTTTTTCCCTTCAATAGGGCGAGTTCTTCAATGTGAATGCTGTTATTGGGAAGGGAACGAAAAAATTTCAGTAAAGGGGAACTTGCCTGGATCTTTTGGTTGAAAACAATGATCAAAACAGTCTTTTTAGATGGAGAAGACAAGTAGGACTTCAATAATTCTTTATCAGCTGAAGAAAGCTGTTCTTCCTTTCTGGGTATGTTTTGTCTCTTTCTGGGAGGGATTTCAACCCTTATCAGCCTGTAAGAAGAGGATAACAAGGGCATGGTTTTTGCTGAGTCAATGATATCAGCCCATGAATCTGTTCCCAGCTCATATCTCTCTACCACAGTGTCCTGTTGGTCAGGGCTTGATATTTTCTCCTTAATTTCCTCAATAAACTCAAACGCAGGGAAAACATCCTCGCCATAAAAAAAATAAGCGGGGCTTAAATCCACTTCTCTAAAAACCCTCCAGGATCATGATGACCAGACTTCTGGCAAAACTCCCTGAAATCTCTTCAATAGCTTTTGTCTCAACGGATTCAAAATCCGCTCCCTCCTCCACTTCATATTCTTTTTTATAAACAAAATTAGGATTTGAAAAAAACACCTGATCTTCTACCAAATCTCTCACTGTGATCCTGGCAACAATGGTGATGTTATACCGGTCTGCTGTATCAGTTCCTGAAAAAGCAATGGGATTAACCGTGAACGAAGATATCTCTCCGATGAGAACAGCATCAGCGGATGTGGCATCATCTGTAATCTCAACTTTTCCCCTTGCCACAAGCTCATCGATAACACTTTGAGTCAGCTTCACATCCAGTTCAAATCGGGGAGTGCTATTCTTAAACATGGGAACCTGTATCTTTTTTATGTGAGGGGGAAGAGAACTTCCGGTTCCCCGCAGATGATATCCGCAGCTAACCATGAAAGAGCATATTAAAAAAAGAATAAGGTATTTTTTCATGTTTCAATCCTTACACCACAATATTGACCAGTTTGTTCTTTATATAGATGACTTTTTTTGGTCCTTTGTCCTTTACGTATTTTTGAATTCGGTCCAGAGACAAAGCTCGAGACTTTATCTCCTCCTGGGGTGTGTTTCTTTCTGCTTCGAATTTATCTCTTAATTTTCCATTCACCTGAACAACCACAGTCACTGTTTCCTCCTTGACAAAACTGTCTTCATATTCAGGCCACAAGGAATGAAATAAAAGGGAAGTATGACCTGTCAACTCCCATAATTCCTCAGATACATGAGGAGCAAAAGGGGAAATCAGCTTCAGGAGGACAGTCATGCATTGTTTCAATATTTTTCTTCCCGGGGAATTAGATCTCAACACCGAGGATGCTTTTTTTATTTGATTGAAAAATTCCATTATGGAACTTATGGCTGTATTTAAATGATATCTTTCTCCTATGTCTTGGGTGACTTTTTTGATGGTCTGATGCATCTTGATTTGAATATCCTTTATTTCTCCAGAAAGCTCATCCTCAGAGTGATCGGCTTCTTCAGTCTTTCCAAATAAATCTAAATTTTCCTGAAAAAATATCCAAACCCGGTTCAAAAATCTAAAACAACCTTCAATGCCTTGGTCATCCCATGCAAATTCCTTCTCCGGAGGAGCAGCGAACAGGATGAAAAGCCGGACCGTATCAGCCCCGTATTTTCCAATCATTTCATCTGGATCCACCACATTCCCTTTTGACTTGGACATGGCTGATCCATCCTTAGTCACCATGCCCTGCCCTAAGTAATGAGGAAAAGGCTCATCAATATCAGTCAGCCCTAGATCTCGCAAAATCTTACAGAAAAACCGAGCGTAAATGAGATGAAGAATGGCATGCTCCACTCCTCCGACATACAGGTCAACCGGAAGCCAGTAATCCGCTTTATCAGGATCAAAAGGAAAATTTTTTTCATCTGGAGAGCAGTAACGAAAATAATACCAAGAAGAATCAAAAAAAGTATCCATGGTGTCTGTCTCGCGTCTTGCTTCTCCGTGACAGAGAGGACATTTTGTTTGGACAAAGCTTTTTGACTTCTCTAAAGGGGATCCTTCTTCCCCTTTAAACTCAACATCAGAAGGTAAAGCAATAGGCAAGTCTTTGTAAGGGACCTTAACTATCCCGCATTTTTTGCAGTAGATAATGGGAATGGGTGTTCCCCAATAACGCTGCCTGGAAATCCCCCAATCCCTGAGTCTGAATAATACGGTCCCTTTGCCCAGCTTTTTATCCTGTAAAAACTTTATCATCTCTGGTATGGCCTCTTCTGAGGTCATGCCGGTATAAGGCCCAGAATTAATCAATTTCCCGTACTCAGTGAAAAGACCATCTGATTCTTCTTTTTCTTTATTTCCTTCAGGTACGATCACTTCTCTTATAGGAAGAGAATATTTTTGGGCAAACTGAAAATCCCTCTCATCATGAGCCGGGACTGCCATAATGGCTCCGGTCCCGTATTCCATCAAAACATAGTTGGCTATCCATATGGGTATGTTTTCATGAGTAAAGGGATTGACGGCTGTTTTTCCGGTAAAAATCCCCTCTTTCTCTTCCTCTGAAATCACTTCACCTGTGTGCTGCTGCCGTACATTGTCCTGTATCCATTGGCGTTTAAATTCTTCATCCTCTGAGCCTTCAATCAATTTGTGACACAAAGGATGCTCGGGGGAAAGCACTAAAAAAGTGGCTCCATAGATGGTATCAATTCTTGTGGTAAAGGTTTCAATGGAGATATCTGAATCTGAAACTTTAAAATTCAGTTGAGCGCCCCTGCTCTTTCCAATCCAATTCTTCTGCATAGCGATCACATTCTGAGGCCATTTATGGAGCTTTTTGTGCCCTGATAAAAGTTCTTCTGCATAGTCTGTGATCTTTAAAAACCACTGCTCCATATGTTTTTGTTCCACTTCGGTATCACATCTCCAGCATTTTTCATTGATCACCTGTTCATTCGCTAAAACAGTCTGGCACTCAGGGCACCAATTAACCGTGCTCTTTTTACGGAAAGCTAAACCCCGCTCAAACATCTTCAAAAAAATCCACTGGTTCCACTTATAGTATTCAGGAAGGCATGTGTTGACTTCTCTGGACCAATCGTAACTGAATCCCAACCTCTTCAGCTGACTCTTCATATGCGAAATATTATCCAGGGTCCATTTCTTAGGATGAATGCCCTCTTTTATGGCCGCATTTTCCGCTGGCATTCCAAAAGCATCCCATCCAATGGGATGGAGCACGTTGTATCCATTCATGGTCTTGTATCGGGAAATCACATCTAAAATTGAAAAATTCCTCACATGGCCCATATGGATGCGTCCGGAGGGATAAGGATACATTTCCAGTGTGTAATATTTTGGCTGGTTTGGATCTTCGGTTACTTTAAAAATCTCTTCCTTCTGCCATTTGTCCTGCCATTTCTTTTCAATTGTTTGAAAATCATATTTTTTATTCATGTTCAAATTCCTGTCTTGACCTGATCCGCCGCCCGTTCATTCTGAAATACAATCATAAATATTAGGTGCTTACCCCTTAAAAGTCAAGAATTTGAAGTCAATGCCCCAAATTCATACACTGATATTTTATTTATACAGAATTTTTTGAATCTTATTTATTGAAAGTTTTTGTTCTATTTTTTTTATAACCGCCTGCATTTTTTCTGTATTCTCTGACTTGACAGCTGCCTCCCATTCCCCAAGCAAAGGAGAATAGACAAACTCATGATCTTTACGGATCATAATTTTTATCCCTTTCAATGCTCTCCATTGGATGATCATCACTAAAAAAAGGACATAAAAAAATATATTTGGCCCTGGGAGAAATGCCATGATCCCACTTATGGGAAGAAGGAGTGTCTCAAGGATAAGAAGAAAAAAATGTTTTGACCTTTGTTTGTGAAGGAAAAATATAAACTTTCTTTTTATTTTGTCTTTATTTTGGCTCCCTGAATAATATATTTGAGGCGCCGAATTTTTTACGTTCAATCCTCTCTCAAAAGCTTGTTCTTGGCTAATCATTCTGGGATGAAGAAGCAAGAGTCTTCTTTTTGCTTCCTCCCACATTTTTTGCCATTTGCTGAAGTTGACTTCTATTTGGTGAATAGGGGGAGATGAAAAAAATCTGTATTTCTTTTTATGATCTTTGACAAAATAAAATTCCATTTTTTTCGTTCCAACGAAATTATAACCTCTCCATCCATGTTTTTCTACCCCATTTTCATCAGGAAGCATCTCTAAAACCGTGATACCCGTGATGTTTATTGTTGATTAAGGGGAAGGGCAAGGGATTCGTCACCCGCTCGATTCCCCAGCGTGGAATCTCTCTCCCGGTTCGGGCTTCGCTCTCCTCTAAAGAGGAACCATGCCCGCTCCGCCCTCACAGGGGATTCCTCATCCCTTGCCCTCTCCCCTTATATGTCTAATAAACTCTATCACGGAATTAGAAATGCTTGCTTTTCTTCAGTTCTGATTGACAAAGAAGTCATTTTCTTTTATCTTAAATGTAAATGTCACTTACTT
>JAWLEN010000139.1:0-5414 GCA_041686095.1 Candidatus Aminicenantota bacterium
GTTTCCGGATGGAAAGAAAATAGCTTTTCTTTCTTCAAGCAAAAAAACAGGCGATTCTGATAAAGATTCAAAAAGCCAGATATTTTTTATGTATGTGGATGGAGGAGAAGCCTGGCAGGTCACGGAGCATGAAGAGAGCATCCGGTCTTTCAGAATTTCTCCGGACGGTACGAGAATTGTGTTCACTTCTACAGACCCTTTGAGCAAAGAAGAAAAAGAGGCGAAGAAGAAAAAGGATGATGAAGAGGTGGTTGATCAGGATTTCAGAATGAGTCATTTATGGCTCTATGATTTAAAAAAAGATGAAGAAACACGGCTCACAGAAGGGGAGTTTACAGTCAGTGGGCCTCGATGGTCCCCGGATTCCACTCACATTGCTTATGAAACCCGGCCCAACCCAAAGGTGGATGAGAGCTGGAACAGTGATATTTGGGTCATGCAGGTCAGCACCCACCAAGCCGAAAAGATTTATGAAAATCCTGGAAGCGATTCTTCTCCAAGATGGTCTCCAGACGGCAAAACCATTGCTTTTGCCTCAGATCCTCACCAAGGAACAAACACCTGGTACAAAAAGCTTTATCTGATTCCTTATAAAGGGGGAGAACCTGAAATTTTACTTGAGGATTTTGACCTCGATTTTTCGTCTCCCATTTGGTCTAAAGATGGATCGAAAATTTATTGGGGCACAGGGGACCGCACCACCTATAATCTGTTTTCAATTGATGTGAGGTCGAAGCAAGTCACACCCCTGGATCCACCTGTGGGAATCAATTACCAGTGGGAACTTTCAGAAGACGGGTCCAGATGGGTGTGGGTGCATTCCGGACCTGACTGGCCTGCTGAGATTTACACAGCATCCTTGAATTTCAAGGATCCTGTGAAGCTGAGTGATGCCAACCCTTGGCTGAGAGAAGAGAAGATCAAGTTTGGGAAAGTAGAGGTCATAAAGTGGAAAAACAGCGAAGGACAGTGGATCGAAGGAATTTTGACCTATCCTGTTGATTATGATCCGCAAAAAAGATATCCTCTTATTCTCAATCCTCACGGGGGGCCCAGCAGCGCACGCATCCTGTCATTTAGTTCCTCCAATCAATTTTTTGCCTGTAACGGATTTATGGTGCTTCAACCCAATTTCAGAGGAAGCTCTAATTACGGGCAGGAATTTCTCAATGCCAACCGGGATAATTGGGGGACAAGAGATTATGATGACTGCATGAGTGGAATTGATTATTGCATTGACCAGGGGCTGGCTGATCCAGACCGCTTGGTCTGCTATGGATGGAGCTACGGAGGATATATGAGCTACTGGATTGTGACCCAGACAGACCGTTTTAAAGCTGTCTCTCCTGGAGCCGGGCTCCCCAATCTCTACAGTATGTACAGCACCACGGATATTCCCCATTATTTGGATTGGTTCTTTGGAACTCCCTGGAATAAAGAGGAAAGCTATGAAAAGCATTCTCCCATCCGATATGTTAAAAATGTCAGCACCCCGGTTCTGATCATGCACGGCGCTGAAGACAAGAGGGTTCCTCAAGAGCAGGCTGTTGAGTTTTATCAAGCTCTCCGTGATTTAGGAAAAGAAGTCACTTTTGTTCGATACCCCAGAGAAGGACATGGAATCAGTGAGCCCAGACACCAGCTGGACCGACTGCGCAGATACCTGTTTTTCTTTGCTGAAAATGTGGGGCTGGAGCCGGTAAGCGAAAAAAGATAGGTTTATTTTCTTACTTCTCCCCGAACGTTTGAAATATCCAGGTTACCGCTTCCTTGTTCTTTGATGATCACGTTTTTTTCCACTCCGTTTATAATGATTGAGCCGGAACCATCGTTCACAGTCACATCCCCCAATGCGTCTTTAATTCGGATATTGCCTGAACCATCATCAATATCCACCAATCCTTCGATGTCAACAGCCTTGAAATTTCCTGAACCATCTTTCACCATCAGATCTCCTTGGATTCCCGTCACTTCTATGTTGCCTGATCCGTCATCTATCTCCAGATTTCCTTGAATATCGAATATTTTCATATCACCAGAACCATCTGTAATTTTCACATCTCCGTTGATTTTTCTAACCTGCATCTCTCCTGAGCCGTCATTCAACTTTAGTCGTCCCTGTATGTTTTCAATCAAAAGAGAGCCAGAGCCGTCATCCACTTCCAAATTCATTTCATAGGGAATAGAAACAGTGATGTTGATCGCCCTCTCTCTGAAAGAGAAAAAATGTGAATGAGGTCTGAAATTACTGACCAGATAAGCTGTGCTCCCTCTTTTGTTCAAACTGAGAACCACTTCTTCATTTATGTATTTTTGTGCTTTTTCCTGGCTCAAACCTTTGATCACGATTTCTGCTTCTACTTTGATTTCGCTGAGTCCTTTTTGACCGTATACTTTACAAAAACCGGCTCCGCAGTTGATATCCAGATTATTGATTTCTGCAGAGTCAAGAGTCAAGTCTTTGAATTCCTCATGAGCCATAAGAAAAGGGGCTAGAATCAAGAATAAGGCGCATAAAGAAATTTTTGCTTTCATGATTACCTCCATAAAAAAGATTGCATCGAATGCATTTATCTATTAAACGCATTTCAAGTTTAAAAAGTTCGTTTTTAACTAAAAAAAATCAGAATCTAATTTAAAAAATTAAAAAAGTCTAAATTACCTTGGTTATTGACAAAGAGTAAATTATTGTTGATTATGTAGAGAAAATAGGTGGCTGAGATGACTTTATTAGGATTTTTATTTCTGCTTTTCATAGCTTCCATTGCCGGAAGCTTGGGTGCTCATATAGCAGGGAGAAGAGGACTGGGTTGTCTGGCCTCCATTGCGCTGGGTTTCATCGGAGCTCTGATCGGGACTTTTATGGCGAGAGAACTTGACCTTCCTTTAAATCCTTATATCAGATTCGGCTCCCATAATTTTCCCATTATCTGGTCTGTGATCGGAGCTGCTCTATTTGTTGCTGTTCTTAATCTCTTGTCTCCAAGGAAAGACACCAGAGATTCAAAATGACTCAAGAACAATCAAGTCTTTCAGAAATCTTTTTTATTTGCTCACTTGAAGGGTTTTCCTGCTTTTTATATCTTTCTAAGTACCACAGGAGAGCTTTTTCAGAGAGGAGATCCAGTTTTGCTCTGTCTCGGATGACCAGATATTTCCAGGGCTGTTGGTTTCCAGAGTTGGGAGCATAATGAGCTGCTTCTAATATTTTCATGATATGTTCTTGAGGAACAGGTGTGGATTTGAATTTGCGTACTGTGCGCCTGTTCATTCCCCTTTAAAAATGGATAGACCCAAACTAATATTATGCTGAGTGACAGAAATAAACGGAATTTCATTTTATGCGACCTCCTCTGAGAAAAACTTCAATTAATAAAAAGCCAGAACAGATTGTGTGGTTTTATAAGGGGGGAGAATAATGAAAAATCCTGATACAGAATATAAAGAGAGTAGGCTTATTCATCTACATCCTGCCTGGTATTCATTCATTAAATACTGCCAGAAATTAAAATACGGAGAGATTGAAAAATTAAAAATTTAGGATGGACTGTGCATGATAGCTGAGAAGGTGAAAATCAAAATAAATCCTATCCAATTATTTGGATAATTATCCAGTTATTTGTATAGAAAACACAGATTCTATGGAAAAAAGATGGAGCGAGAATCTGATTTCCCCAGTGGAAGGGGCTTTTTCTTTTCCCCTCAGAAAACGAAAAGAAGCAGAACAATAAAAATGATGAGGATGAAGAAGAGAGTTTTCATTTCAAGCGTCATCCATATCTATTTCTCTTTTGATTTGTAAAATTTTATGGATAAGGATATTGAAGCCCCCACAATGCCTGTTAAGATAATAACAAGAAGAAGGATAAAAGGAGCAGGACCGATCCCGTCTTTTAAATTTATGATCCATTTAGAAAAAT
Organism: Candidatus Aminicenantota bacterium; assembly: GCA_041686095.1. Taxonomy (GTDB): domain Bacteria; phylum Acidobacteriota; class Aminicenantia; order Aminicenantales; family Aminicenantaceae; genus WJMT01. The sequence continues at coordinate 3,921 of JAWLEN010000139.1, forward strand.
AAAGAACCGGCGATTTGATAATATTCGCCTGCATATTCTTTATTGGAAAAAGGGATTTGCCCGTGATCAGCACCAGGATCTTATTCAAGAGCCACATCACTGCAGAGAGGGCTGTCAAAAAAGCAGGGAAAGCAAAAAGAGCTTTTCCCACTCCCAAACGAAAATTCAAAGGAAAAAACAAAATCATAAACAATAGAGAGAAACCAAGAAACAAAATACCCCCTTCAAAGCTCGCCATAGACTTAAGGTCAATCTGGTTTTCAGAGAATAATGAGCTGTAAAGAAGACCGGATGCAAAGAAAAGGATCATTCCTATGATGATGATAAAAAATGAAGTCAAGTATCTGGCAATCACGACACTTTGATGACTGATAGAAAAGCTTGCGATGATTTGTTCTGTCCGGTAGTGGTCTTCAATAAGGGGAATGGAGATGGCCATAAAAAACGTCAAAATCACGGCTGCAGCCAGAAATAAAAGCTTAGAAAAAATAAATGTGCTTAAAAGAAGCACAAAGAAAAAAGGCGCAGGGATCCAGAATAAGCGGGTGATGTAAAAATCTTTCCAGCAGAGCTTAAGCATTGATCTCTCCTTTGCTTAAAAGAAACATGATGTCATCCAGTGAGGGCTTTTCCATAACAAAATTTTGTCTCGAAAGAGTGGTTCGAACTTTTTCTTTATCTGAGGTCAGGGCTTTGAACCCATAGGAGCTTTTGCGCAGGCCTTTAAATAATTTCCGGGTTTCGGGATTCAGGATTTCATTTCCTCCTTTCACCAAAGCCCAATCCTCAAACAATTGGTCTTTGGTCATAGAAAACAGAATCTCTCCTTGGTGAAGATAAGTGATATAATCTGCGGTCCTTTCCAGGTCAGAAGTGATATGAGTGGAAAAAAGAACTGCTTTTTTTTCATCCTGAATGATCTGTGACATCCTCTCAAGAAGTTCCTGTCTGAACACAGGATCCAAACCTGCGGTGGGTTCATCCATAAGGATAAGGTCGGCATCATGAGAAAGCGCCAAACAGAGTGAAAATTTCATTTTCATGCCGTGGGAGAGCTTTTTAAACTTTTTATCCATCGGAAGATCGAATTCATCCATAAGTTTTAAAAATAATTTTTGATCCCATTTCGGATAAAACGGTGCAATGGCTGAAGCCGTGCTTTTGAGTTTCAAATCTTCATAAAAATGAGGGACATCATACACAAATCCGATTCTTGATTTGATCTCAGTTTCGTGCCGGATGTGGTCTTTTCCAAACACTCGAATTTGTCCGGAATTTTTTCTTACCAAATTCATGATCAGTTTGATAAGGGTGGTTTTTTCGGCTCCATTGGGCCCGATGAGCCCCATCACATATCCTTTAGGAATACGGAAGGAGACATCTTTCAGAGTGAATCCTTTGAATTCCTTTCTGACTTTTTCAATTTGAACAGCGTATTCCATCATTCCTCCTCTTTGTACAGAAGTGAGAGCATTTCCTTGAGCTCTTTCAATT
>JAWLEN010000033.1:0-23579 GCA_041686095.1 Candidatus Aminicenantota bacterium
GATATCTTTGCTGAAACAGATATTGTTCCTATGGTCCCACAACAAGAAGGTGAAAAGAAATACTATGACCTTGCCAATCGGCCGGAGGAAGAGGTAGAGGCCATAAAGGATGTTTATAACTATCAATTAAGAGGAGATACCACCATTGTGGAGAAAGCGCTCAAAGATATTGTCTCTGATTTCCGAAAAGCTCTGGATGAAAAAGTGGGGAAAGAGGATTATGACAGCCATTATAACCTTGCTTTAGCTTTTATGGAACAGGGATTGATTGACGAAGCCATAGAAGAAGCGAAGATGGCTTCCAAAGACGAAAAAGTGGCGGTGGACAGTTATAATGTGATCAGTTCCTGTTACCGCAGGAAAAAAGACAATAAGCAGGCTTTAAAGTGGCTTAAAAAAGCCCTGGATTTAACCAAAGAAGGCACAGAATCCTACTTTTCTTTAAAATATGACATAGCTTCAGTTTATGAGGATTTAAGCGAATTTAAAAAGTCTATTGAGATATATAAAGAAGTTAAGAAGTGGAACGAAGATTATAGAAATGTTAAAGAAAAAATTAAAGAAATAAAAAATAAATAGATAAAAAAGCATTATTCTCCCCTCCTCTTATTTTTTTAACACTCCCATGAGAGCTTTAATCTTAGTGTGAATAGTCTTATTTATATGTGAGAAAAAGCGGTTTCTCAATCGTTATCTAAATTGGAGAGCAGGTCATTATGATAAACGCAGAGGGTGATTATGGGGAGAATACTGTTTCTCTGCCAGATGATTTTAAAATGGTTGGAAACAGCCTCCCCATGAAAAAGGTATTTAAATTTATTCATAAAGTCAAAGATATCAATGCTCCGGTTTTCATCAGCGGGGAAAGCGGCACGGGTAAAGAGCTGGTGGCAAGAAACATTCATTTAATCGGGGATCGGAGGGAAGAGAATTTTGTTGCCTTAAACTGCGGCGCTATTCCTGAAAATCTCTTAGAGAGTGAGCTGTTTGGATACACCAAAGGTTCTTTCACCGGGGCTTTAAGGGATAGACAGGGTTTGATTGAGGTGGCGGACAAAGGAGTTTTGTTTTTAGATGAAATCTGTGACTTATCCCCTATGCTTCAGTCTAAACTTCTTCGTGTTCTTCAGGAAAAGGAACTGAGAAGAATTGGAGAAAACAAGCCTCGCTGTGTTGATATAAAAGTGATAAGCGCTACTAATAAGAACATAGATCAAGAAGTGAAAAAGGGTCGGTTCCGTGAAGATCTGTATTATCGGTTGAAAATAATTTCTGTTAAACTGCCTTCGCTTAGAGACAGAGGCTGTGACATTTTGTATCTCCTGGAATATTTTATTCAAAAATTCAGCAGAGACATGCATTTAAAAAAGCTTTGTTTTTCTTCGAGAGCTGTTGATTTTCTCATAAATTATTCTTGGCCTGGGAATGTAAGGGAGCTAAAAAATGAGGTGCTGAGATGCCTGGTTTTATGTCAGGATTCAGATATCATTTCTGAAAAAGACCTTTCAAAAAAGATAGTGAAAGATGCTGAAAATACATCTCCTGTTTCTTATGATTTTTTTTCAGCCAGAGCCGAATTTGAAAAGAAGTATTTAAACCAAGCTCTAGCTCGTTTTAATTACAATCAAACTCAGACAGCCGAGAACATTGGTATCAGCCGCCAGGGGCTTTTCAAGCTGATAAGAAAACATCAGATTGACATACCCAGGTAAGGATCCTGACCTAATTCGCATTAGAAGCATTTCTAATTCCGTGATAGAGTTTATTATACAGATAAGGGGAAGGGCAAGGGATTCCTCATCCCTTATCCTCTCCCCTTAATAAACATTATAAACCTGACCTATTCATAAAAAAATGGCGATGTTCATTTATTTGTTTTGATCTCAAGGATATGCATACTTTTCAAAAAAATGACAACTGAAATATTTTTGTTTGTTTTTACTTTCATTTTAATCGCCATTTTTTTACCATATAGGCAAGCCGATCTCACTGCATCTGCTTCGTTACAGGGAACTCGCGGTGAAGGACCACAGCTTCGCACCCTGTGCCTCGCATCTGCAGCAACCTCGGCTTGTGAATAATCCAGATAAATCACCTGTTTCACGGTTTTAGAAATGCTTACATTCACATTAATTGACTTGAATGATAGGCTTTTTTTTGATAAATTTCATCAACATGGATAAAAAGAACAAACAACAAGATTCCAGGATATTTAAAGTAGAATGTCCCTGCTGTGGATCCCTATTATGGATAGATTCGACTCAAAAAGCAGCCATAAAGTTTGATAAGAAAAGGAAGAAAAAGGGAAATCTTGATGATCTGATTTTGAAAGAGAAAAAAAGAAAAGCTGCGTTTGAAACAAGACTTGAGTCCACGGCAGAATTGGCTAGAGAGAGGCAGAAAGAGGCTCAGAGAAGATATAAAGAAGCTTTCACACGGCTGGAAAAAAAGGACAATAAAGATTGATGCGGTCTTCTCAGCTTCCTATTTGAGTTTCATCTTCTCTGATCTTTGGTGACATAGTAAATCCGGTGAATCCAAATACAGCTAGAATGATGACAGAGATATAATTCATGAAAGCCCAGGGAAGATATGAAAAGGTAGACACACCTATGGTTCCTGTGATATAGACTCCTGCCATGCTCCAGGGGATTAGAGGCACGATGATGGCTCCACTTTCTTCCGCTATCCTGGATAAATTTTTTGCAGCCAGATTTTTTCTTCTATAAATTGGAGCCAACAGTTCTTCTGGGATAATCATGGAGAGATAGGAACTTCCTGTGACCAGGGCAGTGACAATGCATGCGGATATAGTGGTGATAACAAGACTGGATACTTTGCGGGTAAATTTCATGACCTTATCCAATATAGCTGAAAGCATTCCTGTTGACTGCATGATCCCCCCAAAACTGAAAGCGGTGAAGGCCACTAACTGAGTTTCCATCATACTCATTAATCCTCCCCTGGATATGAGCTGGTCTACTTGTTGAACCCCTGTGTTTGCCTGGTATCCCGTATTGATAGCCGAAGCAAATTCGGGGATGGATACACCTTGAAAACATACAGCAAGAACTCCAGCTAAAAAAGAGGAGAAAAGCATTCCAGGAATAGTGGGTTTTTTTGTTGCCGCAAAGTAGAAGACAATAACCATAGGGAGCAGGAGAAGAATATTGAAATTAAAATTTTCTTTTAAAGTCTGAGTGATTATTATCATGCTTTCTGACTCTACTTCACTGGCTCCGTATTTGAGACCTATCAGCAAATAGATAAAAAGCCCCACCAACCAGGCAGGAGTCGCTGACCACAGCATGTGTTTAATGTGGTCAAAGAGGTTTGAACCGGCAGCTACTGGAGCTAAGTTTGTGACATCTGAAAATGGAGACATTTTATCTCCAAAATACGCTCCCGCCACTATGGCTCCTCCAGCTTGTCCAAGGGGGATTCCAAGTCCCATGGCTATTCCTATAAAAGCCACTCCAAGTGTTCCTATGGTTCCCCAGGATGTTCCTGTGGCAAGGGAGGTGAGAGAGCAAATAAAACAGGCCGTAACCAGAAAAAATTGGGGCGATATCAATTTAAGTCCGTAATAAATAACCATGGGAATTGTACCTGAGGCAATCCATGAACCGACCAAGATTCCCACACAGAGCATAATGAGAATAGCAGGCATAGCTTTATGTATTCCATTGACAATCCCTTTTTCCATCTCACTCCATTTGAATTTGAGAAAGAAACCGAGACATCCTGTTAAAAAGGCAGCTGCAACCAAAAGAACCTGAGGTCTGATCTGATAAATGCCGTAACCCACTCCAAGGAGGATCCCCATTGATATGAGGGGGATTAAAGCGATAATAAAGCGAGGCTTATCCGGAGCTTTTTTGTTTTCTTTTGAATGATTATTCATTGGTTCATGCCCTTTTTGTTGGTGTCAAATCATTGTTTTATAAAAAAGTACTTTGAGCGATTAATTTTTTGTTCTCCATCATTTTTTTGCCCATAGCAAATAAATGGGTGAGATGGAATTGAGAATCAAAAACAATAATATCTGCATCAAATCCAGGGAAAAGCCTGCCTTTTTTCTTGAGTTGATAACAGGTTGCTGGATTTAGAGTGAAAATCTTTAGGGTTTTCTCAATATCAAGTGTGTTTTTATGGATCAAATAACGGAGATTGTTGAGGAGGCTTTCTTGATCAGCAATGGTAAGTCCTATCAAACTTCCTTGTGCATTGAAAACAGGCATGCTTCCATTGCTATCCGAACTCACTGTGATTCGATCCAGATTCGCCTTTTCATTTATGCATTTTTGTATGGCATCGCCGATGCTGATAAGACCTTGATTTTTCTCTTCTGGATCAAGGCCGGCTGTAAAATCAATGGATCCTCCCTGTTTATTGAATCGAATGGATTCTTCGAGCAAGTCAGGATTTCTATTGCAGTGGGTTGGAATGATTTGGCTGGCCGGGATTTCTGTCTCATTGATGACACGAAAAATCATATCTAATCTGCTTTTTCCATCTCCCACATGACAGTGGAGGATTCCGGATTTGCTTCCCAGCATGCCCCCTACTCGGCATTCAGCAGCCAGCCGGCAAAATTCTCTAAAAGATGGCTGTGAAGAACGGTGATCTGATATGGCAACTTCTCCGGCTCCCACCACCTTGTCTATGAGAACAAGGTCCCGCTTAATACAGCCTGTTAAAGTGTTGGTGGGAATTTCATAGGAACCTGAGAAAATATAGGTAGATATTCCTTCAGCTTCCAGCCCTTTTGCTTTGGCATAGAGTGATTCCATGTGCCGAGTCACACTGTCGGTCCCGAGACATCCGATGACAGTGGTCACGCCACTAGAGATGATATTTTCAATCTTGATTTCAGGAGCTCGGGTTTCTGGCCCTCCTTCCCCACCTCCCCCAGTGATATGAACATGGCTGTCAATCAACCCAGGGGTTATGATATTTCCAGATACATCTATCTCTTCAACATCAACACCTTGAAGATCTATTTCTCCCGGATCACTAATGGAGATGATTTCACTTCCTGCTATTAATATGTCTTTGTTCCCCAATAGAGATGGGGTATAGACCTTCCCTCCTCTTAATAGAGTGATCATTTTAGTCTCCTTATTATAATGCTGGTGTCTAACCATAGCATAGAAAATTGAATTTTAAGGTATCATGGAAGTTGGAAATTTTCAAGGGAGAGAAAAATATAAATATTTCCTTGAAAAATCCAACTAGGAAGGTAAAAATATGAATTAAAAAATTTAGACTGGATTATCAAATGGATTATGAACGAGAGCTCCAAAGATTCAAACCTGTGATAAGGACTCTGGGGAATATCACTCTCTTAGGTAAAAAAGTAGTCTTAAAGGGAGAAGAAAATTTTGTTAAGTCTGGTCCTAATATAATCTTGGGAAATCATGCTGGAAGTTTTAAGGATATAGCGGTGTTATTTAAAATAGTTCCTCGTCCTATCATATTTACTGCGAACCAGGAAATATTTGATAAAGACAAACTGAATCATTTGATCAGGCATTATCTCAAACATAATATTAGAACACTGGGGATTTTACTTGATTTTCTTTTAAGGCCCGTAAAAATTCCTATTGTTTATTATATATCCAATAATATATCTAAAATAGGAACCATTCCTGTTGACCTGTACAGCAAGAAAAGAACAGCCATAGGAAAGTGCGAAGAAAATTTAAGGAAAGGAAGAGCTATTGTTTTGCTTCAGGGCGGAGGAATGGTTAAAAAAAACACAACCAATCCATTCATTAGTACTTTTAAAAGAGGACCTTCGATTATTTGCTACAACCTTTATAAGAGAGATGGAATCACCGTTCCAGTAACTCCTGTGGCCATATATGGGACCCAGAAACCTTTTCTGACCCCGGGTAAAGTTAAAGTGAATGTTGGCAAGCCCATGAAAATCCTGGATTACATTGAAGGGGGATTCAATCAAACAGTTGATAGATTCAAAACCGCTTTGGAAGCTCAGGTGAAGTCCTTATTAATAGAGATGATTCGTTCTTGATGTTCCGTCTAAGGTATTCTTTTTTAGTCTCGATCGTTTTCGCTCTGATACCTGGATATTATTTCGGAATTGATGCGAGAGAAAAGTTCATAATTAGTTTTGACTCCTAAGTCTTCTCTCATTTTTAAGTAGATGGACTGAAAGAGTTTATTCTCTTTGTTGTTCAAGAGTTCATTTCGTGTTTGTTCGAAATTTTCATCAAATTCCTCTTGGGTCACCTCTTTTCTTTCATTCACACGCAGGAAAACAGCTCCTCCCTTGATTTTGACCGGCTCACTGAGTTGATTTAATGGCAGAGAAAAAGCAAGTCTGTCTATTTCAGAATTTTCCCCTATAAGACTGAGGTACTGATCTCTTTTGTGGTTCTGAGCTATTTTATGTTCAAAATTATTTGTTTCAGCCACTTCTTTAAGGTCCGGGTTATTACTGTTTTGTTTTATTTGGAGAGCTTGCTCAAAAGCTTTTTGTTCTTTTTTTTCCTCTAGATAATCATTGATAACTTTTTGTTCCACTTCAGCAAAAGTAGCGGGTCTAGGGGGTTCTATTTTTATGAGTTGAGAAATACCAACTCCTTTATAAGTGTTAAGAGGGGACGAAATTTCTTTTTCTCCCATGTTAAAAAGCATCTGGCTAAATGAGCCTGAGGGATCTATTTCATCAATGCCTTCTCCTAATTCTAAAGGCCCTGTATTTTTTATTTTATAGCCCAGTTTTTGGGCGGCGATATCAAGACTTTTTTCTTTGAGTGCGGTCTTTTGGAGTTGAGAAATTTTGCTGTCAACCATTTCTTCGGCTTTATTATCCTTTAGAATGGCTTCGATTCGGTTTTTCACTTCCTCAAGAGGGAGTTGGACTGCCGGAATGATTTCAGATACTTTTAAAATAGACACTCCATCTTCAAGTTCTAAGGGTCCTGATGCTTGGTTTTCACTCAGTTCTTGAATTTTTTCCTGCTCTTTGGGAGATAATTTTTTCCATTCAAAATAGCCCCAGTCTCCGTTATTTTCAGCTTGTTCGTCTTTTGAATATTTTTCAGCCAATTCCCCGAAATTTTTTCCTTTATCCATCTCATCTATAATCATATTTGATTGAGCCAGGACATCTTTTTTATCCTCATCGTTAAAGGGTAGAAATACCCTCTGCACCCTTCTTTTTTCAGGTTCTTTAAAATGGTCTTTATTGTTTTCATAGTATTTTTCTATCTCTGACTCTTTGATTTCCATCTGTTCTTTTAGATCTTCCTTGTTCAGGAATACATATTCAGCTATTCTCTTTTCAGGGATTTCATATTTCTCTTTATTTTTGTTAAAAAAAGCCATTAAAGTTTCTTTAGAGGGTTGTTCTTTTATTTCCATTTTGTCAGAGGAGATAAAAAGGTATTCCAATTCTGCTGACTCATTGTTTTTTTTGAAGTATTCCCATATTTCATCTTGAGTAACTGAAGCCCCTGCAGTCAAAATCTGGATGGTCTTTTCAATGATGATATCTTTAGAGATGCTTTCTTCAAAATCACTGACCGTGGTCCTATTCCATTCAAGTATCTTTTTATACTCATCAAATCCAATAAATTTTCCCTCCTTTTGGAAGACTGGATAGCTCAGCACTTTTTCTCTTATTTCCGAATCCGTGGCTTTAACACCCAAATGAAAGGCTAATTGAAGAAGGAGTTCATGTCTTATGGTCTCTTCTAAGGTCTGCTGTGGTATGTTCAACTGCTGGATGAAATTGGCGTCAAGCTCTTTGAACTGTTGTTTGAGGGATTCGATTCGAAATCTGAGATTATTTATATATGTATCAGCGGAAATTTTTTCTTTGCCCACATAAGCAATGATGTTTTCGCTTCTTGCTTCTCCTGATCCGCCTCCTTTTCCCCAAACAAAAAATATGGAAAGAATAAATGCAATGATAACCAGCCAAAGCGCGGGGGCTAGGGATTTCAAGTTTTTTCGCATTGATTTAAGCATTTTTCACCTCAAATATATCTTTTCCAATGTATGTCATTATTACGTATTCTCTGGTTTTATGATAGCAAAATAAAATAAAGGTTTAAATAGCAAAAAAAGGGATTATCTAAGAATATCTCTTGAGATGACAATTCTTTGGATTTCTGAAGTCCCTTCATATATGGATAGAACTCTGGCATCTCTGTACAGTTGTTCAATAAAAAATTCTTTTGAGTACCCATATCCCCCGTGAATTTGCAGGGATTCATAGGCAATTTTATTGGCTGCTTCTGAAGCAAAGAGTTTAGCCATAGCTGCTTCCTTGGTGAGACGCTTGCCTTGATCGAATAAGTCAGCCGCTCTATAAGTCAGAAGTCGAGACGCGTCAACCATGGTTGCCATATCAGCGATTTTGAATTGAATTGCCTGGAAAGAAGATAGATTCTGTCCAAAAGCTTGTCTTTGATTTGAGTATTTCACGGCCTCATCCAAACAGCTCCTGGCTATACCAACGGATTGCGCGGCGATTCCGACTCGAGAGTAATCCAGGCAGTGAAATGCTATTTTTGTTCCCAGACCTTCAGTGCCTAAGATGTTTTTTGATGGAATCTTACAGCCTTCTAAACTGATTTCTGCAGTCATAGAAGAATGGAGGCCCATTTTATCTTCAATTTTTGTGACTTTAAGTCCAGGGGAATCTTTATCCACAATAAAAGCGCTGATTTTGCTTTTGCCTGATTCTGACCTTGGTTTGGCAAATAGAATATAGGCATCTGCATTTTTGCCGCTGGTGACCCAGGATTTTATTCCGTTTAAAACATAATAGTCACCCTTTTTTATAAAGTTTGTCTTTAGGGCTAATGCATCTGAACCAGCTTCTGGTTCACTTAGGCTGAAGGCTCCTAATATTTTTCCCTGAGCTGCTTGAGGAAGATATTTTCTTTTTTGTTCTTCGCTTCCGAATTTAGATATTGAGTAACAGAATAGGGATGAATGAACTGAAAAAATGACACCTAAAGAAGGCATAACACGGCTTAACTCTTCGATGACAAGGATAACAGATAGACTGTCTGTTTTGCTTCCTTCATATTCTTTGGGAATAGACATTCCCATCAGTCCAAGATCAGCCATTTTTTTAATCAATCCAGAAGGAAATTCGCGATTTTCCTCCAGTTCTTTAGCAACCGGTCTTACTTCATTTTCAGCAAAATGAGTGACCATATCTTTGAGCATGCTTTGCTCTTCATTCAGATTAAAGTTCATAGCAACTCCAAAATTATATTATTTTTTATTATCTTAGATGTTCAGACCTTTAAAATACGGATATAGATTCTTATAAGTTTTATTTAGGTCTTCAATAGTTAGTTTTGTTTTTCCAATGATGGGCATAAAATTGGAATCCCCCACCCATCTTGGTATGATGTGCATATGGTAGTGATGAGCCACTCCAGCTCCAGCACTGTGACCGATGTTCATGCCTGTGTTGAAGCCATGAGGCTGATAGGCTTTTCGTAGTATTTCTATGGATTTTTTCAAAATATCGACCATTTCATCAGAGGATTTTTTTTCTGCCTTTTCAATGGAATCAAGATGCTGGTAAGGAACAATCATGAGATGCCCTGGTGAGTAGGGATATTTATTGAGAATGATGAAATTGTATTTTCCCCGGTAGAGAATGAAATTTTGCTTATCGTTCTTTTTTTTTGAAGCGGTACAGAAAAAGCACTCTTTCATTTTATAAGCATTTTTTACGTAATCTTCTCTCCATGGGACTGTCATGTATTCCATTATTTATTGATCATCTGTTTTAAAATTTTACTCGGTTTGAAATAGATTACTTTTTTAGCCGGCACTTTAACCCGTTCCCCGGTTCTTGGGTTTCTTCCTGACCTTGAATCACGTTTTCTTATCCGGAAGCTCCCAAAACCCCGCAGCTCGATTTCTTCGCCTCTTTTTATGGCTTCCTTTAGGGTATCGAAGAAAATATTGACCCCATTCTCTGCTTCTTGTTTGGTGATGTTCATATCTTTTGATAATTTGTTGATTAAATCAGCTTTTATCATGATTTATTCTCCTTTTCTTTTTTTGACTTGCTGTCAGGGGTTTCTATATTTTTAAGTTGGTCTTTCATTATGTCACCAAGAGTATGTTTGGTGTCTTGACTTTGCATGTATTTTTTATATTCCATTTTTTGCATTTCAAGTTGAGCTTTTTTAAAGCTTAAAGATATTTTTTTGTCTTTTTTGTTCATCTTTAATATTTTTGCGGATTTTTCTTCACCTACAGAAAAAGCTGCTGAAGGATCCTCAATTTTTTTCTCGCTGAGTTCTGATAAGAACACCACTCCTTCAATTCCGGGCGTGATTTCCACAAATACACCAAAGTCAACGATACGCACTATTCTCACGTTGACAATATCACCGATTTTCTGGCGTTCAAAGAAATCTTCCCAAATATCTCCTTCCAATTGTTTAATGCCCAGGGACAGTTTTTCTTTTTCCACATCGATATTAAGAATAATCGCTTCAATTTCCTCCCCAACTTTCAGAACATCAGAGGGATGATTTGTTTTTTTCCAGCTTATGTCAGATATGTGAATAAGGCCTTCCACTCCTTTTTCCACTTCCATGAAAGCACCAAAGGCTGTTATATTGGTGATTTTTCCTTTGACTTTCTTTCCAGGACCATATTTGTCTTTTAGTGTTTCTAAAGGATGAGGTTTAACTTGTTTAAGACCCAGTGATATTCTTTTTTCATCTGGATCTATATCAAGTATGCTGACAGTCACTTCTTCACCCGGAGAAAGAATTTTTTTAGGATGCACCATTTTCCTTGACCAGGTCAGATCAGAAACATGAATCAATCCTTCGACTCCTTTTTCCAATTCCACAAAAGCTCCGAAATCTGTTAAATTGACCACCTTTCCTTTGATTTTTTGCCCTTCCTTGTATTTGTCTTCAATGCTTTCCCAAGGATCTTCTGTCAGCTGTTTATAGCCTAAGGAAATTTTTTCTTCTTTCTCATCAAAATCCAGAATGATCACTTCTATTTTTTGGCCGATTTTAAATAATTCGGAGGGATGATTCACTTTGCCCCACGACATATCTGAAATATGCAGAAGCCCTTCAATTCCACCTAGATCAACAAAAGCTCCAAAGTTAGTGAGAGTTTTGACTTCTCCCATAAAAGTTTTTCCTTTCTTCAACTGTGAAAAAACTTGTTTTTTCTTTTTTTCTTTTTTATCAATAAGAAGTAATTTTCTGGATACAACAGCATTTTCACTTCTGCGGTCGAATTTGATAACCTTAAATTTGAATCTTTTTCCTATTATTTGTTCAGGGTCTTTAACAGGTTTAATATCCGCATGAGAATCAGGAAGAAAAGTTTTGATGCCCACATCCACAAGATATCCCTTGTTTACTTTTTCTGTTATTTTCCCGATTATCCAGTTATCGTATTTATAGGCTTTCTCAAGGTTATCAAGAGCTTTCATGGCAATGGCTTTGCTTTTGGATAAAGGCAAATAACCATCTTTAGGGGTGGTTCTTTCCAGGATAGCTTCGATTTCATCACCCAATTTAATTTTTTTCATGTTTTCTGGATCGCTGAAATCTTCAACCGGAATAACGCCTTCTGATTTTGATCCTATGTCTACAAGGACAAATGAGGGGGTAATTTTAAGGACTTTACCTTTCACTAATTTTCCGGGTGTTAATTCAGCAGCTTTGAATTTGTATTTATCCAGCAGCTCTTCGTAATCTTTTGTTGAGATGCTGTTCTTGTTTTTTGTTAGCTCTGACATTGGATTGTTTTCTCCCTGTGATATTGATCTTTGAAGCTGGATTTGATTTTTTTTGACACTTCATGAATAACTTCAGGAGGAGTGGAAGCGCCTCCTGAAAGTCCTATTTTGTTCGCTCCTTTAATCATATCTGGTTTGATTTGTTTGGCGCTCTCAATAAAGTAAGTATTTTTTAGTATTTTTTTTGAGATTTGGTAAAGCTTGTTTGTATTTGAGCTGTTTTTCCCGCCAATAATAAAGAGGACATCCACATCGGCAGCTAGCTCTGAGGTGGCTGCCTGCCGGATTTGTGTTGATTCACATATGGTATTGTGGATTTTTAATTCTTGTGTCAGTCCCAAAAGCACCCCCGTTACTTCTTTTAATGTATTGAAATCTTGAGTGGATTGACTGATAACAGCTCGTTTTATTTTCGGAAGAAGTTTTCTGGCTTCTTTCTTATTTTCTATGATAAGGCCCTTACCAAAGCTGTGCCCTTTAAGCGCTATGGTTTCCGGATGCTTTCTGTTTCCGACAATGATTATCTCATCTTCTTTTTCAGCGAGTCGGGATACTAGTTTTTGTATATTTTTAACAATAGGGCAGGTGGCATCCACTATTTCAATGTTTTTTTGATTGAGGGAGTCATATATGGAAGGAGAAGCGCCATGACTTCTGATAATAACAGTCCCTTCTTTAATTTCTTCAGTATTATTTGCTGTCTCTATTCCTCTTTTTTCTAAATCAGAAATAACTTGTGGATTATGGATTAAGTCTCCCAAAGTATAGACTTTACCGGATTTGAGCCGGCGCGTTTTTTTCGCTATTTTGAGAGCCCGCTTGACTCCGTAACACAAACCTGAGTTTTTCGCTATTTTTACTTCCATTTTAATCCTGAAATATTCATAAAAAAATGGCGATTCCTTTTAGTATTAATTTATTTTCAAAGATGTAAACGATTTTTTCAAGAACCATTATCTGAACATTTCTCCTGTTTTTATTTTCAATATTAATCGCCATTTTTTTACCATTAAGGCGAGCCGATCTGAAATTCAGATGTAGCTTGTGCTCGCTAAAGATTTTTAACGCCATTCTTCTTCGTTTTTCTCGGCGCCTGCGTAACTCCCCCCGTTCGTGGGTCAGACATACTCGGCGCCCGGCTTTGCCGGATTCCCTCAAAAAACTCATCAGAAGGCTAAATCTTTAATGTCGCTTCAGCCACACCTGAATTTTTTTAAGCTCTATATAACCTCGACTCGTGAATAATTCAGTTATCTTATAGAATGAGTTGGATAGTCTATATGAGAAAGATGTTTTTGTCAATGCTAAATAGTGGTGAAATCTTAACTTAGACAGAAAAAAATCAGATTATCCACAAGTTACGGTCAGCTGTCTTCATACTTGTCCTCTAATATTTTTTCGATTTCTTCTTTACTGGGAAGATCTTCGATACTATTGAGACCAAAATAGGCAAGGAAATTTTTGGTTGTCCTGTAGATTAGGGGTTTTCCAGGGCTTTTTTTTCTTCCCACGATTTTAATAAGCTTTTTTTCAAGAAGTGTTTTTAGACAATGGCTGGCATCCACTCCCCGTATGGCTGATATTTCTGCTAAAGTCGTTGGTTGGTGGTAGGCGATAGTGGATAGCGTTTCAAGGGCTTCCCGGGAAAGCTTTTGTTTTTTTTCATCTTTTAAAAACCTTTTGACATATTCATCATATTCTTTTGTTGTGGCAAAGAGATAACCACCAGAGACTTTTTGGATATTTATCCCTCGTTGGTTTCCGGAGTAGTGATGCAGGAGTTCTTTAAGCGCGTTTTCAATTTCCTTATCCGGGAATTCATCCAAAATATTTTTGATTTTATCAGAAGTCAGAGGTTCTATGGATACAAAAATCAAAGCTTCGATAATATTTTTTAGGTTCTTTTTCATATATTCACTTCTTTTCTCAACCAAACTTCTATTCTATGAAAAAGACTTTTTTGGACTGCGATAACAATTCGCTCACTTATCAGCTCCAAAAGACAAAAAAAGGATATTAATGATTCTTCAAGTGTTTCCTGGTGACTAAAATACTCGATAAAATCAAGAAAAGAATGTTCTTTTAAATATCTGATGATATCTTGTTTTTTTTCTTTGACTGAAAAGTCTCTTCCTTTGATTACTTTGATTTGATCTTTTTCTTGTCTCTTAATAAGATTGAAAAAAACTTCAGCCACATCAAATAATGAGACTTCCATAAAGTCAAGTTCTTGGAAAGATACTGATTTGGGGAGTTCTTTTCTTTTCCATTTTTTTATCTGTTTTTCTTCTTTTTCTCTTAGGATTTTACAGGCTGCTTTTATATTTTTATAATCCAGGAGTCTGTCAACAAGAATCTGACGGGGATCTTCCTCCTCGTCCAAAGAAATTTCCCGGGGAAGAAGCATCCGTGATTTAATATGTATAAGAAGTGCAGCCATAAGGAGGAATTCTGATTCTCTTTCAAGATTTATGTTTTTTTTATGATCCAAATATTTCAGATATTCTCTGGTTATAGAGGCAATGGGAATATTATGAATATCTATTTCCTTTTTTTTTATCAGAAAAAGAAGAAGGTCAAGAGGTCCTTGGAAAACTTCCAAATTGATTTGATAGCTTTGAGAGTTCTCCATTTTAGTCGCTCTTGTGTTTAGAAACCAATTTTTTCTCTCACCTCTTCCATAGTAGCCCTGGCTTTTTCTCTTGCCTTATGATTTCCTTGTTCCAATATTTCCCATACCTGATCAGGATTTTTTTCGTAGTTTTTTCTTAGGGCCC
Source organism: Candidatus Aminicenantota bacterium (assembly GCA_041686095.1). Taxonomy (GTDB): domain Bacteria; phylum Acidobacteriota; class Aminicenantia; order Aminicenantales; family Aminicenantaceae; genus WJMT01. Next base: position 14,560 of record JAWLEN010000033.1, read on the forward strand.
GAAAAGTGGAAAGCTCCTTGATTAGAGTATCGATGATCACCTGCTTGCATTCCAGGCATCCGATGCTGGCACTCCGGCATCCCTGGATGATTTCTTCTCTTTTGTTTTTGGGCACAAAGGCTTTATGAAGAGTGAAAACAGGGCAATCCTTAGGATTCCCAGGATCTTTCCTTCTCTTTCTCCGGGTATCTGTCATCATGGTGGAAATTTTATTTTTAATATCTTCTGGGCTGTCTTTGAGGTTGATTGAGTTGTTAAAGGATTTGCTCATTTTCCGTCCGTCTGTTCCTGCCAGTTTCGGGACTTCAGTAAGCATTATTTGGGGCTCTGGAAAGACTTTTCCGAACAAACGATTGAAGCGGCGTGTAATTTCTCTGGCCAGCTCTAGATGATAGGCTTGGTCTTCCCCCACAGGAACCACATTGGCTTTGTAAATAAGGATATCTGCAGTCTGCAAAACAGGATAACCTAAGAATCCATAGGTGTTCAGTTCTTTTTCTCTGAGCTCTTTTTGCATTTCCTTAAAGGTTGGCACCCTTTGAACCCAAGGAAGAGGGATGATCATAGAAAGAAGAAGATGTAGTTCGGCGTGTTCTTTGACCTCTGATTGGATAAAAAGAGTGCTTTTTTGGGGATCCAATCCTATGCTCAGCCAGTCTGCAGCCACTTCAAAAGTGTTTTTTCTGATGTCTTTTGAATTATGATATTCAGAACTGAGGGCATGCCAGGTAACTATAGAATAATAACACTGATATTCTTCCTGAAGTTTTAACCAGTTGCGCAGAGCGCCGGCAAGATGACCGAGATGAAGAGGTCCTGTGGGTCTCATGCCGCTGAGAACAATTTTCTTTTTTTTCATTTTTTATAGGATGATTTTTTCTAGAATTCTGTATATTGGCCTTATTATGATATCAAGCAATCCCAAATATATTAATCCAAGGATAATTATAAAGCCGAAAGGACGGATTTTATCATAGGTTTGACTGGCCTCGTCTGAAAGAAAACCTGTGACTATTCCGCTTCCGTCCAAAGGAGGAATCGGAATGAGATTGAAAACAGCGAGAAGAACATTCAAGAAAACAGCATAAAATAAAATGACAGCCAGTCCTTCTATAGGATGAAAGCCGCTTTGAAGGCCTCCTCTGGAAAAAAAAATATTCGGATTTATTTTTTTTAATAAAATTAAGGCAGTTAGAGAAATAAAAGCGGCTAAAAAATTTGCGGCAGGTCCTGCTGCAGATATGAGCATGTTATCCCGTTTAGGATTGCTTAAATTTGCGGGATTAACAGGAACAGGTTTGGCCCATCCAAAAGGAGGAGCCCCCATGATGATGAGGATGGCGGGCATAAGAACAGTGCCTATAGGATCTATATGAGGGACCGGGTTTAAGGTGATTCTTCCCATAATCTGAGCGGTTGGATCTCCCAGCTTATAGGCAGCCCATCCATGAGCTGCTTCATGGATGGTTATGGCAAAAAGGATCACAAAAAGGCTCACAATAATCGTAAAAATATCCATTGATTTAGAGACAATTTATAGCATAACCGGGATATTACGTAAAGCTTAAAGTGATAATTAGCCTGGATTATTCATGAGTCCAGGTTAGAGGATGGGAAGATATTTTTCTATTTCATACTTAGAGACCTGTTGATCAAATTCTTTAGTCACGGATTTATTGTATTCTTCAATTTCATATTTTTTGTTTTGAAGGAATTTTTGGAACAAGTGATCCCCAAGTATTTCTTTGAGTAGTTTGCTTTTCTTCATTTTGTTGAGAGCGCTGTGGAGATTCGGGGGGAGAGTCTTGATATGAAGTTTTTTTTGTCTGTTCTGGCTCATATTAAAAATATTTTCCTCTACAGGTTTTGGTAAATTGTATTGGTGTTGGATTCCATTGAGTCCTGCCGTAATCATGGTTGCGAATGAGAGATATAGATTGCAGGCTGGATCCGGGGACCTTAATTCAATACGGGTGGCTTCTTTTTTGCCTGGCTGATATTTGGGAACTCTGATATAAGCTGACCTGTTTTTCTGCCCCCATGCAATATAAACAGGAGCTTCATAACCCACAATAAGCCTTTTATATGAATTAATCCACTGACATAGTACAGCAGACATTTCCTGTGCGTATTTCATCAAACCCGCCATATAATATTTTGCTGTGACAGATAAATGATAGTTCTCATTTTTATCAAAGAAAATATTTTCTTTGTTTCTCCACAGTGATTGGTGGACATGCATTCCATTGCCGTTTTGTCCGTTTAGAGGTTTTGGCATAAATGTGGCATAAAGATCGTGCATTCGAGCTACTTTTTTGACCATATAGCGAAAGAGCATGCACACATCAGCCATTTCCAGAGCGCTTAGGTACTTAAGATCTATTTCATGCTGGCCGTTGGCAACCTCATGATGGTCATATTCAGATTCGATCCCCATTTTTTTCAATAAGATCTGAATTTCTTTTCTGATTTCACCATGAAGTCCTCCAAAGAAGTAACCGCCCTCATCCAAAGGCAAAGCTCTTTTTTTACTGGGGAAGATAAAGAATTCTAGTTCCGGTCCGAGTTTAATATCCTCTATTTTAAATTTTTTCTCTGCTTTTTTTATTGCTTTTTTAAGAATATATCTTGAGTCTCCTTCATAATGAGTTCCTTCAGGTGTCAGAATATCTCCGAACATTACAGCTTCTTTCCATTTTATATTTTCAGAAAAGCCTTGGTATTCCCATGGAAGAATCCTAAAAGTAGAGGCTTCGGGTTTGATGACAAGGTCGCTTTCTTCAACTCTAACAAAACCTTGGATGGAAGAACCATCAAATCCTTTGCCTTGTTCAAAAGAGGATTTGAGTTCCTGGCTTGGGATGGTGAAATCCATGTGTCTTCCCAGTATATCTGGAAATATGATTCTCACAAACTCTATTTTATTTTCTGGATTAAGGACGGTTTCAAGAACTTCTTCTTGGTTTTTATACCCAAAATTTTTAGGATTCAGATCTTTCATCATTAATGGATTCCTCCTTTTTAATCAATGTGCTTTATGATAAATACATTTCTAAATATAACAAAAAAAGATTAATGTCAAATATTTATTGAAAAACAAATATAAATGTTATAGATTTAGCTTGATAAAAAGACGTTTGTAGGAGAAAGTCATGATCGATGATCTGGACCGGAAAATAATCCGGGTGCTGAATAAAGATGCAAGAAAGAGTTACAGAGAACTTGCCAAGCGGCTTGGAATATCTGTAACTACAGTCATAAACAGAATTAAAAAATTTGAAGATAATGATGTCATAAAGGGTTATATCCCGCTGGTCGACAGGGAGTATTTTGGGATCAAATTAACAGCACTCATCGCGCTCCGCTTGAAACAGGGAAATTTCATTGAAATCCAGAGGCAAATAGCGAAAGATGACCGGATAGCTGCTGTTTACGACATAACAGGAGAATGGGATTCACTGATTATAGGGTATTTTAAGGATAGAAAGGACCTTAATGAATTCATAAAATCACTGCTTTTAAAAAACAATATTGACAGATCTATAACTCATATTGTATTGAATACTGTGAAGGAGGAAAAGCGGGTGGTTCTTTAGTTCACAGAAAAATTTCTTGTATATGCTATAATTTGTTTGATGAAGAAGTTATTTTTAAGCGCAATTGTCCTTTTATGCTTTCAAATTCTGTTTCCCTATGCCCTGGCTCATGAAGAAATAGAACCCTATGATATTAAAGAATTTATAGCTGATTTTAAAAAATCAATTGAAAACAGGGAGTTAGATAACTATAAAAAAGCTTTTTCAACAGACTTGGAAAATATTGAAGTTGAAAGGTTTAAGGGTTTTTTTAAAGAATTTTCCATGGACTCTGTTTCAGTGGTGAGCACTTCTATAAATAAACAGAGTTCATATCAATCAAGGGTCTATTTAACTTTATCATTTGAAAATTTATATTCTATCATACTGGATACCTGGCTTATTGACGCGGCTAAAGTGAATGATAAATGGAAGATTTTCAACAAAGACACCCTTGGGCAGACGCAAACGCTTTACAAGCTGAAAGTTCCTTCAGAAAGGATGGAAAGAGTCAGAAAAGTAGTGATCGATCATAGAGATATTTCATTTTCTTTTAAAGACCCTGTGGTCTTCTATGATAATGTTCCAAATATAGAAACAGCTTTAATTGTTATTGGTGAAGGAGAAGTCAATTTCACTCCCTCTCTTCCCAGAGAACAGCATCATTTAGAATTGATATATAATCAAAAATATCTTCAAGACAAAATTGAATATGTTTATCTCAGGTTCAGCCCTGATTTTTTTAAGAACAATATTAAAATCATCAAAGGAGCAGCTGAGAAAGAGACCATTGCAGAATCTGAGAAAGAACTAGCTCAGGCTCTTTTTATAAAAAATTATCCCAGGTCCTTTACAGTGAGAAGCTCTCTCACCCAGGACTTTTTTTCTGTCCTGCCTAAAGGGGAAGAGGCAACTTTTGAATTTAAGATCAATAAATTTGGAGAGATGACTTATATTTTTTCCCCATTTGCATTTGAGGAGATCAATCTCTACCAGTGGGGAAAAGAAAAAATCATTTGTCTGTATTCCCCTCCCCTGGAAGAAAAAGGGAAAAGAATGTTCATTTCATTTGGTCAGAAGGTAGACATAAGGGACTATCAGATGGATGTGAGTTATGAGCCCAAAAAACATTATTTTTCAGGAAAAGCTAAAGTCAAATTTGAATCAAATATAGCCAATCTAAACAGCGTTAAATTCAGATTAAATCCAAAGTTAAAGATTCTTCGCGTCACTGATAAGCAGCAAAATAAATTATATTTTTCTCAAGATGATTACAGAAAAACAGTGTATATTTATCTTCTGGATCGGTTATCAAGAGGAGAATTAGGGGAAATAGACATATATTATAGAGGTGAATTAAAACCTTTAAAAGAAGGCGCAGATGCGGTCAGATCCATACAGCAGCAGGCTGAAATAGAATTTCTTGAAACAAGAGACAAATCTTATCTTTACAGCCGTTCTTCATATTGGTATCCGTCTCCTTCTAAAGAAGATTATTTCACAGCTCGATTAAAATTAGTGCTTCCTCCTGGTTATACAGCCGTTTCTAACGGAAGGCGAGTTCATGATCCCAACATAAATGCTGACCAGGGAGTTCAGAAATCCAATGATGAAGGATATTCAGTCAGTATTTTTGAAGTCAAGAATCAAATCAAATATCTGGCATTTATTGTGGGGAAAATGTCCTTGGAAGGGGAAGTCAAGAAGCCTATTTTAATTAATTACTATAGGGCTCCCAAATCAAGGTCATATTATGGGGATATTTTTAAAACTGCTGGAGAAATCATTGATTTTTATCAGAGCCTCTTCGGATCATATCCCTTTGATAAATTAAGTATTGTCAGACAGGTAGGAAAGAGCCAATGGGGTCACAGTCCGCCTGCATTTTTGGTTATTAATGACCTCCCCCTCATGAGCCAAGTTAGTTCACATCGAAGGACTAGAAGTCCGGTTGTTCTTTCCGGTTGGGATGAATATTTTCTTGCCCATGAAATCGCTCATCAGTGGTGGGGGCATGGAGTTTCCTGGGAGTCTTATCATGACCAATGGATAAGTGAGGGATTGGCCCAGTATTCAGCGTCTCTCTATTTGAAGGATAAGTACGGAGAAGAGGATTTTGGTGATATGCTGAAGCAGTTTTCCAGGTGGACTGAAAAACACACACAATGGGGAGCCATTACCATGGGTTCTCGGATAAGCCATTTGGACTTTGAAGCTTATCAATCTATTATTTACAATAAAACATCTCTTGTTTTGAATATGCTGCGGGATTTACTGGGAGATGAGATGTTTTTTCTAGGGATGCAAAGATTCTTTTTGCGCAATAAGTACAGCGCAGCTGATACCAATAAATTTGTGAATATATTCAATGACCTAGCGAGAAATGATTTAGATTCTTTTTTTGATGGTTGGTTTAATTCTTATCATTTGCCCGAGGTAAAAGTGTCTTATTCATTAGATAAGGATGAAACAGGCTATATACTGAGATTAAGTGTTATCCAAGATGAACGGTTTTTTGTGTTTCCCTTGTGGTTGGAATGGAAAGAAAAAGGAAATATAGTCAGAAAAAAGATAGGAGTGGATAAAAGAGTAGCCAACTTTGATTTTAAATTGAAATACAAACCAAAAAAAATAAAGATCAATCCGGACAGGGCCGTACCTGGTAAATTCAGAATTAATAAGGGATAAATCATTATCAAGTCGATAATTTTTTGATATTCAGAAATTTTAAGTTTATGAATCAAGAATTTTTAAGAAGGAATTTACATTTCATTGTTATTTGTTTCTATATCTAAACGCTTGATCATTTCGTTCAATGTAGTGGGTTTGACTCCGAGAAGGTCAGCTGCTTTTTTTTGTATTCCATTGGATTTTTTTAAGGCATCAGTCACTGCTTTTTTTTGAAAAAGATGGGTCCTTTCTTTAAGATTAAGATTATGGTTTGATATTAATAAATCGTCTTTTTCCATATTTTTTGGTTTAAGGAGAAAAGATGGGATTTGATCTCTATCTATTATTTTTGATTTGGTTAACACCACAGTTCTTTCGATGAAATTTTCAAGTTCTCTGACATTTCCAGGCCAAGAGTAATTGTCGAGAAGCTCCATCACATCTTCTGTCACTTCAAGATTTTTCTTGTTGTTTTCTTCACCATATATTTCCAAGAAATGTTTCACCAATAGAGGGATATCTTCTTTTCTCTCTCTGAGAGGAGGTAGTTCTATTTTGATGACATTAAGACGATAGAAAAGGTCTTCTCTAAATCGTTTGTTTTTAATGAGTTCCTCAAGGTCTGTATTTGTAGCGGCAACAACTCGAGTATTAACCTTAATGGTTTTTGTGCCACCCAGCATCATAAATTCTTTTTCCTGCATCACTCTGAGCAGCTTTGACTGGGTTTCCATATTTAAAGAAGAAATTTCATCAAAAAAAATACTTCCTTTGTCTGCGGCTTCAAACAATCCTTTTTTTTGGCTGACGGCTCCTGTAAAAGCTCCTTTGACATGGCCGAACAGATGGCTTTCCAATAGTTCTGGGGGGAGGGAACCGCTGTTAACAGTGATGAAAGGAAAATGAGCGCGCTCACTGTTTTGATGAATAGCTCTAGCCACAAGCTCTTTTCCAGTGCCGCTTTCCCCCTGGATAAGAATGGTGCTTCGAGTGGGTGCCACTGCTTTTATCACAGAGAAAACATCCTGCATATTTTTACTTTTTCCGATTATATTATCAAAACTGAACTTTCTTTTGAGCTCATCTTTTAACTTTATATTTTCCTCTTGAAGTTTTTTATGTTTGATGGCTCTTTTGACAGTGATAAGAAGTTCATCGTGTTTGAACGGTTTTTGGATATAATCAAAAGCTCCTTTTTGCATAGCAGAGATAGCCGATTCCACTGAAGCATACGCTGTGATGATGATAACAACAGCACTAGGATCTATCTTTTTTATTTTTTGAAGGACTTCTATCCCATCCATTCCTGGCATCAAAAGATCCAGAAGAACTAAGTCAAAAGATTCTGATTCATGCTTTTTTAGGGCTTCTGGACCGCTGGAGGACAATTCGCATTCATATCCCTCAGAACACAGCAGATCTTCCAGCACTTCATGGATTATTTTTTCATCGTCGATGATATGAATGATTTCTTTTTCAGCCATTTTTTACATAGATAAGGATTTATCTTCTCCCTTTTTTTTCTGTTTGATAGGGATAAATATAGTGAAAGTGGTTCCATGATCCACCTGGCTTTCAACATCGATATGTCCTTCATGTTCCTTTATTATGGCATAACTTATGGAAAGCCCCAGCCCAGTCCCTTTGCCAAATCCTTTTGTGGTGAAGAAGGGATCGAAAATGTTAGCGATATGTTGGCTCTTTATTCCAATCCCTGTGTCCTTTATTTTTACGGCATTATACCCGTTTTTTTGGAAAAGACTTATTTCAAGCTTTCCTCCATTTGGCATGGCGTCAAGTGCGTTGAGAATGATATTAATGAAGACTTGTTGAAGCCTTTCTTCTTGAGCCAAAATGGGTTCCACCTCTTTTAGTTCTAACTCTAGATCGATATTCATGTTTTTCAATTTGTAATCGATTAAGGAGATGATTGAGAGCAGGCTTTCTTTTAGATTGATTTTCTGCTGGCTGGTTTTGGATGGATCTCGTGCCAGATTCAAGAGATTTTTTACGATTTTTCCGACCCTGTCTGCCTGGTCCTCGATTTTTTTTAGGATTTGGGTATGAGTGGTGTGATTGAGTTTTTTTTGGAGCATTTGGACATAACTTGATATGCCTGTCAAAGGGGTGTTTATTTCATGAGCTACACCTGCGGACAGCAATCCTAAGGAAGCTAGTTTTTCAGAGGTCAGGAGCTGCTGCTGAAGGGAAATTTTTTCTGTGGTATCATCAAAAACGATGATGGTGCCGTAAGGATTCATTTTATTGTCGAGAAGAGGAGTTTTTGCGATGTCAAAAATTTTCTTTTTTTCTTTAGGCAAATCAAGAGTTATCTCACTTAAAAGGCGAAATCCTTTCTGAGTATCAGAGGGGAATAAGGCAGAGTAATTTTTGTTCCCTATAACTTGTATCAATTTTTTCCCTTCGACATTTTCTTTTTTTTGAGAAAAAGTCTCTTCCATGACCCGATTCCATCCAATTATTTTTTCCTCTTGATCCATGACTGCCACCCCAACTGTGAGGCTCTCAATTATATTTTCGCTGTAATCTTTAAGCTGTTCCAGCTCCATAGCTCTGTCCCTGGCTTGATCATAAAGGTAAGCGTTTTCCAAAGCTAAAGCCATTGGAGAGGATATGGTCCTCAAAAGTTCCCAGTCTTCTGAATTCAAGTAGGTATTGTCATTTTTTTTCCCCATAGCAAGACAGCCAATGAGTTTTTCCTCAACTTTAAGTGGAAGAAGATGGAAAAAGCCCAGAGAAGAAAATTCGTTTTCC
>JAWLEN010000140.1:0-2209 GCA_041686095.1 Candidatus Aminicenantota bacterium
CGGATTTGAACTGGCTCGGAAGATCCGGAAAGATTCTCCCCATATGCCTATACTGATGTTGACAGCAAGAACAGAAGTTAAAGACCGTGTAAAAGGTTTGGAAATCGGGGCTGATGACTATCTCACAAAACCGTTTCATCTTGAAGAATTACTCGCCCGGATCAGGGGCATACTCAGAAGGAAACAATGGTACCAATCTTCCTCAGAAACAGCTCCGGTATACCGTTTCGGTAATAATGAGGTGAATTTTAAGAATCTTTCCTGCAAGGCAGGTAAAAAGCGAATTCGCCTCACTTATCAGGAAGCAATGGTTTTAAAATACCTGATTGATCATAAGGGGGAGATAGTTTCACGAAAAGAACTTCTTGAAAAAGTATGGGATATGAGCCCGGAAGTCGAGACGCGTACTGTTGATAATTTTATAATGCGTCTCAGAAAGTATTTTGAACCTAACAGCAGTGATCCTGTTTACTTTAAAAGTATCCGTGGGGCAGGATATATGTTTGTAAACAATTAAATTGCTTTTTAGGGGGTCAGACCAAAAAATTTTACTGAATCTTGATTATTATCAGCAACTTAACCATAGCTATACCCCATTTTTAGACCCTTAAACCCGCCATTTTACGCCCCAAATTAGAGCTTTAAAGAGTTTGCAGATAAATAGAAAAGAATTTTATCAATGCATTCCAAAAAACGCTTTGACAGATAGAAATGGACACGCAAATGGCATTAGGAAAATGTCCTTGACTATGATAAAATAATTTTGATTTTAGGGGATTGAAATGAAATATAAGAAAGAGATAGAATCGCTGGCAGATAAATACCGCAAGCTAATGGATTGGGTAAGAAAAAATATATAATCACATTTAGGAACTCAATAAATGTCAATAAATGGGTGAATGGATAAACCGTACCCAATTTTCATGAAACCTTTGCTCCGCATAGCATCCAAGGAGGCATTTGCCTCATGAGTTTAAATAAGGAATTGATTCAAAAACGGTGTGAGGAAATTGCTGAATCTCTGGATAGACTTGAGGAGATCAAAAAAGTCAAGAAAGGTGAATTTTTAAAGGATCAAGATCTTTTGGATATTGCGTGTTACCGGCTTTTAATAGCCATTGAAGCATCACTGAGTTTATGCTATCACATTTCCGCTAAAAAATTGAAAAAGGTTCCCAAAGAATATGCGGAGTGTTTTGAGATTCTAAGTAAACAAAAAATTATTTCTAAAGAACTTGGTTTTGCGTGATTTTTCAAGAGGTATGGCAGAGCTTATTTGATCTGGCAGTTCTACCGCGTTTTGCCCCCCCCAAATAATCGAAATAATCGGTTTTAGGTTATTAAGGGATTGATAGAAATAGGTGAACAGGTATGACAGTACTGTTTTTTGACTATCTTTGGATTCTTTTCATAAGAGAGTTGAAAAGTTCTCCCATATTTTTTTGGCGGCGGTTTTGAAGCTGGTTTTTTTCAGATGCCTCCCAGTTTATGACAAAGTTGCGCCAATTTTTTCCTTTTAACATGGAAGCGTGTTTGCCAAAAAAGGAATGAATTTCCTCATCTTTGATTCCCTTACTATCTCTGTCAAGCACCATAAGATGAGGGGTTTGATCTAAGTATTTTTTTCCAGTGAACATATAGGCAAGCATAGAATGATGTCCGTCGAATAAGACCCACTCATTGTTTAGGGATTTAACTAACTTTATATTGGGCAGGCCTTCTGGAGTTGTGATAGCTTTTCCTGAGGTGAGTTTCTCAGTCATTTGTTTGATTTGGCCTCTATCACTGATCCCATCTGTGTTGTGAAGGTTAATGATTGAGCTCAGAGAAATTCTGTTTTTGGGGTATTCTAAAATTAAATTCTTCTGTATCAATAGGTTGTCAGTAAAAATCTTGTCTCTAAAAATATCGACTATATCATAAATATTCTTTTCTTTTGAACTTGTGATTTTTGAAAAGAAGCTTCTAACAAAGTTTTTTTCCTGCTTTTTGGTGTGTGTATCAGTTGGATAGAAAATCTTAACTATTCTATCTTTTTTTTCAGCTGAGAAGTCATTCATTTTACAATTATTTTTACTCTATATTAACTCTATTTTTTATCATTTTAAACCAAATTAGCGCATTATTTTATGATCAATTTCAAAAAATAGGATGACAGCCGTCCTTAAAGTCGATTAAAAAGACTGAGTTTTCGGTTAAAAATCCCTGT
>JAWLEN010000140.1:2309-5251 GCA_041686095.1 Candidatus Aminicenantota bacterium
CAAATTAGCGCATTATTTTATGATCAATTTCAAAAAATAGGATGACAGCCGTCCTTAAAGTCGATTAAAAAGACTGAGTTTTCGGTTAAAAATCCCTGTTGAATTTGATTGACCAATAATTTATTTCAATATATCATTATCCTTAAAAAATAAGATAAAGACTAAAAAAATAATGTTAGAAGGGAAGAGAAGAGATGAACCAAAAAGATCATATTGGCACAGGGAGTCGGAATTTATTTCACCGATATAAAGGAAACCCTTTACTTACAGTGAATGACTGGCATTATCAGGCAAATTCTGTATTTAATCCTGGGGCGACAACCATAAATGATGAGACTCTCCTCTTAGTAAGAGTAGAGGATTATCGGGGATTTTCCCATCTCACTACAGCTCGAAGCAAAGACGGGAAGACAAAATGGCAGATCGATCCGTCTCCCACTTTAACCAGTTCTCCTGACTATCATGAAGAAAGGTGGGGATTAGAAGATCCTCGAATTGTTTTTCTTTCTGAAGAAAAGCGATATGCCATAACTTATACATCCTTTTCAGCAGGAGGTCCCCAGGTCTCATTAATTGTGACTGAAGATTTTAAAAATTTTAAACGAAAAGGAACACTGGTTCCTCCGGAAGATAAAGACGCGGCTCTCTTCCCCAAAAAATTTAGGGATCGTTATATATTGATTCACAGACCTATGGTTAAAGGCGAAGGTCACATCTGGATGTCATTTTCTCCGGATTTGACGCACTGGGGAGAACACCGCATCTTGATACCCACCAGAGGAGGTTGCTGGGATTCTCACAGAGTAGGCTTAGGGACCCAGCCCATCGAGACTTCCAAGGGATGGTTAATCATTTATCATGGAGTAAGAACAACAGCGGCAGGAAGATTGTACAGAGTAGGACTCGCTCTTCTGGATTTGGAAGAGCCGTGGAAACTCATAAAGCGAAGCGAAGAGTGGGTTATGGGGCCTAGAGAAGATTATGAATATATGGGTGATGTGCCTGGAGTTGTGTTTCCCACTGGAGCGGTAGTCAATAAAGAAACCAATGAGCTCAGGATATATTACGGAGCCGCTGATACATCAATAGGTCTGGCAACAGCTTACTTGAATGAGGTTTTGGATTATTTAAAATAAGTAAAATCAGGAGCCATTTCAATGAAGGAATCAAGTCAAATATACGGAAAAATACCTGTTTCGTTTTTAGCCACTTATCCACCCAGACGCTGTGGCATAGGAACCTATACTCGGGATCTTGCCTTAGCCGCAGCTAAACTTCAAGGAGAAATATTGAGCGAGAACAGCCTTTTTCAGGTGGTGGCTGTGAATGATAGGACCGAAGGATATTCCTATGGAGATGAAGTGATTTTTGAGATAAATGCCCAAAATAGAATCGATTATCAGAAAGCTGCTGAATATCTCAACCTCTCCTTTTCTCAGGTGGTGTGCATCCAACATGAGTTTGGTATTTTCGGAGGACCAGATGGAGAACACTTGATATCCCTGTTGGAGCGGATAAAGAAACCCGTTGTCACAAACTTGCATACAGTGATGGATAAGCCCTCCTCACATCAGAAAGAGGTGTTAAAGGAAATATGCTCTTACTCAACTAAGGTGGTTGTTTTAGCAGATAAAGCTGTGGATATGCTCACTCGTATTTACGGAGTCAATAAAGATAAGATACGAAAGGTTCATCATGGAGCTCCTGATGTCCCCTTCTTGGATACCAGCTACTACAAGGATCAAATTGATGCTGAGGGGAAATTGGTGTTATTGACCTTTGGTCTGATAAGTCCAAATAAGGGGATAGAATATGCCATTGAGGCCATATCTGAGGTAGTGAAAAAGCATCCCCATATACTTTATATTATTTTAGGAGCCACTCATCCTAATATAAAGAAGAACCAAGGAGAAGAATACAGAATCTCCTTAGAGCACTTGGTCAAAAAGAAAGGACTAGAAAAAAACGTAGTATTCCATAATAGGTACGTATCTTTAGGCGAGCTCATAAAGTACTTGGTTACAGCTGATATTTATATCACACCTTATTTGGCCAAAGAACAGATATCATCTGGAACATTGGCCTATGCCGTTGCCTGCGGAAAGGCAATCATTTCCACTCCTTACTGGCACGCACAAGAACTTCTTTCCAATAACAGAGGGATCATTGTGCCTTTCAGAGATTCAAAAGCTTTGAAAGAATCTGTTTTGGAATTAGTTGAGGATGAAGTCAGTAGGCAAAAAATGCGAAAAAAAGCATATGATTTTGGCCGCTCTATGATTTGGCGCCAGGTTGCCTCTTCTTATATCCAGATTTTTGAAACTGCCGTTGATCAGTACAAAGAAAGTGATATGAAAGTGAGTATCTCTAAAGAAGACAGAGAAGAGATAAAAAAGCTCCAGATCGGGCTTCCTGAAGTTGATTTAAGATACCTCCAAAGTCTTACAGATGATACTGGAGTTTTAGAGCATGCCACCTACACCATCCCAAATAGGAACCACGGTTATACCACAGACGATAACTCAAGAGCTTTGATTGTATCATTAAAAAACTGGAAACTTTTTAAGGATGATTCTGTCTTGCCTTTAATGCGTATTTATACTTCATTTTTACTGCATTCTTTGGATAAGAAAAATAAAAAAGTCAGGAACAGGCTGTCTTATGACAGACACTGGATTGAAGAAAGCGAATCCGAAGACTGCTGTGGAAGGATGATTTGGGCGGCAGGTAAGTTAGTATCCGGAGCTCCCAATGATTCTCTTGCCAATTTAGGAATAGAGATGTTTCACCAAGCTTTTAATCTCGCTCATAATTTCACTTCTCCCAGAGCTTGGGCGTTTTCAATTTTAGGCGCTGTTTCTTATTTAAAGCAGTTCAGCGGAGATAGAAACGCGAAGTTGACTTGTAAAAAATTAGGAGAGAAACTTTTGGAGCTTTTTAAG
>JAWLEN010000141.1:0-5149 GCA_041686095.1 Candidatus Aminicenantota bacterium
AGAATTATCGGGATGGGCTGGAGCGATTTCTCAATGGGAACAGCAGGGAAAAGAGATATTTTGTTATTTTGACAATGACCAAGCCGGGTATGCGGCTGAGAATGCACTGAGGCTTCAAGAGATGTTAGGAGAGGAATAATCATGCCGATTCATAATAATGATATTGAGGAAATTTTCAATAAGATCGCTGATCTTTTAGAGATCAAGGAGGAGAATCCCTTTCGGATCCGGGCTTACCGGGATGCAGCCCGGACAATCGGAGGCTTATCAAAAAATGTTTCTGATTTGATTGATCAGGGAAAAGATCTATCCGAACTTCCCGGTATCGGCAAAGACCTGGCTGGAAAAATTGAAACCATTATTAAGACCGGGACTCATCCGCTTTTGAAAGATCTGAAAGAAGAGATTCCAGAAGAGCTGAGCGGATTGATGAAGCTGCAGGGAATGGGGCCTAAGAAAGTGGCTGCTATTTATAATGAATTAGGGGTGAAAACAGACAAAGATTTGAGGAAAGCAGCTGAAGAACACAAGATTCGTGACCTTGAAGGTTTTGGAGAAACCACTGAGGAAAATATTCTGGAAGAACTGGAAAGGCGGCAGGGAGATCATGAGCGTTATAAATTATCCACAGCCGAGCAGATGGTAAATCCGTATATAGATTATTTAAAGAACGAAAAAAAATTAAAATCTCTGAAAATCGCAGGAAGTTTCAGGAGAAGAAAAGAAACTGTAGGAGACATTGATATCCTGGCCACCTGCAAAAGAGGCTGCAAGGTGATGGAACGGTTCACTGAATATGAAGATGTGGAAAAAGTCATATCCAAAGGGGAGACCCGATCTTCAGTCATCCTAAAATCAGGGCTCCAGGTTGACCTTCGGGTAGTCCCTCAGGTCGCTTTTGGCGCAGCCATGCATTATTTCACCGGATCTAAAGAGCATAATATTGTGGTCCGAAAGATTGCAGTCAAAAAAAATTATAAACTTAATGAATACGGAGTTTTTAAAGGAGATGATCGGATTGCTGGGAGAACCGAGAAAGAAGTGTATGACAAAATGAATCTCCCTTTTATCGAACCGGAATTAAGGGAAAACCGGGGAGAAATCGAGGCAGCTAAAAAAGGAAACCTGCCGGATTTGATCACATTGGAAGATATTTGCGGTGACCTTCATGTTCATTCTAAGCATACAGACGGCCGCTACACTATCCAGAAAATGGTGAAAGCCGCCGAAGAAAAAGGATATGAATATGTGGCCATAACCGATCATTCTCAAAAGGTCACTGTTGCCAATGGTCTGAATCCAAAAAGGTTGAGAAAACAGATTGAGGAAATTGATAAACTTCAGGAAAAGTTTAAAAATATTCGGATTCTCAAATCCATTGAAGTGGATATACTGGAAGATGGTTCCCTGGACCTACCTGATGAAGTGCTGAAAGAATTGGATTTTACAGTCTGTTCTGTCCATTACAAACTCAATCTCTCTCAGAAAAAGCAAACAGAACGGGTTCTCAAGGCGATGGACAATCCCCGCATGAATATCTTGGGGCATCCTTCTGGACGGTTGATTCACGAGAGAAAACCTCTTGACCTGGATATGGAAAAAATCATGAAAAAGGCTGCTAAAGAAAATGTTCATTTAGAGATCAACTCCCATCCCGATCGGCTCGATCTCAATGATACTCACTGCAAGTTGGGTAAAGAGATCGGGATAAAAATGGTTATTTCCACGGACGCCCATACCATTGATGATCTCAACTTGATGCGGTTTGGTGTGGGACAGGCTCGAAGAGGATGGCTGGAACCCAAAGATGTCATCAATACTCTTCCCTGGAAAAAATTAAAAAAACATTTTAAGCGGGAATAAACAATGGGAGACCGTTATGGACTTTAAGCACAATCCTAAAACCGATTTCAAAGATATCGATAAGCTTTCCAAAAAAGAGGCTGAAAAACAGATCAAGGACCTGCGTGAAGGCATTGAATACCATAATTATCTGTATTATGTGAAAAACCAGCCCAAAATTTCTGACAGTACCTATGATAAACTTCTCAAGCGTCTGCAGAATCTAGAAGAGGCTTTTCCTGAGTTCCAGTCTGACACTTCCCCTACCCGGAAAATCGGAGCACCTCCGGTTGATAAGATGAAAAAAGTCAAACATACGGTCACCATGCTTAGTTTGAATGCTGCCTTAGAAAAAGAAGAAGCCCGGGATTTTGATGATTTTATCCACCGCAATGTCGGCCAAAAAAAAATAGACTATGTGGTGGAACCCAAGTTCGATGGTCTTTCAGTTGAGATCGTGTATGAAAATGGTGACTTCAAATACGGAGCCACAAGAGGAGATGGGCAAACCGGAGAGGATATTTCAGAAAACATCAAAGCCATCGGAGCGGTTCCCCTTCGGCTGCATCAAGAGAATGGACATGAAACTCCTTCTTTTTTGGCTGTAAGAGGAGAAGTCTTTATGCCTAAAGCTGCTTTTCAGGAGATGAATAAGAAAAGAATTGAGAAAGGAGAAAATCCCTTTGCCAATCCCCGAAACGCAGCAGCCGGAACCATGAGGCAGCTGGATTCCAGAAAAGTGGCTGATAAACCCATGGATATTTATTTTTATGAAATACTGAGAGTGGAGGGTCAGGAGTTTTCCTCCCACTGGGAGGTTATCCAGCAGCTTCCCAAGTGGGGTTTGAAAGTCGACAAAATCATCCGCAAGTGCTCCTCATTCAGGGAGGTAGAAAAATATCGGGAGGAACTCAGCCAAAAGCGGAATGACCTGGAATACGAAATAGATGGTATTGTGATCAAAGTGGATGATTACAAACTCCGTGAGCAGTTAGGAACCCGGCAAAGAAGTCCCAGATGGGCTTTAGCCTGGAAATTTCCCCCAAAAAAAGAAGTCACCGTCCTGGAAGACATTGTGGTGCAGGTGGGGCGGACCGGGATGCTGACACCCGTGGCTCTGCTTCAGCCTGTGGATGTGGGCGGCGTGACAGTCAGCCGGGCTACCCTGCATAACGAGGATGAAGTGCACAATAAAGATGTCCGGCCCGGGGATAAGGTCCGGATTGCCAGGGCCGGAGATGTGATCCCTGAAGTTGTGGAGAGGATCAAAGAACCCGGAAAAAAACGAGGAAAGAAGTTCTCCGTGCCGCACCAATGTCCGGTGTGCGGTTCAGAGATCTACAGAGAAGGAGCCTATTATTTTTGCTCTGCGGGATTGACCTGCACAGCCCAGCTTATCGGTCATATCATGCACTATGCTTCTCGAGATGCTCTAAATATTGAGGGATTGGGAGAAAAAATCGTTAAAAAATTAGTGGACAAAGATATGGTGAAAGATGTGGCTGACCTCTATCATCTATCAGTGGAAGACTTTAAGGGACTGGAAGGATTTGCCCAGAAATCGGCTGAAAATCTTTATCAGGCAATCCAGGGATCAAAAAAAACCCGTCTGGACCGATTTCTGTATGGGCTGGGAATCAGACATGTCGGAGAGCATATGGCTCGTGTGTTAGCCAGAGAATTCAATACGCTGGAGAACCTCCAACAGGCCAATAAAGAAGAACTTCAGGAAATCCGGGAAACCGGCCCCCAGATAGCTCAAAGCGTGCATCATTTTTTCAAGCAGGAGCAAAACCAGAAAGTGCTGCAAAGATTGAAAGAAGCCGGAGTCCAGGTAGAGCCTATAGGAACAAAAGGAAAATCACTTCCTTTAGAGGGCAAAAAATTTGTTTTCACAGGAAGCCTGGATGAGTTTACTCGTGATGAAGCCAAGAAGGCGGTGGAAGACCTGGGTGGACGAGCCACTTCAAGTGTCAGTAAAGAAACAGATTATCTGGTTTTAGGGGAAGAACCGGGGAGCAAATTGGATGAAGCGAAAAAGCAGGATGTCAAAATCCTCAATGAGGCTGAATTCAAAAAACTGCTGAAAAAATCAAAATCCTAAAACGGTTATTTCAAACCAGAATCCATCCCAAAACCCCTATCAAAAAACTGGATGAAGCTCAAATAAAAAAGATATAAAGAAACATGAACAAGGTTTTAGAAACAGCCATTGAAAAAAAAGTCGACCCGGATGAATTTCCCCGGGATTGGCTCATTCCTTATAGAGGGGAGGTGGATACCTGTACTTTTTTATTTCTGGACTTCGATGCCCACAGCCGCCCCTTTATTGCGCCATTCTGACTTCATGAATCCCTGGGAAGCCAGGTCTACCTGGATATGTAAAAGATGGTTGTTTCTGTCTTTTTCCTTTGCCCAGCCCTGAAGTTTATATTTAATGGTGGTCGGACCGTTGGCTGCGCCCAAGACTTTTACTGAGGAAGGATCCTCAAATCCAGAAGGAAGCTGGATAGAGAAAAGAGCTCTGTCATTGAACATGTTTTTTTGAAATGCAAGATAGTCATGAAAAGTATCCGTAAAAATGGCTTTGTAAAGGGGATTGTTCATGATGGCTCCGATGATGAGTTTATCCGGCTGTTTTTCCAGGGTTAACTCCAATGGTTTTTCTAAAGGAAGGGGGTTCATTATTTTCAGAGAAGGGTCTCCAAAAAGCACTCTGGAGGCTGTGCCTTTGAGCATGATTTCTTTGGGTGTCCACCCAGGAGAGGGCATGCCGTGGATTAAGATCTCGAACTTCGGAAGCCGGCCTCCATTTCCCAGAACCACACTGTCATAGGTGTGTTTGATCACCTCTCCCAGCGAGGCTCCTTTTAAAGCCATGTACTCCATTTCCTGGTACACAGGCATACCGTGGTCAGGGTGAAGCGAGGCCAGGTAGGCGATGACATTGTTTTGAAGTATGTTCAGACAGAATGAGTTTTGAGCTTGGACTGTTTTTTCTTCTATGATCCCTTTGGGGCCGAACATTTCATAATACCTACCCACTACTCCGGTGTAGCAGGCTCCGTTAAAGCAAACGCAGGGAGAAAAATCAACTTCTGTGACTTGCCGGGCGGTCATCCCTTTGTCGATCTGTCCGGGATGCCCGTGTCCGCCGAAATGAACCAGTCCGGCTCCGGTCATAGAATCCAGGTGATTTTGAGGAAATCCTTTGGTTCCGTGAGAAAGACTCTCAACCTTCATGAGCTGGCTGAAAATAGGAATAAAATTGGAACGTGAAAATTTAATAAAGGAATCTTTTTTGGCC